>JAAYZF010000112.1 GCA_012514975.1 bacterium
GCGCATGGCGGGCGTGCCGTGCTCGTTGATTTCGAGCGCATAGCCGTTCCAAGCGTCGAGCTTGGAAACGATGACGCCGCCGGTGTGGTCTGGCACGGTTTTGAAATAGACTTCGACGATGAGGCCGTTGGTGCCCGGATCGAGCGTAAGCCCGCTTGTCAGGGGCTTCACGGATGCGTAGCGTGTGCTGCCGTTGAACTGGAGAGCGCTGGAGCACCAGTTTTCGAGCGGCCCGCCGGCGTAATCATCGGCCGAGACATTTGTGGCGGTCAGATGGAGCCGCGGGGTCTGGTAGTAATTCTCGCGGTTCGTGTACGCGGTGGTCATGAACCAGTTCTCATCCTGGATGTAGCACGGGTCGACGTTGTCGAGACGGAAGTGCCACTCGCCGAACATGCGGTGCAGCGCCCAGGGAACGAACTGCCTGGCGCCGGCATTGATGGCGACGGAACCGTCGGCCGGGCGGAAGTCGTGATTCGGAGCGTCGCGCATGGGCGTGTTCGTGCTGACCTGGCCGAGCGAGCAGGCGCTTGTCTTGCGCGCGGTAAGCGCGTTGCGGAAGCTGTCGAATGTCGTGTGCGTGGTGCCGCTAGCCTCGAACTTGGCGTATTTCGGAGCGGGGAGATGATAGATGTTTCTTGCGAACGCCAGGTTGCGGTAGTCATACTGGCTGTCCGAGAAGTTGCTCTGGTAGTAGCAGTAGTGGATGTCGGAGAAATCGGACCAGATGTTCCCGAGATAGGCGTTCCGCCCGGTCTGCTCGCCGTCGCGGCGGATGCCGATGGCGAACTTGTAGACAGTGTTGTTGAAATAGACGTTCTGGAAGCCGAAGACGCTCTGGAAGGCGGCGAGGTTGCACAGCGGGCTGGTGAGCGTGTTGTTTTTGCCCCAGGCGACGTTGTTGAAGACGTAATTCTTGAACGAGCCGTCCAGGTAGAAGGCAAAGCCGAAGCGGGGCGAGCCGCCCCAGGTGTAGCTCGGGTTCCAGAACCCGCCGGGATTGCCGGAGATGTTGCCATAGAGGTAGAACGGGCCGCCCTGCCACGTCTCGATGGCGCCCCAGTCGTTGCAGGTGAGCAACGCGTCGGTCACCCTGTTGTGATGGATCAGGATGCGTGTCAGCGGCACTTCACGGCCGCCGACGCCCGAGGGCTTGCCGCCGAACACGAACAGCGCGGAACCCCAGATGCGGTCGAGAGTGTTGCCCGCAATCTCCGCCGTCTCCGGGCCGTTGACCGACACGGCGTGGCCGTGCGACGGCAGGTCGGGCCGCATGCCGATGCGGTACACCCTGTTGCGCAGGATGTCAAGCTTCCGGATGGCGCCATAGGGCGGCGTGCCGCCGTATTCGTCGATCGTCATTGCTGCGTGGTCAAGCTCGGCGAGGCTGTTGTCTGTGATGGCGATCTTGTCGAGAGTATTGTACACGCGGTCGGAGAGGATCCTCACGGCCTCGGCTCCGTGCTCGAATGTGCAGTTGCGGATCGCGATGTCCGTGCCGCCGCCCGTTACGCGAATGGCGGCATTGAGCACGTCCTGGGCGGGCAGCGACTGCATGGCCGTAAGGTCCCAGAACGCGTTGTTGAAGCGGAACGAGAGGCCGCTGATCTCGAGGTAGCTGATGCTCGGGCTGTTGATCTGGTTCATGTGGCGCGCCGCTTCGATCTGGAGGCCGTTCGGCTCGCGATCGTCCGGAAGGCGGACATAGAGGCGTCCGCCGCTGCCCGTTTTGTCGAACCAGAACTCGTTCGTGGCGTCGAGGTACTGCGGCATGTCCTCGATGAAGAAGCGGCTGTGCTGCACCGGGCCCCAGCCGAAGGGGTGACGCCAGAAGATTGACTTCGTGCCCGAATCGAAACCGAGCACGCGCGCCGCGTACGGCGAGCCCATCACCGGGAAAAACTCCGTCCACACGATCGCGTTGCTGTAGTAGGCTGCCGGCTGCGTCAGGTGGAGCGAATCGGTTCCCTTGAACGTGCTCTGCCCGCCCCAGGTCACCGTGTTTACGCTCTGCCACTTCCACCATGTGCTCTTGACGTCATCCGGGTTGGATTCCGCCCAGTTGGGCGTGCGGGCGAGCGCGAGGCGCTGGATGCTCGCCCCCTCGACCAGCCAGACACGCCGGGGCGCGAATGGCAGGTCGATGTGCCACACCATGTTCGAGTTCGGCATCAACTGATGGCCGCCGCGCTCCCAGCCGCTGGTGATAGCCTCGGAAGCGTAGAGCATGGCTTCGCCCGAGCCCCAGTCCGGGTCGCTCGTCAAGCGGATGGGATTGCCCGCGGCGCCCGTGTCATCGGGCGTCAGCGTGCCGCGGTAGACGACGCCGCGCTTGAACACGTAGGTGGCCGGGCCGCTGAACGCGGCGGCGTTGCCCGCGGCGCTGGCGTCCCACGGGTGATGCTTCCACGGGGCGTCCATGGTGCCGGCATTGCTGTCGTTGCCGCCCTCATAGTCGATATATCTGACCGTGCTGCCCGCCTCGTAGACAAACGGCCTGGGCTGCCAGACAAGGTCGCCGGAAGGCGTTACGCCTGCCTGGGTCTCCTGCCAGGAATACGGGATGCCGAAGCAGACCAAGCTGGCAAGGCATGCCAGAATGGCGAGGCGATGACACAAGAAACTCCGCGGGCTCTTTGGCACAGTCATGGAGAATGCCGTGTACGTGTGAATGTTGCAGAGACGGGGATCACTCGCGGCGTCGCAGGCCGCGCGCCAGCAGCAGCAGCGCAAGCGCGCCCGTCATCATCGCAGGCTCCGGCACGATCGTCAGTCCTGCCGTGTCGCTGACCGCCGTGCCATAGGGACTGCTGACCACGACATCGTACGTGCCGACATGCGTGCTTTGGGCGGCTGAGATGCTGTAGCGCGCGTTGGTGGCGTTGGGAATGGCCGCGCCGCCCTTGCGCCACTGGTACGCTTCCGCCGCATCAGCGAAGACGTTGAACGACGCCGCGCCGTTCTCGAAGACAAGGAGCGACTGCGGCTGCATCGTCACGCGCGGCGCGCGGTTCGGCTGAATGCCCCACTCGAACGCGCCGGCATCGCGCTGGCCGACGGGCGCCGCGCCGGTGAAGTCTCTTGTCGCGGGGCCGTTGAACTGCCATTCATAGAGTTCGTTGATCGTCGTGCGCGCCTCGGCGAACGAGCCGCCCGCGACGCGCAGGTAGTCGATCGCGCCGTTGAAGTAGCGGCCGGAAGAGCCTTTGCCCACGAGGAAGTCGGCACGGTTCGTGATCCACAGGCCCGGCTGCGGCGAGCTGCCGCTGAAGGCCATGTCGATCTTCGCGCCGTCGAGATAGAGCGAGATCATGCCATACTTGCGGTCGAGCTCGCCGATGAGGTGGTGCCACGCGCCGTCGTTGACGAGGGTCGAGCCGGTCTTGATGCCGTCCTGGCCGTTGACGCGGATGCGCATGGCGGGCGTGCCGTCCTCGTTGATTTCGAGCGCATAGCCGTTCCAGGCGTCGAGCTTGGAGACGATGACGCCGCCGGTGTGGTCTGGCACGGTCTTGAAATAGACTTCGACGATGAGGCCGTTGGTGCGTGGATCGAGCGTGAGCCCGCTTGCCGGCGTGGGCACGGATGCATAGCGCGTGCTGCCGTTGAACTGGAGGGCGCTGTGGCACCAGTTCTCGAGCGGGCCCTGCACGTACGCGCCTTCGGACGCGTTCGCGATCGTCAGATGGAGCCGCGGGGTCTGGTAGTAGTTATCGCGGTTGGTGTATGCGCCGGTCATGAACCAGTTCTCATCCTGCACATAGCTCGGGTTCACATTGTCGCAGCGGAAATGCCATTCGCCGAGCATGCGGTAGAGCGCCCAGGGGACGAGATGGTTGACGCCGGCGTTGATGGCGGGCGAGCCGTCCGCAAGGCGGAAATCGTGCGCGCCGGCATTGACGAACGGCATGTTCGTGCTGATCTGGCCGAGCGAGCTGGCGCATGTCTTGCGCGCGATGAGCGCGTTGCGGAAGGCCTCGAACGTCGTGTAGGTCGTGTTGGCGCTCTCGAAGACGGCGACCTTGGGGGCGAGCATGTGGAAGACGTTGTTCGCGAACGCCATGTTGCGGTAGTCGTATGTCGAATCGGAGACATGGCCGCCGTTGTTCCTGTCGTAGTAGTAGTTCCAGTCCGACATGTCCGTCCAGATGTTGCCGACGTAGGCGTTGCGGCCGGTCTGCTCCGTGTTGCGGCGGATGCCGATGGCGAACTTGTAGGCGGAGTTGTTGATGAACATGTTCTGGAAGCCGAGGACGCTCTGGAAGGCGGCGAGATTGCACAGCGGGCTGGAGAGCGTGTTGTTCTTGCCCCAGGCGATGTTGTTGAAGACGTAGTTCTTGTACGAGCCGTCGAGGTAGTAGGCGAAGCCGAAGCGCGACGTGCCGCGCATCAGGCCGCCCGGGTTGCCCGAGATGTTGCTGTAGAGGTAGAACGGGCCGCCCTGCCACGTCTCGATCCCGCCCCAGTCGTTGCACGAGAGCAACGGGTCGACGATACGGTTGTGATGGATCAGAATGCGGGTCAACGGCACTTCGCGCCCGATGTTGCCCGAGGCCTTGCCGCCGAAAATGAACAGGCCCGAGGCCCAGACGCGGTCAAGGATATTCCCGGCAATCTCCGCCGTCTCGGGGAAGAGGATCGACACGGCATGGCCGTGCTCGCGCGGCCGCGGGCGCATGCCGATGCGGTACAGGCGGTTCCGCAGCACCTTCAGGTCGCGCACGGCGCCATACGGCGGCGTGCCGCCGTACTCCTCGATGGTCATCGCCCCATGGTCGGTCTCGGCGATCGCGTTGTCCGTGATGGATACGCCGCTGAGAATGTTGTACACGCGGTCGGAAAGCACGCGGACGGCCTCGGGAACATGCTCGAAGACGCAGTTGCGTACGCTGATATCCGTGCCGCCGCCGGTGACGCGGACCGCCGCGTTGTCCACGTCCTGCGCGGGCAGCGACTGCTGCGCCGTGAGATCCCAGAACGCGTTGTTGAAGCGGAAGGTGAGGCCGTTGACGTCGAAGTAGCTGATGCTCGGGCTGTTGATGTGGTTCATGTGGCGCGCGGCCTCGATCTGCAGTCCGTTCGGCTCGCGGTCGCCGGACAGGCGCACGTAGAGGCGGCCGCCATTGCCCGTCTTGTCGAACCAGAACTCATTCGTGACATCGAGGTACTGCGGCATGTCTTCGACAAAGAACCGGGTGTTCCACGACGGCCCCCAGTCGTTGACCACCTGGAAGTACATGGCATCGGCTGATGCGTCAAACGCGCGCACTCTGCACGGGTAGGGCGAGCCCATCATCGGGAACCATTCTATCCACACGAGCGCGTTGCTGTAGTAGTCCGCCGACTGCGTCAGGGATGAGCTGGTGCACCGCTTCATGCTCTGCCCGCCCCAGGTGACGTTGTTCACGCTCTGCCACCGCGGCCACTCGCTCTTGACGTCATCCGGGTCGGATTCCGCCCAGTTGGGCGTGCGGGCGAGCGCGAGGCGCTGGATGCTCGCCCCCTCGACCAGCCAGACGCGCCGCGGCGCGAACGGCAGGTCGATGTGCCATACCATGTTCGAGTTCGGCATCAACGGATGGCCGCCGCGCTCCCAGCCGCTGGTGATAACCTCGGAAGCGTAAAGCATGGCCTCGCCCGAGCCCCAGCCCGGGTCGCTCGTCAAGCGGATGGGATTGCCCACGGCACCCGTGTCATCGGGCGTCAGCGTGCCGCGGTAGGCGACGCCGCGCTTGAACACGTAGGTGGCCGGGCCGCTGAACGCGGCGGCGTTGCCCGTGGCCTCGGCGTCCCACGGGTGATGCTTCCACGGGGCGGCCATGGTGCCGGCGTTGCTGTCGTTGCCGCCCTCGTAGTCGATATACCTTACCGTGTCGCTAGCCTCGTAGGCAAACGGCTTGGGCTGCCAGACAAGGTCGCCGGAAGGCGTTATCCCCGCATGCGGTTCCTGCCACGAGTACGGCGCGGCAGTTGAGACGGTTGCCGCCGCGCATGCAACGAGCAATGAACGGAGGATGTGCTTCAAGCCGGACTTCTTCTGTGTAGGAGCCATAGGGACACCATTGGTTGTATCAGCAGGTTATGAGTCGTCATACAGCACCGTTGCTGATGCCGCCGCATCCGCGTGAGTGCGGACAAGCGCGGAGGCACGCCGGGAGGGACACCTTATCGTCCCTCTACTAGTATATTACCTTAAAAACAGGAATAGGTCAAGTTTGCCGTGCAATATCCATTCCGCCGCGGGTTGCGCACCGGCGCGGGTTTTGCTATACTCTGTTGCTTTTTCAGGCGCTGCGGCGGCCGGGCACGCGCCCGGGTGGGGCGCCGCGCGGGCTGTATGATTCTGACGAGGAGAAGCAATGAACAAACTGGACCATGTGGGGCGGAGCCCGTTTGTCGGCAAACCGCTGTATGCGCTGCAGGACGTGGATGAGCCGAATCTGTTTCGCGAGCACTTCACCTACCGCGACGTGCCGCGCATTCCGTTTGACTGGCACCGCGTGCCGATGGCGCTGCCGGACGACATCTTCATCACCGACACCACCTTCCGCGACGGCCAGCAGGCGCGCGAACCGTTCACCGCCCAGCAGATCGTCGACCTGTACAGGATGCTTCACCGGCTCGGCGGACGCTCAGGCCTGATCCGCCAGAGCGAATTTTTCCTCTACACGCAACGGGACCGCGAGGCGCTGCGCAAGTGCAGGGAGCTGGGGTACAAGTATCCTGAAGTCACCGGCTGGATTCGGGCGAACATCAACGACTTCACGCTGGTGCGCGAAGCCGGGTTGGCGGAAACGGGCATTCTCACCTCCGTCTCGGACTATCATATCTTCAACAAGATGAAGAAGTCGCGCGCGGAGGCGATGGAAGACTACCTGAAGATCGTGCGCGCGTCGATCGAGGCCGATGTGCTGCCGCGCTGCCACTTCGAGGACGTCACGCGGGCGGACATCTACGGGTTCGTCCTGCCGTTCGCCCAGCGGCTGCGCGCACTGGCCGACGAGTGCAGGACGAAGATCAAAATCCGCCTGTGCGACACGCTCGGTTTCGGCGTGCCGTATGCCGAGGCGGCCATCCCGCGCTCGGTTCCCAAGCTCGTCTGGCTGCTCCACCACGAGGCTGATTTCCCGTCCGACTGGCTCGAATGGCACGGGCACAACGACTTCCACAAGGTGCACATCAACACGATGACGGCATGGATGTACGGCTGCGCGGGCGGGAATGCCACGCTGCTCGGGATCGGCGAGCGCACGGGCAACTCGCCGCTCGAAGCGCTGGTCGTCGAGTACCTTGCGCTCAAAGGGCCGGACGCGAACATAGACACCGCGGCCATCACCGACATCGCGCAGTACTTCGAGCGCGAGCTGGGCGACCGTATTCCGCACAACCAGCCGTTCGTCGGCTCCGAGTTCAACGTCACTCGCGCCGGCATCCATGTGGACGGCGTGCTCAAGGACGAGGAAATCTACAATGTCTTCGACACGACCCACCTGCTCAACCGGCCCGTCGGCGTCATCATCGGCGACAAGAGCGGCGCGGCCGGCATCGCCTACTGGGTCAACTCCTGCCTCAAGCTGACGGGCGACCAAGCCATATCGAAACGCCATCCCGCGGTCGAGGCGATTCATCGCTGGGTGATGCAGGAATACGACAACGGCCGTGCGACTTCCATATCCAACGAGGAGCTGCTCGAACAGGCCAGGCGCCATCTGCCCCACCTGTTCCGCGGCGAGCTCGAACAGGTGCGCGACCGCGCGATCGCCGAGGCCGAGAAGATTCTCAAATGGGCATCCGAGAACCGGAAGATCATCTCGATGAATCCCGACGTCATCCAGCCGGTCATCGAGAAGATCGTCGATGAAAACCCGTTCATCCAGCGCATGTACGTGACCGATTCCAACGGCGTCCAGATCACGGACAATGCCACCGATGAGCCCCTGCGCGCCGCGTACGAGCGCGATCATGACGTCAAGGGCACCGACAAGTCCGACCGGCAGTGGATCAGGAAGACGCTCCAGAAGCCCGCGGTGCACGTCTCCGACTTCTACACCTCGACCATTACGCACAAACTGTGCTTTTCCGCCGGTGTGCCTGTTCTGGACTACCGCGACCAGCTCGTGGGTGTGATTGGCGCCGACCTGAATTTCGAGGAACTGGCTGAAGACGTTGACCAGAGCGCGTCGCCGATGCCCATCGGCGTGCCGCATCCCGCCGGCACGCCCCGGCGCAGCATGAACGCCCGCGCGGCGCGGGCGAAAAAGGCCTGATAAGATGCCCGAGAGCCCTGTACGCAACTGGACCATCGCACGAGTCGCGCGGCATGCGCTGTTGCGCGGCGCGAACCGTCTGCTCGAGATGGAAGCGCCCGATATTGCCCGGATTGCACGGCCGGGCCAGTTCGTCGAGGTGTCCACCAAAGGGGCAACGCTGCTCAACAAGCCATTCAGCATCGCCGGCGTCAACCGCCCTGCCGGCACGATCTCGATCGCGTACAAGGTCATCGGCCGCGGCACGACAGCCATCGCGCAGTATAGACGCGGCGCTGCCGTCCGCCTTCTCGGCCCGTGCGGCAATGGGTTCGAGCGGCCGGAGGGCCGCGTCTATCTCGCGGGCGGCGGTATCGGCATCCCGCCGCTTCACTTCTGCGCGGCTGAATGGGCTGGTGCGGCGGAGATGACCGCAATTTTCGGCGCCCGGTCGTCTGAAGATCTTGTGCTCGTTGAAGAGACGGCCCGTGCGCTCGGCCGCCCGGTCGTCACCGCCACCGACGACGGGTCGGAAGGGCGCAAGGGCAGCGTCTGCGACGCGCTTGCCGCCGAGCTGGATGCGGTGCCCGGCGCCGTGATTGCCTGCGGCCCGTCCGCCATGCTCAGGGCGGTTGCCCTGATGTGTGCCGAACGCGCCGTGCCTGCGTGGCTGTGCCTGGAAGCATACATGGCGTGCGGCGCCGGCATCTGCATGGGCTGCGTGGTCCCCACCGTGCGCGGCATGGAGCGCGTGTGCCGTGAGGGCCCCGTGTTCGACGCGCGCGACATCAGATGGGATGCATTTGGCGGGTAACACGGGCGTTTTCCCGCGTGCAGGCGCTGAATATCCGCCGGAACGGGGCGCAACGCACCAGATTGTTGACTTTCCTGGCGCAGTTGCCTACAATTAACCGCTTGCGGCACGAGGTGGTTTTCGACGCGGTTCCCGTTTTCTAACCGGACACGAACGGTGATGGTATGGATCTCAAAGAGATCAAACAGATTCTGCGCATGATGGACCTGCACGGGCTCGTGGAGTTCACGCTCGAGCGCAAGGGCGAGAAACTCTCGCTGAGGAAGCCCGGCTCGGGCGTGGAGGCCGCGCCAGGCCAGATGGCCATCCCGGCCGCGCCGCCTGCGCCCGCCGCCGTCCAGCCGCCTGCACCGCCGCCTGCGCCCGCCGCGCCGCCTGCGCCCGCTGAAGACGACAAGCTCCACGTCATCACGTCGCCGATGGTGGGCACCTTCTACGCGGCGCCAAGCCCCGACAGCCCGACATTCGTCAGCATTGGCACGCAGACCGGCCCCGATACGGTCGTCTGCATCATCGAGGCGATGAAGATCATGAACGAGATCAAGGCCGACGTGTCCGGCACCGTCGAGCAGGTCTGCGTCAAGAACGGCCAGCCGGTCGAGTTCGGCCAGCCGCTCTTCAGAGTCCGCTTGAGCTGAACCACGGGCCCCATGTTCCAGAAGATACTCATAGCCAACCGAGGCGAGATCGCCGTCCGCATCATCCGTGCATGCCACGAGATGGGCATCCGCGTCGTCGCGGTGTACAGTGAAGCCGACCGCAATTCGCTGCATGTGAAGTATGCCGACGAGGCGTACTGCATCGGCAAGGGGCCGGCCCGGGAGAGCTATCTGAACATACCGCAGATCATCGCGGCGTGCGAGATCAGCGATGCCGAAGCGATTCATCCCGGCTACGGGTTCCTTGCGGAGAACGCGCATTTCGCCGAGGTGTGCGAGGCGAGCAACATCAAGTTCATCGGGCCGAAGCACACGGCGATCAACCAGATGGGCAACAAGGCCAATGCGCGCCGGCTTGCCCAGGAATGCGGCGTGCCCACGGTGCCCGGCAGCAAGGACGTGGTGAAGACGGTCGAGGAGGCGCAGGAGACGGCGAAGAAGATCGGCTACCCGGTGATCATCAAGGCATCGGCGGGCGGGGGCGGGCGCGGCATGCGCGTCGTGCACACGCAGATCAGCCTGCCCAACGCGTTCAGCACGGCGCAGGCGGAAGCGCAGGCATGCTTCAACTGCCCGGACGTGTACATCGAGCGCTACATCAGCCAGCCGCGGCATGTTGAAGTCCAGGTGATGGCCGACGAGCGCGGGAGCATCTGCCACCTGGGCGAGCGCGACTGCACGATCCAGCGCCGCCACCAGAAGCTCGTCGAGGAATCGCCGTCGCCCGTGGTGGACGGGGAGATGCGGCGGCGCATGGGGGACGCGGCGTGCGCGATTGCCCGCGCGGCGGAGTACACCAGCGCCGGCACGATCGAGTTCCTTGTCGATGAAACCGGCAGTTTCTACTTCATGGAAATGAACACCCGCGTCCAGGTCGAGCACTGCGTCACCGAGCTCGCCACGGGAATCGACATCGTCAAGGAGCAGCTCGCCGTCGCCGCGGGCGAGCCGCTGAGCTTCAAGCAGGAAGACGTCACACTGCAGGGATGGACCATCGAGTGCCGCATCAACGCCGAGGACGCGGAAAGGAATTTCAGGCCATCCCCGGGCACGATCACCAAGTATCTCCCGCCCGGCGGCCCGGGCGTGCGCGTGGACAGCGCGGCGTACGCGGCATACACCATTCCGCCCCTCTACGACTCGATGATCGCCAAACTCATCGTCCACGGCCGCACCCGCATCAGCGCCATACGCCGCATGCTGCGCGCGCTGGGCGAATTCCAGATCGAGGGCATTGCAACCACGATTCCTTTTCACCGGAATCTGATCAAACATCCGGCGTTTGTCCGCGGCACGCGGTACTCGACGCATTTTGTGGACGAGTGGCTTGCCAAGGGCATCGACCTTGGGCCGGCGTGATTCATCATGTGGAACGCGCTCTCACGCTTCTTCTTCTGGTTGTGCTGGCTGGCCGTGTTCACCTTCGGGACGGCGCTGTACCTTGCCGCGCTTTTTCCCGAGCTCCGCACGCTCGCGGAGGAGAGGGCGTCCGTGGCGCGGCAGTACGTGGCAGTCAGCCCGCTCCAGATCGCCGCCAGCGCCCTTCTTCTTCTTTCCCTTTGTGTCCTGTGGTGTGAATACCGCGTGACGCGCCGGCGCGTGAAAGGGCTTCGTCTTGACACGATCGAAGGCGCGGTCGTCATCGACGCGGGCGCGCTCGATGCATTCGTCACCCGCGTCGTCTCCGCCCAGGGCAATGTCCGCCATGTCAATGTGACCTCCGCCGCCGACGGGAGCAGGGTCCGGCTTGCCGTCCGCCTGCACGTGGACGATGGCGTGCCGGTCATTCCTTTCATCGAAGGGCTCCAGCGCACCATACGGCAACGCGTCCAGGCGTGCTTCGGCAGCGATCTCATCCGCGATATCCGCGTGGACATCGCCCGCGTGGCGCCTGTGCGCACGGGGCCTGTGCCGCTGCTTGGCTGGCATGCGGGCGCGCATGGCGCGGGCGATCCGCCGCGCAGCGTTCCCCCGCCTGCCGCCGGTTAACGCGCACCACGCAGCCGCGCCTCACATGGTTGACCTGCATACGCACAGCACATTTTCCGACGGCACCTTCGCGCCTGAAGCGCTTGTGGCTGAAGCAGCGCGGCTCCGCCTCGCAGGCGTTGCCCTCACCGACCACGACACGGTCGACGGAAACCCGTCCTTCCTGCACGCCGCGGGGACACACGGCGTGCGCGCCATCGCCGGCGTCGAGATCAGCGCCGAGTTCACCCATCCCGAGCAGCGCACCGGCCGCGACAGCGAGCTGCACATCCTCGGGTACTTCCCCCGGTGGTCGGCCGGGACGGCCGCCATGACGGCGCCGCTGGCCGACATCCGGCGCAACCGCGAGGAGCGCAATCCGCAGATCATCCGCAAGCTGCAGGAGCTCGGGCACGACATCACGTATGACGAAGTCCGCGCAGTGGCGGGCAATGACGTTGTCGGCAGGCCGCACATCGCGGCCGTGATGGTGAGGAAGGGCATCGTCAGGGAGGCGCAGGAAGCGTTCACCAGGTTTCTTGGCACGAATGCGCCGGCCTATGTGCCCAAGCGGATTTTCACGCCCGAGAAGGCAATCGGCGTCATCCGCGATGCAGGCGGCGTGCCCGTGCTGGCGCATCCGAAACTGCTGTCCATATCGTCCGAACAGGCGCTTCGCGCGCTTGTCCGTTCGCTTGTCGCCCACGGCCTGCGCGGCATCGAAGCCTACTATCCCGTGCACGACCCGCGCTCAACGGAGTTGTTCAGACGCATCGCCGCCGATCACGCCCTGATCGTGACGGGCGGCACTGATTTCCATGGCGCCAACAAACCCGACATCAGGCTCGGCTCCGGCTTCGGCGGTATGCGCACGCCGGATGAATGCTTTGACAACCTCGTTCGCGCCGTCAGTAACTGACCACCCGGCACTGAGACATGAAACACGGACACAAACATCACACGCAGCATGACAGGGAGCGCGACGCGGCGCCGCAGCCCGCGGCATCGCAGCCCGACACGGGCCAGCAGGCAGGGGAGTCACCCGAGGAGACCGCCCTCGCACCAGAGGCCATCGCCGAGCTCCAGGCCAAGGCGGCTGAACGGGACAAATGGCACACCGAGTTCCTCTACAAGGCAGCCGAACTCGAGAACATGCGCAAACGCGCCGCAAAGGAGCGCCAGGAACTCATCCGCTACAGCGGCCAGGATATCTTCGCCCAGCTCCTCGAAGTCGTGGACAACTTCGGCCGCGCTGTCGATGCGGACCGGAAGGAGACCGACCCGGCCGTCATTGTTCAGGGGCTCGAGATCATCTACAAACAGCTTCTCAACCTGCTCGACCGGTACGAGATCCGCCGCATCCCCGCCAAGGGTAATGCGTTCGATCCCGCCCTCCATGACGCCATCCAGCAGGTCCCCACGCCTGACGCCGAGCCTGGCACGGTGATCGAGGAGCTGCTGCCGGGATACTACTACCGCGACCGCGTGCTCCGTCCCGCGCGCGTCATTGTCGCTGCCGCGCCGCCTCCGGCCGCCGCGCCCTAACAGAACGGACACGTTTCACGCACCATGCCCCAGGAAGATTACTATCAGCTTCTCGGCGTGCCCAAGACCGCGTCGGCTGACGAGATCAAGAAGGCATACCGCAAGCAGGCGATGACGCATCACCCGGACCGCAATCCGGGGGACAAGAAGGCCGAGGACGCGTTCAAGAGGATATCCGAGGCGTATGAAGTGCTCAGCGACCCCGGCAAACGCCGGATGTACGACCAGTATGGCGTCGAGGGCGTCAGGCAGTCGTTCGGCTCCGGCGGGTTCCAATGGTCGGATTTCACCCACGCTGATGAGTTCGCCGACATCTTCGAGAACATGTTCGGCGGCGGGCTGTTCGAGTCGCTGTTCGGCGGCGGCGGCGGCCGCGGGCATGGCAGGACGCCGCGCGGCTCGGATCTTCGCGCCGACATCGAGATCGATTTCATGGACGCCGTCACCGGGGCCGAACGCCAGATCGAGGTCACCAAGCCCGAGGCGTGCACGGCGTGCGGCGGCTCGGGCGCCGCGCCGGGCTCCCGCCCCGCCATTTGCCGGCAGTGCGGCGGCCATGGCCAGGTGCGCACCTCGCAGGGCTTCTTCTCCATCGCGCAGACATGCCCGGTGTGCCACGGCGCCGGCCAGATGATCGAGCATCCGTGCCAGACGTGCCACGGCGCCGGCCGTGTCCAGCGGCGCAAGAAGCTCAAGGTGAGAATCCCCGCCGGCATTGACGACGGCTCACGCCTCAAGGTCACTGGCGAGGGCGAAGCGGGCGTGCATGGCGGACCGGCGGGCAACCTCTACGTCATCATCCACATCAAGCAGCACGAGATATTCCATCGTGACGGCGACAATGTGGTGTGCGAAGTGCCGATCTCGTTTCCCAGGGCCGCGCTCGGCTGCGAGATCGAGGTGCCGACCGTCCATGGCCCCGTCATGCTCAAAATCCCCGCGGGCACGCAGTCGGGCAAGCTCTTCCGCCTGCGCGGCAAGGGCATCAGGAACGTCAACGGGTACGAAACGGGCGATCACTTCGTCCGCATCGTCGTCGAGACGCCGGCAAATCTCAACGCCGAGCAGCGCGCACTGCTCGAACAGTTCGCCGCCGCGTGCGGCGAAGCGACCACGCCGCACGCCAAAAGCTTCCTTGACGCCGTCGGCCGCTTCTTCAAAAAGTAATGTCTGTCTTCCGTGTCATGCTGGACACGCTGCCGCCCGCAGGATCGCTCATTGACCTGCCGGCGGACCAGGCGCATCACCTTGCGCGCGTGCGGAGGCTCGCGATCGGTGACCGCATCGAGTGCATGGACCGGGCGGGGGCGAAGGCCGGCGCGGTGGTCGAGCGGATCGCCGCCACGACGGTGTCGATCCGGGTCGCAGCCGTCGAACCCGCGCGCACAGGCAGCCAGTCATCAATCACCGTCCTGCCGGCATTGCTTCCCGAGGCGAAGCTTGATCTCGTCCTGCAGAAGTGCACCGAAACCGGCGTGCAGTCCTGCTGTCCCGTGCTCTGCGAGAGAAGCATCGTGAAGGAGTATGGCAAGGCGCTCGAACGGAAGCTCGCACGCTGGCGGCGCATCTGCGACGAAGCCGCGCGCCAGTGCGGCGGGCCGCCGATGCAGGTCTCTCCGCCCGTGCCGCTGGCCGAGGCGCTGGCCGGCGCAGCGGACCTGAAGATCATAGCCGATGCCGGCGGCTGCGCGCTTGAGGACGCCGCCCGCGGCCTGCCGGCCTGCCGGGCTGCTGCCGCACGCGTTCTGATCGGCCCTGAAGGCGGTTTCACTGAAGACGAGATTGAACGCGCCGAGGCGGCCGGCTGGACGCGCGTTCGTTTTCACCGGAACACTCTGCGCGCCGAGACGGCCGCGATTGTGTGCTGCGCACTCGTTCAGCACTTCCTGGACACCCGCGCCTGACATGAGCACCCCCGTCTGTCACCTCTGGAGACCCGCCATGGCTGCCTGCATCGCCGGCGCCGTACAGGCGTTCGCCACGGAGCCCCTCATGGTCGAGGCGCTCGCATGGCCGCACGAGCTTCACACATGGGAGAGCAACAGGACGCGCACCGTCACCTGCCTCGAGGGATACACGCCGCGCACGAACGCGCCGCGGCTCGATGCGTACGGGGGCGATCCGTCGCGCACGGCGTCTGCGCGCGGCTTCTTCCATACGGTAAAAACCGGCGGGCGCTGGTGGCTGGTGGATCCTGCCGGCAACCTGTTCATCAACGTGGGTCTGAGCGGCGTCTCGCCCTCACGCGGGTCGGGGACAACACGCGCGGCGTTCGCACGCCTCTTCGGCTCCGAGCAGGCATGGGCGGACGCCGCACGCGGGCTTCTCACGCGCAACGGCTTCAACGGCACGGGCGCATGGTCGGCCGATGCAGCCCTCGCCGCGACATCGAACCGCCTTGCGTACACGCCCATCTGGAATTTCATGAGTGCATACGGGAAAAGGCGCGGCGGCACACACCAGCAGCCGGGCCATACCGGCTACCCGCACGACGCGATTTTCGTTTTCGACCCCGCGTTCGAAGCCTTTGCCGGCGAGCATGCGAAACAGCTCGCCGCGCACAAGGACGACCCGTGGCTGCTCGGCCACTTCTCCGACAACGAACTGCCGTTCAAACGGAACACCATCGACAACTTCCTCGCGCTTGACACCAACGAGCACGGCTACGCCGCCGCGCGGCACTGGCTCGCCCGGCGCCATGGCACGGATGCGGCGCCTGACACCATCACCGATGAAGACCGTTGCGCATTTCTCGAGTGCGTGGCCGACCGGTACTTCTCGATCGTCTCGAAGGCAATCAGGAGGCACGACCCGAACCATCTGTATCTCGGCTGCAGGTTCTACAGTGACGAAAAAACAATTCCCGCCGTCTTTCGCGCGGCCGGCCGGCATGCCGATGTGGTTTCGGTGAACCTGTATCTGCAGTGGACGCCCGACGCCTCGTGGCTGGCGAACTGGGAGCGGTGGTCGGGGAAGCCGGTGCTCATCACCGAATTCTACGCCAAAGGCGTTGACTCAGGCATGGCGAACGAGAGCGGCGCGGGATTTCTCGTCAAAACCCAGCGCGACCGCGGGCTGTTCTACCAGAACTTCACCCTCGGCCTCCTGGCCTCGAAAGTGTGTGTCGGCTGGCATCTGTTCAAATATGCGGACAACGACCCGGAGAACCTCTCCGCCGACCCCTCGAACCGCAATTCCAACAAAGGCATCGTCACCGCCTGCTACGACGTTCACACGCCCTATGTGGACGAACTCCGCGCGCTGAACTGGAATGTCTACGACGTGATCACGCATCTCGACCGCGCCGCGCCCGGCGCGGCAGCGGGGGACCCGCCCGCCGCGCACTAGCGTCACGCCGCGCCCTGCCCGTCATCCTCCCCGGGCGCAAGGCCCGAGCCGAAGAAGAACAGGACGAGATCATCGAGGATCGCGTAGCCGCACGGCGTGATCAGCAGCGAGATCACCGTCGTGAACGTCAGGCCGCACACGATCGCCAATGCCATCGGCGCGATGAACTGCTCCTGGCCGCTGCGGACAAAAGCGATCGTGGACATGCCGGCGACGGTCGTCGCCTCGCACAGGAAGATCGGGCGAAGACGCAGCGGGCCCGAGCGCAGCAGCGAGCTCCATCTAGCCATCGTATTCACAAAACGGTTCGGGTTGGCCCGCACATCGACGCCGATCCCGTGCCGGCGCTGCCATGCCGCCCGGTATTCATTGATGAAGGACACCATGACGATGCTGTCGTTGACCACGATGCCCGCAAGGCCTATCGTGCCCATCAGCGCCATGAACCCGAGCGGGAGTTGAAAGACCATGAACCCGAAGATGACGCCGATGAGCGACAGCGGCACGGCGGCAAGAATCACCACGGGCTGGATGAACGAGTTGAGAATGCCTGAGAGGATGGCGAAGATGAGGAAGAACGCGATCGCGCCCGCGATGGCCATCGAGCGGAGCGACTCGTTTGTCTCCTCCTCCTCGCCGGTGTAGGAGACCGTGCAGCCCGGGTGCCGTTCGCCGACATCGCCGAAACGGCTTCTGACGAGCCTGTTTGCCTCGGTCGAGGTGATCCGCTTGTCATCGACGTCGGCAAAGACGCTGATCACACGCTTGCGGTCCCGGCGGAAGATGCTGGCGAGGCCGGGCGCGCGCGTAATCGTCGCGATGCTCCCGAGCGGCACCTGGACGCCCCGCGTGTTCACGATCCGGAAATTCCTTATTGCATCGAGCGCCCGGGTGTGCTCGTCGGCGTATTTGACGCGCACGGTGACTTCGTCGTTGCCCCAGCGGAACACGGAGACCTCGGCGCCCTGAAACGCGCTGTTGATCGCCGCGCCGACCACGGCGACGTCGCAGCCGGCAAGCGCCGCCTTGCCTTCGTCGATGTCGATGTGCACCTCGTTCTTGCCGCGCTCGAAATCGTCGCTGATGTCCGCCACGCCGGGGATGGTGGAGAGAAACGCCTTGTACTCGTCCGCAATGATCTGCAGCGTGCCGAAATCGTCGCCCATGATCCGCACATTCACGGCTTTCCCGACGGGCGGCCCGCCTTCCTCCCTTTCCACGCGGGCAAACGAGAACGCCGGGTGGCGGCGCACGACCGCACGCAGGTCGTTCAGGATGGGTGTCGGCCGGCGGCACGCCGGATTCTCCTCGTCGATGTCGAAGACGACCTGCGCCTGGTTGTTGCCGTACTTGTTCGAGAACTCATCCTGCTGCCGGATGCCGACCGTGGCGATGACGGCGGCGATCTCGTGCGGCGGTATGTTCGACATCAGGTCGCGCTCAAGGGCCAGCACGGCCGCGCTGGTGTCTTCGAGCCGGTAGTACGGCGGTGTTTCGAGATTGATCATGAACCGGTCGACATAATCCGCGCCGAACAGCTGGAACCGCAGAATCCCCGTTGCCGGCAGCGCCAGCGCGAGCAGCAGCGTCAGGAACGAGCCCGCGATGACCAGGTAGCGGCGCCTCAGCGCCACGCGCAGCATGTAGCGGTATACCTGCGTCACGCGGACGAATCCGGCGTCAACCCGCTTCCGCATCTCCCAGTCCAGCCTGGCAAGGCGGTACATCAGCCGTGCCGCCCCCGTGTGCGCGTGCCGCACATGGTCCCCAAAGTATTCGTCGAGATGCGCCTCGGACTTGGCGAATTCAGCCAGATGCGCCGGGAGGATGAAGATGGCTTCGAGCAGGGAGAGGAGGAGTGCGATCGCGATGACCTGCGGCACAATCGAGATGAACTTGCCGATGATGCCCGTGGTAAGCAGCAGGGGCAAGAAC
>JAAYZF010000113.1 GCA_012514975.1 bacterium
CCTCTCTCATCCCCCTCTCTCATCCCCCTCTCTCATCCCCCTCTCTCATCCCCCTCTCTCATCCCCCTCTCTCATCCCCCTCTCTCTCCCCCGCCTCATTCCCCGAGGGAGAATGCAATCCACGCCAGGTCGGCCTCGGTGCGCGTGCGCGTCTTGTCGCTCTTGCAGAAGGCCATCACGGCCACTTCGTCGGGAATGAACCCGTAGGCGTCCTTGAAGTCCTTTGCGACATTGCGTTCCTCGACGTACCAGACATTCGTGCCGTCTTCCTTGTTGCGGATGCAGTGCCAGGTATCCTCGAACGCGCCCATGAAGACCGAGTACCGCAGCGACGCGCCGCGCGGCGTCTCCGTCTGCCACGAGTACGAGACGCATTTCTGCGACATCAACCCGCCCGAGATGACAAACACCTCGATCGGCTGGTCGGCTTTGTCCGCAATGCGGCCGTCAGCGCCGGGCGCGAGCACGAGCGCCCGCCATTTCCACCGCATGACCGGCGCCTTGTTCAGGTCAACGCCCTCGGCAGTGCGCATCAGCCCGCCCCGCGCGCGTTCGGACACAAGGTGCAGCACGGGCGTGCCGTCGGCATCGCGCACGACGGAGAACGTGGAATCGGGAATGCCCCAGCTTGTGCCTTTGAGCGCCCAGCCGTTCGGAGCGGGGCCGGCGTTGCTGCCTTCAGGCAGCGTGAACGACGTCTTCCAGACATTTGTGGCGGCGCACGCAGTTGCGGTAACGAGTAGCGCTGCAACTATGACCAGCGTGCAGATGCGGATGCTCGAGATCGCTGAACTCATGATGCCTCCCTTTGGTCTCTATGAATCTGATAGCATTCTCGAGGATAGTATAGCAAAACTCGAGTTTCGAGGCTGATAGGACCGGCTCAAGAGACGTGGCGATGATGCATGCCCGGCCACTTTGACTTTCCAAGGCGGAGCCTCGGCCACTTGCTGTGCGCGGCACGTTGGATCAGACAATCCCCGAACAGGGGGGCTGCCGTTGAATTAACCAGGGTAAATGGGTATCATCTATGACTGCTGCGCGTGCCGCGCGGACAACATGCGTCCGCGACATGCGCACCAGCACTACCCATCGAGGAGACGCCATGATCCTGCTCGGCGCACAATACTACCGGCCGCCAACACCGACCGCGCCCAACTGGGCCGGCGACATCAAAGCCATGAAAGCCGCCGGGCTCAATACTGTCCAGCTCTGGGCCGTCTGGGGATGGATCGAGCCCGAGCCCGGCAGATTCGTCTTTGACGATTACGACCGCATCGTCGAGCGTGCCCACAAGGCAGGCATGAAGGTCGTCATCAGCACGATCACCGACATGCAGCCCTTCTGGATACCGCGCGTCTATCCGCATGCGCACATGGTGGACGAAACGGGGCTCGCCGTGCGCGGCACGCCGCGCGAGGAATGCGCGTCAGCGATCACGCCCGGCCATTGCACCGATCATCCCGAAATCCGCGATGCCTCGGTCCGTTTCATGCGCGAGCTGGCCGCGCATTACAAGGACGCGCCCGCGCTTGCCGCATGGGACTCGTGGAACGAAACGCGCTGGTGCGTCTGCTGCGAGCACTGGGTGTGCTACTGCGACGCATCGCTCCGCGCGTTCCGCACCTGGCTGCGCGGCCGCTACGGCTCGCTCGATGCGCTTGGCGAGGCGTGGGGCCAGCGGCTTGTTTCCTGGGATGACGTCATGCCCGCGAAGAACCGCAGTTTCCTCAACCCCTCGCTGCTCGACTGGCTGCGCTGGCTTATGCACCGCGCAGACGAGATGGCCGTCTGGCGGCGCGATGCGATCAAGGCGGGCGACCCGGTGCATCCTGTTTCCGCGCACTCGCCCTCGGCCGTCATCCAGCATCGCGGCATGTGGGAGGAAGCGCCGTTCGCGCGCGGCAACGACTTCGATTTCGCGTCGAAATTCGACAGCTTCGGCACCAGCGCCTTCCCCGCCTGGTACCACAGCGCCGCACCGCCCGAGCAGACTGGCTACAATGTGACGCTCGAGACCACGCGCTCGGTCGCCTCGCCACGCCCGTTCCTCGTGAGCGAGCTGCAAGGCGGCGCGTTCAGCCAGGGCTTCTTCTACGGCAGGCCCGTCAGCGCCGCGCTCCAGCAGTATTGGACATGGTCCGCGTACGGCCGCGGCGCAAAGGGCGTCATCTACTGGTCGTGGAGCGATGAAACCTGGGGCGTCGAATCAGGCGGCTATGGCATTGATGGAAACGATGGCATGGCGGCCGACCGGAAGAAAGGGCTGCGCCGGACGCGTGCGCTGCTTGACGCCCACGCCTCCGAGCTCGAAGCCTATCAGCCCGATCCCGCCACCGTCGGCGTCGTGTTCGATTCCGACAGCGTGCTCATCGCCGTCACCAATCGCGAACGGAACAGCAAAGCGGCGACGGCGGGTGTCAACGCATGTCTCTGCGAGCTCGAACGCCAGCGCGTGCCGTTTGACGTGCTCGACGGCCGTTCGCTGACAATTCCAAAGGCGGTGCGCCTGCTCATGCTGCCCGCGACATTCACCCTCAAGGAGCAGGCCGCGGAGGAGATTCTCGCGTTTGTTCGGCGCGGCGGCTGGGTGTACTGCGAGGCTGGCACGGGCGTGTTCCGCGAGAACGGGTTCTTCATCGAACGCGCTGAAGACCGGCCGCTCACCAGCGCACTCGGCATCGGCGTCGCGCGCCGGCGCAGCAGCCTCGAGGACGCCGCATGCACTGTCCCGGCGGGCGCATGGAAGGGCAGCCGCGGAATGGCGCTCCAAGGCGCGCTCTGGAGCCTTGGACTGACTGTGCCGAAGGATGCGCGGGTCATTGCGCACGACGCGGCAGGCGACCCCATGCTCGTCGAGGTCAAGGCGGGCAAGGGCAGGGTAATCATGTCCGGCACATTCCCTTCGCACGAGCACGACGAGAAGCCGTACAAGGGGTTTGCCGACCTTGTGGCTTCGCTTGTCGAGGCGTCGGGCGCGTCACCGCGCTGGCGCGTCACCGACACGGGCGGCGCCGGCAGGCTCGGCGCGCGCACGGGCATCGCGGGCGCGAAACGCCTGTTCTTCGTGTTCAACAGCGGCGAGGCGACGGAGATCGAGATCCTGCCCGGCGAGGCCTGCGGCGCTTCGGCACGCGAGTGGATCACGGGCGGTGTCGTGCGCAAGACCGCAGCCGGCACGTTCACGCTGCGCATCCCCGGGCCTGGCCACCGCGTGCTCGAATGGCCGCGGCGTGGCTGAACCGCCACGCGAACCATCACCCGATCAGTGAGATCAGTGAGATCAGTGAGATCAGTCGTAACAGCCGGATCAGCCGGATCAGCCGGATCAGCCGGATCAGCCGGATCAGCCGGATCAGTCGGATCAGCCGGATCAGCCGGATCATCTGAGGGAGAACGACCATGAGAAACACACTCCAGATTCTCAACACGGGCGAGACAACCATGTTCGCCGCACAGGAGCTCGCGCGCTACCTGCGCCTGATGGCGAAGACGCCAGTTGCGTTCGAGATCACGCATGCCGCAAGGCCGTCCGCGTCGCATATCGCGCTCGGCGTGTTCGGCGACGGTTTTCCATCCGCCGCGCTCAAGGGCGCGAAGGAATCGGCTGATGACGACCGCATCATCGTCAATGTGAAGAATGGCGCGGGGATCATTGCCGGGTCAAACCAGCGGAGCGTGCTCATCGGCGTGTATCGTTTCCTCCATGCGCTTGGCTGCCGCTGGGTGCGGCCTGGCGCGGAAGGCGAGCGGATACCGCGCATCGACCTTGCGCGCGCGACGGCGCGGCTCGACGAAGCGGCGTCGTTCCGCCACCGCGTCGTCTGCATCGAGGGCGCGGTGAGCGTCGAGAACGTCGTCGAGATGGTCGATTGGGCGCCCAAGGTTGGGTTCTCGGGCTACTTCATGCAGTTCCCCGACGGCTACGCGTTCTTCTCGCGCTGGTACGAACATGCGGGCGATCCTGTCAAGGAGGCCGAGCCGTTCTCGAGGAACGCGGCACGCGCATTCACCATCCGCGTCGAGGAGGAGATAAGGAAACGCGGCATGGCATATCACGCGGTCGGCCATGGCTGGACGTGCAGGGCGATCGGGCTCGACATCTCGCACTGGAACCCGGTGCACACGCCCCTGGCGCCCGGGGTGAAAGAGATGCTCGCCAAGGTCAACGGCATACGCGATTTCAGATGGGACCGGCCGATGATCACCAGCCTCTGCTTCTCGCGCGCCGATGTGCGCAAACGCATGGTCAAGGTCATCACCGACTACTCCTGCCAGCATCCCGAAGTCGACTTCCTGCACGTGTGGGTCGATGACGGCGGCGGCAACAAATGCGAGTGCGCCGCGTGCGGAAAACGCACGCCGTCGGACTGGTACGTCATGATGCTCCACGAGCTTGACCGCGCGCTCACGGCCGCGGGCTCGAAGATGCGCATTGTGTTCATAGGGTATTCCGACCTGCTCTGGGCGCCGAAGGAAGGCGCCGCGCCGCTCGATCCGAAACGGTTTTCGTTCGTCTATGCGAACGGCGGCGGCTCATACACCGCCCCGCGCAAACCCGTCGCGGAGACAACGCCGCGCGTGCCTCCCTATGAAGGCAACACGACGAGGCGCGACCGCGGCCCCGAGGAATTCCTCGGCTTCCTCCGCGGCTGGCAGCGCTTCTTCAGCGGCGACAGCATGCTCTTCGAGTATTACCTCGGCGGCGGGCGCCAGACATTCGGCCAGTATTCCCTCGCACGCGTCATCCATGGAGACACCAGGATGCTCGGCGACCTGAAGCTGGACGGGCTGATAAGCTGCCAGGCGTCCCGCGTGTTCTTCCCCACAGGGCTCCCGATGTACGTCATGGGCCAGACGCTCTGGCAGCGCACCATCGAGATCGACGCCCTGTTCGACGACTTCTTCGATGCCGCGTTCGGCGGGGAAAGCTCGGTGTGCAAGGAGTTCATCAAAGTCTCCGCCGAGGAGATCAGCAAAGCCGTGCAGTTCGGCGCGACCATGGCGCCCACGCCGGCCGCGCCGGCCTGCCTCGCCAAGCTTGACGGGCTCGTCCTCGAGTTCGGGAAAGTCGTTGACCGCAACATCCATGTTGACGAGCCATGCCATGCGCGGTCATGGTACCTGATGAAATGGTATCTGCGGCTGCTCACACGGATGATCGGGTTGTTCCGCGCAATGACGGGAGGATCGGCCGGGGCGGTCCTCGATGAATGGAACAGCGTCAAGACGTTCGTCTGCGGCAACGAGGACCGCTATCAGTCCGTGTTCGACGTCCGCGGCTTCACCGGCATGTTTGACCGCTACATCGTGAGCGGGAAATTCTCGACCGCGCCGGAGAACGTGGTGGAGGAATGACTCGAGTGCGCCGGCCACGCCGGCGCTTTGGACTGCGCTGGCCACGCCAGCGCTTTGGACTGCGCTGGCCACGCCAGCGCTTTCGCCGTAGTTCTGTTGTAGAACAGGCTGACCTTCGTGTATCTTTCCACCCTCTTGCGCCCCCCCCGCGTCTCCGTGCGAGAACACGTCACCTTCTTCGCCTCGCCGCGAGGAGAAGTGCCGCCAGCAGCCACGCTCCCATCGGCTCGGGCAGGCCTGTTCCGCGCAGGCGCACTTTGACCGTCCGCGGGCCGGAGAAGAAAACATCCGTCGTGTAGTTCCCTTCGCCGGGCGGGCTGAACGTGAACACCATGTCCACGCTGGCCGGAGCGGGCAGCAGGTACGCGGGTGTGCCAAGCAGGGCGAATGGCGCGGTCGTGCCCGCGACGGCGCCGGTGACGACGCCGATTCCCGGGTTGGCCGCGGTGACGATGCCCGTTGCGCTGTCTCCCGGCGCAACCGGGCCGAAGTCAAGCAGCGTGGGCGTCACGCGCAGCGTCACCTCGGGGAATTCGTACGCGCCCATGTCGACTGCCGGGCCCATCACGCGCGCCTTCCCCGCGAGGTCCTCCGCCATGTCCATCCACGTTGCGTCCATGATGCCCGTGTTGATGCATGCCGACTGGGCGGCGGGGTGGAAATCACCGAGCGCGGCATTCGAGAACAGCGGATCGTTCGTGATGTTGCCTGTGCCCGTCTGCGTCTGGGGGCAGCAGACCGCGCCGATGTAGGCGGCCGAGCGGTTGCGCATGTTGGGATAGTTGGTCGCGGAGTTGAACCAGACGATGCTGTTGCGGAGCGTGCCGCCGAAATAGAGATAGACGCCTCCCGCCTCCGACTCGCCGGCATTCCCCACCACCGTGCAGTTGTCAAGCGTGCCGCCATGGTCCATGTACACGCCAGCGCCGCTGTACGCGCTGTTCCCGCGCACGAGCGAGTTGCGCATGACGCCGCCGTAATTGAAGTTCACGGCGCCGCCGTACGAGACGGCGGTATTGTTGCTGAAGACGCAGTTCATGAGCATCCCGCCTTTGCAGTACACTCCGCCCGCGATACCGCTGAACGCCTGGTTGCCCACGAAGACGCAGTTCGAGATCGTGCCCGCTTCCATGTACACGCCGGCGGCATGGGTCGCGCGGTTGCTGACAAGCACGCACCCGGCCAGCGTGCCGTTCTCGAGGTACAGGCCCGCACCGCCGTATGTGCTGTTCCAGTAGCCGCGCGCGATGGTGAGGCCCTCGATCCGTGCGCCCACGTGGCCAAGATAGAAACACCGCCGCGCGTTCTGGCCGTCGACCGTCGTCCCCGCCGCGCCTCCCGCGCCGCGCACGATGACGGGAGTGGTGACAGTCACCGTTTCCCCAAGCGCGAACGTGCCGTTGGTGATCAGGACGGTCGTGCCCGGTATGCCGGCGGACACCGCGGCGCTGATCGACGTCGCTGCCCGGCCCCACGTGTCGAACGGGAAGACATGCGCGCCGTTCAGTGCGACATGCGTGTACTCCGGCCCGACCGTGAGGTAGCCTGCGCGCGTCATCTGCGCCCGCTCGCCTGCGCTGTTGCTGACCGTGAGCGCAACGGAATGGACACCGATGCCGTAGGTGTTCGAGACAATGGCGCCGGTTGATGTCAGCTCGCCCGTTCCGTCGCCGTTGAAATCCCAGACGTAGAGCAGCCCGCTTGTCTCCGCGCCGGCAACGTGGCCGGTGAAGACCGCCGTATACGGGGCAAAGCCGATCGTCCTGCCCGCAACGGGATTGCACGCAAGCTTCTCGATCTCGTACGCGCCGATGTCCGGCACGCCTTTGACGATCCGGCTGTTGCCGTCGATATCCTTTGCGCCTGCCATCCAGGGCCTGCCGGCGCCGGCATCGATACAGGGCGAGCCCGCAAGGATGTGCGCATCGCCCGTCTCGAGCCCCGCCAGCCATGGATCATTGCTGATATTCGCGCCGGACAGCGCGCCGGCTGGCACGGGGAGTATGCAGCACGACAGGTACGACCAGTTCGTGCCGCTGTTGGCGTAGTTCATCTCGTCGCCGTCGAGGTAGTTATGGCGGATGATCGAGTTGGCGATCCACGTGTCGTTGTTGGCGATGCCGGGCGAGCTGGGCGAGACATTGCTGACGATCGTGGTCGAGTCAACCGTGCTGCGCGTCAACGACGCGGCGCCGACCTGCGACGACGCGCGGTTCCAGCCGATCACACAGCCGCGCACGAGCGTGCCGTCAATGGCGTAGACACCGCCGTACTGGTTCGCATTGTTGTAGCGCACGATCGAATTGTGCAACGTGCCGCCGCGGGCATGCACCCCGCCGCCGCTGTAGGCCGAGTTGCCCTGGATGAGGCATTGCGAAGCGAAACCGCCGCTGTGGAAACATACCGCGCCGCCGTCGTGCGCATTGTTGTTCGACACGACGCACGCGACGAGCCGCCCGGCGCCGTTGAAGTACGCGCCCCCGCCGCCCCCGCTGCCGTAATCGCGGTTGCCGGCGAGGATGCAGTTGCTTACCGTGGCGTCCGCGTCGAAATACACGCCCGCGCCCCATTCCGCCCTGCCGCGCATGAACGTCATGCCGCTCACCTGCGCGCCGGGGTGCGCGAGCCAGAGGCAGCGTGCTGCGTTCAACCCGTCCACTCGTGTCACGTCAGGCCCATTGAGCGAGGTGAGTTTCACCGCGCGGGTGACGTCAAGCTGCGCGCCCGGCGAATACGTGCCGTTCGAGACGATGATTGTCGTGCCGTCGGCTGCCGCGGCAAGCGCGTCGCCGATGGTTGTCGCGGCGGAAGCCCATGTCGCATAGGGGAACGCGGGCGCGCTGTCCGGCGCAACGTACATGGTGGACGGCGCGGCGACGATCCATGCCGTGCGCGTGACCGCCGCGGCCTCGCCCGCGGCGTTGCTGACAGACAGCGTCACGCTGTAGAGCCCGCTGGTCGTGTACGTATGGCCGGCCACGCCGAGCGCTGGGCCCTGCTGGTCGTTCACGCCATTCGCGTCAAAATCCCACCTGTAATGCACGATGGTGGTGTTGGCGCCCGCGACATGTGAGGTGAACGTGACGGCCAGGGGCACGATGCCCGACGCGCGCCCGGCCGTGATGCCGCAGCGGAGCGGGCCAATGCTGTTGTGCTGCTCGTACGCGCCAAGGTCGACGATGCCGCTCAGGCGCGGCAGCAGATCGCGGTCGAACGCGCCGGCCATCCATGGCTGGTTGGCGCCGGCATCGACGCACGGCGAACAAAGCTGCACATGAAGATCGCCGGCGCCCGGGTTGACGAACACGGGGTCGGCAACCATGTTGCCCGTGCCGGGCAGCAGCCTGCTCGAACACACGTGGTCGCACGCATCGCCGCTGTACTCGGGCGCGGCGCCGGCCTTGTTGCCGTAAATGATCGAGTTGCGCACGAGCGCGCCGCTGTTGTACACGCCACCCGCGCTCCCCGCCATATTGCCGTGGATCGTGCAATTCTCGACCACTCCGCCTTCGAGCGTGCTGATGCCGCCGCCGTTGCCGCCCGGGCCGCTTGCGTTGCTGCTGATATTGCCCGCGATGACGCTGTTCCGGATTTCCCCGCCGCGCAGCAGCTCGCATCCGGCGCCATTGCCGCGCACGACGTTCGCGCCCAGCGTGCAGCGGTCAACCAACCCGCCGTTGTCGAGACACACACCGCCGCCGCTGTCCGCCGCCTTGCGCAGATTGTTCGACAGGACGAGGCAGTCGACGACCGTGCCGCCATGGTCACAGTAAATGCCGCCGCCCTGCGGCGCATGATTGTCCACGATGATCGCGTTGCTGACCACGCCGCCGCGCACAAGAAGCACGCCGCCGCCTCCAGGCGAGGATGACGCGACATGGCCGCGCGTGATCGTAACGTCGCTGACCAGCGCGTTGGGATGGTAGACCGCGAGACAGCGGTTCGTGTCATTGCCGTCAATCACCGCATGCATGCCCGGCGCGCTCATAAGATGCACGGCATTCGAGATGGCTACCTGCCGCGCAAGCTTGTGCGTGCCGTTGGTCAGCAGGACGCGCGTGCCCGTGAGGCCGATGTCGATCGCGTCTTGCATGTTCGTCGCTGCGGCGGCCCACGAGGAGAACGGCGCGATGTGCCCCCCGCCCGGTGCGACAAACACATCGGACGGCGCGGTGCGGATGTACGCGGCCTTGGTCTTCGTCGCCATTGCGCCGGCGGTGTTGCTGACGACGAGGCGCACGGAGTACACGCCGGCCTGCGTGTAGGAATGAAACACGGTGGCGGCCGCGCCCGCGCTGTCGATCGCGCCATTGTTGTCGAAGTCCCATCCATAGGACGTTATGGACGTGACGGAGCCGTCGACAAAGGCGGTGAACGTGACGCCGAGGGGCACGGCGCCGTCCGTCCTGTCCGCGGTGAAATTGCAGCGCAGCGTGCTCGAAGCGAATTCGTAGGCGCCGAGATCAACCTCGCCATTGATGACGCGCGCACGGCCGTCAAGATCTCCGCCCGCGGCCATCCATGGCTGCATGGCTCCCGCATCGATGCAGGGTGAACCTGCGCTCAGCCGGTAGTCGTGCACGGCGATGCCCGCGATCAGCGGGTCATTCGTGATGATCGCCGAGCCGGGCTTCAGCGGCCATGTGCATGTGTAGGCAAGTTCACAGGGGCCTGCATTCGTGATGTTGTCCGGCGCGTTGAAGTAGGCGATTGCGTTCGAGAGCGAACCGCCGCCGTCGAAAAACATCCCGCCGCCGCCCAGCGCGGCCCGGTTGCTCACGAGCGAACAGCTCTCGACCTGGCCGTCGAGATAAATGCGCGCGCCGCCGCCCTTGAACTCGGCGGCGTTCTCCGCCATGAGGCAGTTCCGCGCAAAGCCGCCAAGATACATGTACACTCCCGCGCCGGACCATGCGGTGTTCCCTGCGATCACGCACGAGTCAGCCATGCCCGCGCCGTCGAAATTGATGCCGCCGCCGCTGTAGTAGGCCTCGTTGTTGCTGACCACGCTGCCGACGATCATGCCCGGCCACTCGAAGTGTACGCCGCCGCCGTTGGCGCCCGAGTAATTGCCCGCGATGGTGCAGTCGACAATCGCGCCGTAACTGCAATGGATGCCGCCGCCATCGCCTGACGCGGTGTTGCCTCTGACGAGGCAGTTGCTGAACATGCCGATGTTGAGCATGGCGCCGCCGCCGAAGCTGGTGGAATGGCAATCCTCGATCACGCAGTTGCGGACAAGGCCGCTGATGCAGAACACGCCTGCGCCGGAGAGGTTGTAGTTGCCGCCGCGCAGCGTCAAGCCGTCAATCCGCACATCAGGATGGGCGAGATACAGCACACGCGTGTTGCCATGCGCTTCGACGATCGTCACCTCCCTGCCCCCAAGGCTCTGCACCGACACGCCCTTGCGGACATTCACTGCCGAGGTGATGCGATATGTGCCGTTCGACACGATGATGCCGTCGCCATCGTACGCCGCCGAGACCGCCGCGGCAATCGTCGTCGACGCGCGTGCCCATGTGTCGTAAGGGCTGATGTGCGCGCCGGCGGGGGAAACGTACAGCGTCGCGGCGTGAACGGGCGGCATCGAGCACGCGGCGCACGCAAGAACGCAGCAGACGGAGCAATGGAGTGACACGGTGCCTCCTTAAAGTAAGTGTTGCGCACACACGCGGCGCGCACAGATCACCAACAAGCGTACACGGTTGGCGTCCCTGCCGGCCCTCGCCCTTCGTTTCGCTATTGTACCAAAACAGACCGCACGGACGCAAATCGCCGGGCGGTCTCCAATGTCATGACATTCCTGTCATTGCCATGCCGCGGATGGCTGAACCCGCCGGCCGGCGTGGCGGAACTGCCGGACAAACCGCCGTCGCGGGCCGCTCCACGGTTGCGTTGCGTCTGTGGCATGCCGTATGCTTGCTCTCTTATGACGAGCACAGACAGGTTTCAGGCCTTTCAGGTACTTGTTGTTGCAGGACGGATGTTCGCCCTGCGTAACGCGAACCTTGGTGCTATGATATGAGAACCGAAGCCAGATTCCCGCTCCACGGGTACACACTGCTGCGTATATCAGGGCTGGTCGCATGCATTGGCGCGCTGGTCCTCCTGCTTGCGGCAAGCGGCTGGTCATCGCATGGCGAGAACCGCGGGCCGTCATTCTTTTCATGCTTCAACAACGAAGGCTTTAGCGTGCCTGAACCGTCGAGCACGCTTTTCCTCACCGCGGCCGCCGTAGCAGCCCTCCGGCAGCGGAAACGGGAATGAAGCGCCGAGAGCGCGACGCTTCCGTCGCAGGACACGCGCGTACGGCTGACACGTTGACGCGCCGTGTGGCCACGACTGGAGTCGCGGCCTACCACCCTTCACGCGACTTTGTGCCGACGCTGTCCCGCTGCCGCCAGGCTCTCAAATCTGTTGCGCCGCCGTGTGCGCAACAGATTTGGCCGCGCGAGCATGCTCACGCGTGTCCGTGCGGCCCCTTTTGGCTTTTCAACACCGAAAATGATACCATGTTCCTGTAACTGAGGGAACATGGAACATGAACATTAAGCGCGTCAAGCAGGGCCCTGTCCGCGTCGGCGTC
>JAAYZF010000114.1 GCA_012514975.1 bacterium
AAACTAGCTGGGAAGACATGTGCCCTGATGAAGATGAAGTCGTGACGAAGCCTTTAGAATGCATTCTTGAGACCGCGCTCGTATACCATGAGATGTTTGGGCTATCACCAGCGTTGACCAGCGTGTACCAGCCATATCTCGAATCTGTGCGAGCAGACAGGGTTGCCGCACTCCTCAGCAATCTGACGGCGCGGTTCGGTGGATGTACGGGATCATACAGCGTCACTCAGGCAACAGCCCTGCTTGTGGACTTCTCGACCAATGCGCCGCCACATGCACAAACGAATGAAGAAGGTGAGGTGACGGAGATTTACCTCCCCAGAGTGCCAACATCAGTGTATTGTGCGGTCGTGGCATTGCTCGAGAACGGGGACATGGGGTTCTCTGCGGAACTTGCTGTGTGCGCATTGCGTACTGGAGTAGCGCTGCTTCGCACATACAGTACCACATTTGACGTTAAGGAGCCGATCGATGCAGGGGTGCTGGAACTGCTGGATGCACTGCTGCCAGAGTTGACAACGACATGTGAGCGTCTTGGCCAACTGGACACGTGTGACTGGATCGTGCGGAATCGAGCGCAGTTGCCGCAGTCATCGACGCTCGACACAGTCATCCAAGAATATACAGCGCTAAGGCAATCACGGGGTCAGGCCCGGAGTTATTAGTTCGCGAAGAGGGAAGAACGCGTGTGGCTGCTTTGCGTGGTGATGACGCCCAACGGCCCCGCTGAAGCGGGTACTCCAGATCCCCCATGAGACAGCGTTGGGGGATGCCAGACTACGGGCACCAAGCCGCGCGATTCTGGAGGGCAGGGGGCCGATGCGCGCATTGTGGTTCCATGACTGGACGTTTGTCGCACGCGGTCATTGCTTGACATGGCATTGCGCTGATGCTATCATACCGCGTGACAATGAGGAAATCGCCATGATGCGTATCGACATGACGCTTACGGCCGCATCGCTTGCCCAACCCATCGAGCGGTTGTGGGATGTGTCCGCGGGGAAAATTCTCTCAATCGACAAGACGTGGAAGCCGGAGATGGGCGCGCCCGTGTTCACTGTCCGCGGGAAGTACACCGCGCGCGGATGGACGGAATGGACGCAGGGTTTCCAGTTCGGCGCGGCATTGCTTCAGTTCGATGCCACCGGTGAGGAGCGGTTTCTGCGCATGGGGCGTGAGGCGACGGTGCGGTATATGACGCCGCACATCACGCACACGGGCGTTCACGACCACGGGTTCAACAACATCAGCACATATGGCGCGTTGCTGCGGTTGATGAATGAAGGGCGCATCGGTGAGGATGCGTGGGAGCGCGGCTTCTACGAGCTTGCCGTGAAGTGCTCGGGCGCGGTGCAGGCTGCGCGATGGACGAAACTGCCGTCGGGCGGGTTCATCCATTCGTTCAACGGCGCGCACTCGCTCTTTTCCGACACGATCCGTTCGCTGCGCGCGCTTGCGCTGTCGCACCAGCTTGGCCATGTGCTGATGGGCGAGAACGACGTGCGCATCTCGTTGCTCGAGCGCCTTGTGCACCACGCGGAGACTACCGCGCGTTATGCCGTCTACTACGGCGAGGGCCGCGATGCCTATGACGTCCGCGGCCGTGTGGCGCACGAAAGCATCTTCAATGTCGCGGACGGCGCGTACCGCTGCCCGAATTCCCAGCAGGGCTACTCGCCGTTCACCACGTGGACGCGCGGGCTTGCATGGATCATGCTCGGGTTCGCCGAACAACTTGAATTTCTCGCCGCTGGATTTCCTGGGGCGGACAGCAGCTCCAGGATACACGACGGTGGTGAGGGGGTAACGGCGATGATGGAGAAGGCGGCGACTGCGACGTGCGATTTCTACATCGACAACACGCCGGTCGATGGCGTGCCGTACTGGGACACCGGCGCGCCGGGCCTTGCGTGCTTGGGCGATTACCTTGACAGGCCCTCGGATCCGTTCAACGAGTTCGAGCCGGTGGACAGCTCGGCCGCGGCGATTGCCGCGCAGGGCCTGCTGCGGCTTGGCCATTACCTTTCGTCGAAGGGAAAGAAGAAGGAGGGGAGGCGTTACTGGCAGGCAGGGCTTACCGTGCTGAACACGCTGCTTCACGAGCCGTATCTCAGCGCGGATGCGAAGCACCAGGGCCTGCTGTTGCATTCGGTGTATCACCGGCCGAACGGCTGGGATTGCATTCCGAAGGGCCGGAACGTCCCGTGCGGCGAATCGAGCATGTGGGGCGATTACCATCTGCGCGAGGCGGCGCTCTATGTGCAGCGTGTTGCGCGCAGGGAGCAGTACCTGGCGTTCTTTTCATAGCAGTCTGGAGGGCTCGCCGTCCCCGGCCGCCGCTCGTGTGGCGTCAGCCACACACCAAGTGTGCGCGGTCAGCCGCGCATGGTTGATGCGTGCGGCGGGGCCGCACATGCGGCAGGCGGGTACGCCTGCCCTCCAGTGCGCGGTGAACCGCGCATGGTTGATGCGTGCGGCGGGTGGCAGGCGGGCATCGTGCGTCGCGGCAATAGACCGCAACCTTGGGATTGATCATGACCATCGCAGACCTCTCGAAAATCGAAGGACGCACGTACCCCGCGCGGCGGCGCACGCAGAACATCGTCGGCGGCGCATCGCCGATCCAGGCGGCACATTTCTCAATGGGGTTTGTCACGCTCGAACCGTCAGGCGGCCAGGTGCCATGGCACAACCAGGAGCAGGAGGAAGTCTATTTCATCGTCGAGGGCACTGGCGAGATGTGTCTCGGAAAGGAGCGACAGACGATGACGGCGGGCCAGACGGTGTACATACCGGGCGGCGTGTTTCACCAATTGACCAACGTGGGCGACAAGCCGTTGAAGATGATCTATTGCTACGGACCTGCGGGCGATGTCGCGCACTGGCGGCAGGAGCTTGATGGAACACTGCCCAGGGCGGGGGCCGACGCGCCGGCGCTGCCCGAAGGGGCGCAGCCGCAGACGACATGAGAGACTGCTGATGGACGGAGTGGACATGGTAGACACAGTGGATGGAGTGGACAGGAACAATAAGAGCGATAGGAGGAGACGCGATGAGCCTGATTGACGACCAGATCAAGCAGTTCGAGGCGCTTGACGTGCCGCAGACAAAACAGCCGGACTTTGATGCATTCTGGGCCGACACGCTTGCCGCGGTGAACGGGAAACCGCTCGATGTGCAGGGCGGCCGGATCGATTACCCGATCTCGCGCCTCGATGTGCGCGACATCACCTACTCCGGGCTTGACGGCACGCGGGTGAAAGCGTGGCTCATCCTCCCGCCCGAGGCGAAGACGAGGAACGTGCCGTGCATCGCGGCGTACCACGGCGCCAGCGGTTCGCGCGGGACGCCTGCCTGGTTCACGCAGTACACGTCGATGGGATGCGCGGTCGTGACGATGGACTTCCGCATGCAGGGCGGGCTGACAGGCTCGGACACCGGGTTCCTCGGCAGCAGCAAGCTCGGCTGGACAGCCCTGGGCGTGACTGACAAGCGGACGTCCTACTACTATCACGTGCTGACCGACGGCCTGCGCCTGTTGCGCGTGGCGAAGGAGACGCAGGGGATCGACCCGAAGCGCATCGCCGTCGAAGGCGGCAGCCAGGGCGGCGGCACGGCGCTCACCATGGCGGCACTGGACACCGACGTCGCGCTGTGCCTTGCCGACGTGCCCAGCTCGTGCTGGTTCGAGAAGCGCCTGCTTGACCGCACGGGCGGCGCGGCTGACATCGCCAATTTCATCCGGATTCATCCCGAGCTGGTGGATGACGTGATGAAGACGCTGAGCTACTTCGACAACATCAATCTCGCCCCGCGTATCACCTGCCCGGTGTTTGTCTCATGCGGCATGAAAGACAACGTCTGCCCGCCTGAATGCGTCTACGCGGCGTACAACAAGATCACGTCCGAGAAGCGGATCGTTCCGTATCCCTACGCAGAGCACAGCGGCGGCGAATGGCGTCAGCAGGACAAGAAGCTCGCATACCTGAGGGACAAGTTCGCCCTCTAGGGAAATCCGTTGCAGACGCCTACGTGAGCTTATACTTCTCGATTTTGCGGTAGAGGGTCTTGAGGCCTATTTTAAGTGCGCGGGCGGCCTGTGTGCGATTGCCTTTTGACCGCATGAGCGCCTGCTCGATCGCCATGCGCTCGAGGTCGTCCATGGTGGCGTCGGCGGGGAGGAGCGGCGCTGCTGCGGCTGCTGCGGCGGGTGCAGGCTGTTGCGCGGGCAGAGCAGGCGGGACGAGCGCCGGTGCGGCCTGTGCGGCGCGTCCGCTGACATCCGGGGGCAGGTGGGCAAGATCGATCGACTGGCCCTCGCGCGCCATGACGCACGCACGCTCGATTGCGTTCTCGAGCTGGCGCACGTTCCCGGGCCAGTCGTGGGCGATGATGGCATCGAGCGCGGCGGGCGAGATGCCGCCGATCGTTTTTTTCATGCTGGCGGAATGGAGACGGATGAAGTGGTCGACGAGCAGCGGGATGTCATCCCTGCGCGCGCGGAGCGGGGGAATGGGGATGGGGAAGACGCTGATGCGGTAGTACAGGTCCTCGCGGAATTTCCCCTCGGCGATGCGGGCGCGCAGGTCGGCATTGGTGGCGGCGATGACGCGCACGTCGACGCGCAGCGTTGTCGAACCGCCGACGCGCTCGAACGACTGTTCCTGGAGGATGCGCAGGAGTTTCGCCTGGAGCTCGGGGCTCATCTCGGAAATCTCATCGAGCAGAAGGGTGCCGCCGTCGGCGAGCTCGAACCGGCCTTTGCGCTGCTGGACGGCGCCGGTGAACGACCCTTTCTCATGGCCGAACAGCTCGGATTCGAGGAGCGTGGCGGCGATGGCGGCGCAATTGACCTTTATGAACGGCTTGTCGGCCCGCCGGCTGTGCTGGTGGACGGCATTGGCGACGAGCTCCTTCCCCGTGCCGCTCTCGCCGAGGAGGCAGACGGTTGCGTCCGTGGGGGCGACCTGTGTGATGAGCTGGAACACGTCGCGCATGAGGGGCGATCGGCCGATCATCGCGCCGAAGTCGAACGCATGGCCCACGCGGTCTCGCAGCAGTTTGTTCTCGCATTCGAGGGCGCGCATCTGCAACGCGCGCTCGACGAGGGCGAAGAGGTGGGGCATGTGGAGCGGCTTGGTGACGAAGTCGAACGCGCCGATCTTCATTGCCTGGACAGCGGTGTCGACCGTGCCGAACGCGGTGATGAGGATGACGGGGCAGCGCGCGGCGGCGCGTTCGAGCAGGACGAGCCCGTCGACGCCCGGCATCTTGAGGTCGGTGATGACGAGGTCGAACTCGCCGCCATCGAGCGCGGCGAGCGCGGCGGCGCCGTCGGCCGCGGCAGTCACGCGGTACCCGCGGTCGGTGAGCGCCTCTTCGAGCGTTTCACGGCTGGTGACATCGTCTTCTGCAAGGAGGATCGAGTACTTCATGACAGTCAGCGCGGGTCATCGGTTAAGGGAAATGACACGACGAAAGTGCACCCGTGGCCGGGGCGGTTGTCGACGGTGACGGTTCCGCCGTGCTGTTCGGCGACGCGGCGGACGATGGCGAGGCCGAGGCCGACGCCGTCGGGCCGCGTGCTGTAGAACGCCTGGAACGCCTGGCGGGCGACGTCGGGGGGCATGCCGGGCCCTGTGTCGCGCACGCTGATGCGCACCTGCTTCCGGTCGCGCTGCGCGGCGAGGGTGATCGCGCCGTTGCGGTCGACTGCGCGGACGGCATTGAGCACGAGGTTCGAGAGCGCGTGGCGGAGCTGCTGGTCGTCGGCGATGACGTGCGCAAGGGATGCGTCGCACGAGCGTTCGAGCGTGATGCCGCGCGTTCTGCATTCCGCGTCGAAGAACTGGGCGATATCCTCGATCAGGGCGGGGAGGTTGATGACCGCGGGCTTGAACGCGGCGGGTTTCGCGAAGACGAGGAACTCGTTGAGCACGGCGCCGGTGCGCGCCGCTTCGCGCTCGATCCGCCTGACTTTCGTGACGTACTGCGCGGCGAGCGGGGAGTCGAGCCTGCCGAGCTGTTCATCGAGCAGCTCCGCGTTCATCCTTATGCCGTTGAGCGCATTCTTGATCTCATGGGCAAGTCCCGCGCCGATCAGCGCGAGCTGCGCATCGCCGTCGCGCTCCGCCTGCGGCGGGCGGCGGAGGAACAGCACGGCCGCGCACGCGGCGCCGAGCACGAAGATCACTCCCGTCGCCAGTGTGCGCGCGCGCAGCGCCGCGCGGTACCCGCTTTCGAGCATGGCCGCGCCCGGGGGGACGAAGCCCGCGCGCACCGCGCCGCGCACCGCGCCGCCAATCCTCAGCGGCGCCGTCACGTCGTACATGTCCATGCGCGTGCGTCCGGCGATGATTGGAGTGACGGTGACTTCGTTGCGCGCGGGCGGGCCGGAGGTGAAACCGCGGACCGGCCTCCCCACCTGGGCCGCATCGCTGTGGAGCACGGCGATGCCCATCTCGTCGATCACGAGGACATAGCGGACGTGCGCACGCCAGATTTCGCCTGACTGCGGATCGAGCGCAAGTGAGCGCGCGTCGCGCAACCGGCTCACCTCGCCGTAGTTGTTCGAGGCGAGCACTGCCTCGATCTGCCCGGCAAGCTGCTCCGTCTCCGCCTCGTAGACCGTGCGCCAGTGCAGCCGTTCATCGCGCGAGATCGCGATGCCAGCCAGCGCATGGTAGGCGGCGGCGGCAACGGCGGCCGCGGCGAGCAGCGCTGCCGCGCGCGCAATGGTTCCCGTGGTACGCTTCATCGCATGAGGATTATAGCCGAAATGGCCTTGCGAGTAAAGCGCGCGCGATTGACACGTGCGGCGTCAATCGGTATAATCACCATGGTTATTACGCGGACTCACCGGGCGTTTAGCTCAGTTGGTTAGAGCGTCGCCCTTACAAGGCGAAGGCCAGTGGTTCGAACCCACTAACGCCCACCATGCCGCCCGGAAGGCGCGGCGCCGCATGACGGTGCGCCGCGCATTGCACGCGCATCGGCCGCCCATGAAGATTCAGCTGACACGCACTACCGCCTGGCTGTTCCTCGCGCTCGTCTGGGCGGGCATCTACCTGCCGTCCCTCGGCGCGCTCGAGATCGAGGGGACCGAGGGCAGGCGGATCATGCCTGCACGGACGATGGTCGAGACGGGCGACTGGCTGGTGCCGCGCCTTGCGGGCGAGCCGTACTACAGCAAGCCGCCGCTGATGTACTGGATGATCGCCGGTGCGTTCAAGGCCGCGGGCGGCGTATCCGAGGCCGCGGCGCGCGTGCCGTCGGTCCTGTCAATCCTCCTGTTCGTGACGCTGCTCGTGTGGATGCCGTCGGGCCTGCTGGACGTGAAGGCGCGGTTCATCGCGGGAGTGGTCTTCATGACGATAGTCAGCTTCATCGAGAAGGGCAGGCTGTGCGAGATCGAGGCGGCGTTCGTCAGCATCACCGGCATGGCGATGGTGGCATGGCTGAATCTCCGCTCGCTGCGTGCGGGCCGATGGGCGCTGTGGCTTGTGCCGGCGGTGATAGTGGGGATCGGCCTGCTGCTGAAGGGGCCCATCATTCTTCTGTTCTACTATTGCACGGTGTTCTGTGTGCTGATCACCGAGGGGCGTGCGCGCGAGCTTGCGCGCATCGAGCATGGCGCGGGCATCGCGCTCATGCTGGCCATCTTCGTCGCCTGGGCCGTTCCGGCCGCGTTGTCGGGCCACACGGTCGAGAGCGGCGCGGGTGATGCGGGCGCATCGACCATCTGGCTTGCCGAGATGGCGTCGCGGATGAATCCTGCGCGGATCGACGTGCCTGGCTGGGCGGGGAACGTGGTCAAATCGGTTGTTGATGTTCTTCCCTGGGCGGTGCTGCTGCCGCTGGTGTGGCTCAAAGGGACGGGCGGGCATGTGGCGCACGGGCAGCAGGCGTTGTACCGTGGCGCCGGGCGCGCGCTCGCGGTGGCGTGGGTGATCGTGTGCCTCATGCCGGGCATGCGTTCCCGGTATGCGATGCCCTTGTTCGGGCTGGCGAGCGTGCTGCTTGGCGTGGCGCTGGCGGGCGAGAGCGGATGGCCGCCTGTGGCGCGATGGTGGCGCCGCGCGCTGTACGCGTTCACGTGCGCCTGCGTTGCGGTGCCCGTGGCGGTGGCGATCGAGCTTCGCACGGGCGTGCTGCGTTCGTTTCTCGAACGCCACATGCCCGGCGCGGCGGACGTGCGCATTGCGCCGACGGTGTGGCTCACGGCCGCGGCGGTGATGGCGCTGCTTGCCGCGAGCCAGGTGCTGCGCGCGCGGGGCAGAATGACGCGGCCGATGCAACTCGCGCAGGTGACGGCGTATCTTGCCGTCGTCGCAGTGCTCGAATACGCCGCGGTTGCCGTCCCGCTCATACGGCAGTTCGAGCAGCGCCGCCCGGTTGGCCGCGCGATCAGCGAAGCGGTGCCGGCGGGCGAGACGCTGTACGCGTACAAGCTGGGCTACCAGCCGTTCATGTTCTATGTGGAGCAGCCCGTGGTCTATCTGCGCCGGCCGCGCGATGTGCAGCAGGACGCGCGGTATGTCTTCGCGCCGGCGCCGATGCTCGAGGAGCTTGCCCGTCGCACGAGGAAGCTGGGCATGATGACCGCGGGCCTCTGGCGCATCGTCTACAAGGGAGACGAATACGTCCTGATGCAGCTCCACGCGTTCAGGCCCTCCGAGGCGCCCGCGGCGCCGGACATGCCTGCGTCATGATGAAACCGGATGCCCGTCACACCGCGCGCGAAGCGCCTGCCGGCGCGGCCCAGGCCGCGATCGACGAGCTGCGCGTGCGCGCGCTCAAACACGTGCGCCGCGAACGCGCGCGGCTGGCCAAACGGCTCGAGAACATCAGGCGCGACGCGGATGAAACATCACGCGCTCCCCTGTACAGGCAATGGGGCGAGCTGCTCAAACCATGCGTCTCGCGGATCGCCCACGGCATGCGCCAGATATCCGTGACTGATTACTTCTCCGACGACCTCGCCCAGGTCACCGTTCCGCTCGACCCTGCGCGGACCGCGCATGAGAACATCGCGCGCCTGTTCGACAAGGCAGACAAGCTCGAACGCGCAAAACCGGTGATCGCCCGGCGGCTCGCCGAGACCGCTGCCGCGCTCGATGCGGCCGAAGCGCGCTGCCTGCTGGCGGAGACAACCACCGATCCCGCCACGCTCGAACAGATGCTCCCGCAACCGCGCGTGACGGCAAAAAACCGCGCACGGCCGGAAGAGGAGACGCGGGTCCGCGCGTTCATCTCATCGGACGGGCTGAGGATTCTTGTGGGCAGGTCGGCGAAGGACAATGACTACCTCACCCTCCGCGTCGCACGCGGAAATGACTGGTGGCTTCATCTTCACAACCGGCCCGGATGCCATGCGGTCGTCAAAGTTGACCGGAAGCAGGACGTGCCGCGCACCACGCTTGCGGAGGCGGCGAGGCTGTGCGCGCATTTCTCGCATGTGCCTGACGGAGAGATCGAGGAGGTGACGTACACGCAGCGCAAGCACGTCTCGAAACCGCGCGGGGCAAAGCCGGGCCTCGTCCTCGTCGCCGCAGGCAGGACGATCGCCATCCGCCAGGTCGCCGCCGCAATGAAGGTGTGGGTGCAGGAACATGATGCGAGGAACGTCGAGGGGGGCGAGCTGAAGGGCCAAGGGTGAAGGCGGGAGAGGCGATGTGACATTTGACATCTGGCATTTGACATCTGACATTTGATCTCTGGCATTCTCATCGATTCCCGGCCGTTCCGGGAATCGAATCCGCGACATTCTGAGAGCGCGGTACACGCGCCTAACCAGTCTCAAGGAGGCACCATGGCGAAACTGCTTTACATCGAGGCATCGCCGCGCAAGGACCGGTCGAGCTCGATCGCCGTTGCGCGCGAGTTCATTGCCGCCTATACACAGGCGCATCCGGACGATGTGGTTGAGACGATCGACCTCTGGACGCTCGACATGCCGCCATTCGACGGCGCGACGATCAACGCGAAATACAAGGTGTTGCACGGGCTCGAGCGCACCGCGGACGAGGACCGGGCGTGGGAGACCGTGGCGGAGTTCGCCGGGCGGCTGAAGAAGGCGGACAAGATTCTGATCAGCTCGCCGATGTGGAATTTCGGCATTCCGTACACGCTCAAGCATTTCATTGATATCGTCGTCCAGCCCGGCCTTACGTTCACCGTTTCGCCTGGCGGAGAGTACAACGGACTGCTGGCCGGGAGGCCGGCAGTGCTCGTCCTTGCACGCGGCGGTGAATACGGCGATGGTACGACGTACGACTACCAGCGCACGTACCTCAAATTGATCCTGGGCTTCATGGGCATCACTGACGTGAGGGAGATCATCGTCGAGCCGACGATCGCGGAGAAGGGCACGGTGGCCAGGGCGAAGGACGCGGCGATGGCCGAGGCGAAGAAGCTCGGCGCGGCGTTCTGACGCGGCGTCAGACGAACAGCACGTGTGCTGACACGTGCCTGGGCGCCACGCCGTACACGGCGGAGAGCGCGGCGCGGTAGTGCTCGAGCTGCGGCTCGTAGCGTTCGACTGCGCGGCGCAGGTCGTCCCCGGAGGAAATCCTGTCCGTCTTGAAATCCACGATATCGATCCGCTCGGGCTTGTCGCGCGAGGGGAAGAAGACCACGCGGTCGCACCGGCCGGCGACGACGGCGTTGGCAACGAGGGTTGCGAACGGGAGTTCGCATGCGACTTCGCACTGCGCGGCAGGCCTTGCCAGCGCGGCCGTCACGCCGGGCTTGTCGAGCGAGGCGCAGAAGCGCTGGAAGCCCGCCTCATAGTGCTCGTCGGACATTCCGGGGGCTGCGCGGCGTGCGCAGGCGAGCACGGAATCGAACGCATCGCCTTTCCTTTGCCTGAGCTGGGCAATCGCTGCATCGTCGAGCCAGGCGACGGCGCTGAACATCGCGTGGACGAGCGTGCCCGTTTCGGCGGCTGCGCGCGAGCCAACGCCAAACCATCTGGCACGGTCGGCAAGCACGACGCGCTCCTCGGATGACGGCGTGCGGTGCGGCCTGCGCCGCGTGGCCGAATCGCGCAGCGCAACGGCGGCAGGCCCGGCCTCCGGCGGCGCAGCGGCCTGTGCGCCCGAAGCGTCCGTGAACCACTCGGGCGCGCCCGCGGCATACTGGATGGCGCCGGGGATGCCGGCAAGCGACCGCGGCTGCTTCACCGTTCCCGCGCCGCCGAGCGCGGCGAGAAGCAGCTCGCCGGCGGAATGCGCTTTCGGCTGCGAGACGATCATGTACAATCCGCGTTTCGCACGCGTGAGCGCGACGTAGAGCGTGTTGAGGAATTCCTGTTCCTGCTGCCGCTCGCGTTCCTCGACCATGGCGCGGAAGTTCTCGTCGACCAGCTCGACGCATTTCTTCGGGGCAACCAGAATCTGCGACACTTCAGGCAGATCGAGCAGACCGGCTGCGCTGGCGGTGCGCGTATAGATCTGCTGGCGCGCGCCAGCCTGTTTGTAACTGCCTTCGAGCTCGGGGAGGACGACCATGTCGAACCCGAGGCCCTTTGCGGCGTGGATCGTCATGCCGACAACGCCGACCGACGCGGCAGGGTCCTGCGGCGCGGCCTGTTCGACGAACGAGACGAAATCGGACGGCCTGCCCGCGGCCCACGGCTCGAACGCGGCGGCAAGGTCGACGAGCTGATCGAGCGCCTGGCGTGTCGCCTCGTCGACCCGCGGGCGGAGCGGCTCGACCAGCTCCTCGACAACCGCCGCGTGCGTCGAGTAGGCAAGCCTGATGCGAAGGCTGTCGAGCCCGGCCAGCCGGTCCCGGACCAGCCACGGCCAGAGCGCCGCGCACGGCGACGTGAGCGCCTGGTACGCCGAGACGCCGTCGCGCGGCTGGTCGGCGAGGCGGAAGATCGAGAGCACGAGCTGCACGGCCGCGTTCTCCGTGAGACGGCTCTTGCCGCGGCTGAAGGCGGGGATGCCCTCCTGCTTCAGGATGTCGAGCGCGTCGCGCACGGCGTCGTTCGTCCTGCACAACACGGCGGCGCTGAGCCCGCGCTTCCAAGGCTCGATGGCCTTCAGCAGCAGGGCCACGGCATGATACCGCGCGGTGTCCTCATCCGCCTCGACGGTGCGCAGCTCGGCATAGCTCGAATGATCGACCGCGGATTCGTGCGGCTGGAACTGCGTCTGGTCGCGCCACCTGGCCACGTCGCCGCGCGCGGCGCCGAACACGGCGTTCACGGCGCCGAGGATGTCCGTGCCCGAGCGATAGCTTTTGACGAGCTGATGCTCGAGTATATGCGCGTCGCCGCCCTGGGCGCCGTGATTGTAATGACTGATGATCGTGCGCAGGAGTGCCGCGCAGCCGCCGCGCCAGCCGTAGATCGCCTGCTTGATGTCGCCGACGAGGAACAGCGACCGTTCGCCCCGCGCGGCAAGAATCTCGGCAGCCAGGGGCTCGATGTCCGTCCATTGGAGAATGCTCGTGTCCTGAAATTCGTCGATCAGCATGTGGTCGATCGTGCCGTCGAGGCGGTAGTAGACGTACAAGCCGTCGCCGCCGGGTGACGGGCTGAGGCGGTGGCGGAGGAGCAGGGCGATATCGTTGAAGGTGAGCGCGCCGCGTGCGCGTTTGACTGAGGTGAACGCCGCGTCGAACTGTTCGAGGAAAGCATGGCAGGCGCGAGTGCGCTGGCGCGCAGGCTCGATCAGCTTCGCGTGCGCCTGGCGGACGAGCGGTTCGAGCAGCTCGATCTCCTGCGCCGTCAGCGGCTTCCTGTTGAAGACATACGATTTGTCCGCGACTTTCGCGCTCGGGCCCGTCTTGAGCAATTCCTCCCAGCGGGCCTGCCGCGCGCGTTCGAGCACCTGCCGGTACTTGTCGTTCGCGATGGTGAGCGGATGGGCGGCACACGCATCGAGACACGAGCGCCATGAGGCATCGTCGAACGGCGCGGTGACAGGCGGAAAGGCCGACCAGGCCTCGGAAGGCGCATCGAGGTAGAGCGCAAACGCGTCGTCTATCGCCGCGGTCAGCCTCTCCGCGACGCGGCGCGATTCCCCGCCGAAGGTGAGCTGGGAGAACACGGCGCTGAGGTCGTTGAACGACGGGACGCTCGTGCGCGCGGCGGAGAACACGGCGCGAAGCGCCGCGGCGCGCACGCGCGCGTCTCCGTACTCGTCCATGATCTCCGTCTGCACCGGCACGCCGAGCTCGAGCGCGAACGCTTTCACGATCTCGAGGAAGAAACTGTCGAGCGTGCTGATCCGCAGCCGGTGGAGATGGGCGAGCATCGAGCCGAGGGCCTCGGAGGCCTGTTCGGCGCTGAGCGCATCGAGCGCGAGGTCATCCCGCAGTGAACGCCTTGCCGCAGCGTCCTGCACGGCTGCGGCAAGGCGGAGCATGATCCGTTCGGTCATCTCGCCCGCGGCGGCGCGGGTGAACGTCAGCGCGAGAATCCTGTCCGGCGGGATGCCGCGAAGGAGCAGGCCGATGTACCGCGTGCTCAGCGCCTGCGTCTTGCCGCACCCGGCGGACGCGAGGATCGCTTCATGGCTGGGAGGCGCAGTGCTCACGGTCACCATCGCTGGCAGATGTTGACGTACGGGCAGACGGCGCATATCCGCCGGTCGTCCGTGCGGTGAAAATCGTTGTCGAGGATGGCGGCGAGCGCGGCCTCCGCGGCAGCCACGGCCGACCCGATGTCCTCATCAGTCCATTCCGCCATCGCAACGCCTGTCTGCTCGGGCGATTCGGGCAGGTTGAAATAGCCTGTCGAGGGGAGCGCGGCGTTGTCGCCCTGGAACCATCTGGCGTAGAGCGGCAACTGGAGATCGATCCATTCGCCGGATTTCCTGTGGGCCTTCTCGGGCGGCTTTGCTGTCGCGCTGGTCTTGTAGTCAAGAATGCGCGCCTCGGCGCCGCGGCGGTCCACGCGGTCGATCCTGCCGCTGATGACGATGGTGACATTGTTGACAACGAGCGGCAGCTCCATCTTCGCCTCGATGAGCGCGGGATCGATGCGCCAGCCATCGTGCGCCTCGCGGGCCTGGCAGTGGGCGAAGGCGATGAGCCTGTTGCGGCACGCGGCGATCTGCAGTGCGACCGCCGGGTGCGGTTTCTCGCCGAAGCGTTCATTCGCGAGACGTTCGAGCGCGGACACCGCGCGGGCGATGATGGGGTCCGCATCGGCCGCAGCGGCAGCAGGGCTCCGCGCCCACGCGGCGAGCGCATCGTGCGCGAGCGTGCCGAACTGGAGCGCATCAAGCTCGCCAGCCGGCTCCGGCGGTTCTTCCACGCGCAGCCGTGCCAGGTAGAACTGGTACGGGCAGGAGAGATACGACGCGAGCGCGGTGACTGAAACGCGGTCGGGCGGCGCGGGAAGCGTGCCGGGCTCGGGCGGCGCAAAGGACGCAGCGGGCTGCCGCGCGGCCGCGGGCGCGCGTGGCGGGGCGCTTTGCCCGGCAGCGCCCGGCGCGGCGTCCCGCCGGCCGAAGAACCGCGCGACCATGGCTGCCTTGCGCTCGTCGGGCACGTCGAAGAGAAGCCTGCTTGGCCGGAGCGGATCGTTCTGCGCGGAGCGGCGGCCGCAGATGAGGGTGAGCGCGGCAGTCCCTTGTTCGAGCGCGCGGAGAAGATAGCGATCGCGCCGCAGCCGCCGCGCATCATTCTGCAATCCAAGCTGTGCGCGGAGGGAGTTTGGCAGGAATGGATCGCTTGTGCCAGGCCCGGGGACAACGCGTTCGTTCATTCCCGTGACGATGACCGCGGGCGCATCGTCGAGCGCGAGTTCGAGCCAGCCGACGAGGTCGATCGCGGCGCCATCGCTGTCCGTGGGCGCGTCAGCATCGCGCAGCAGGGACGTGAACCAGCGGAGCGCGGTGGCCGCGTGCACCTGGTCGGCGAACTGGATGCGTGCCGCGCGCGTCTCCTCCACCAGCGCGCACCAGAGCCGGATGGCCTGCATGTGCTGGCGGGCGGACGGTATGTCGTTCCCGGGAAGCTCGGCGGCAAAGAGCTCTGAGAGCGTCTGATTGAACACCGCGGGCCACCCGGCAAGCGGCCGCGCCGCGCAGTATGGGGCGCACAGGGCTCTCACGCGGCCGATCACCGCGCGAAGATGCGCGAACCGGCCTTCCGGCGCGCGCCACTCCTCGTCAATCATGTCAACCACGTGGCCGGCAGCGTACGCGGACGCATCGAGCAGCAGTTGCGCGTACGCCTCGTCGCCTGCGTCGTTGGCCCAGCGCGCCGCGAGCGGGTGGCGAAGGAACGCGAGGAACGAATCATACGACCTTGTCTCGATCATCGCCGAGAAACAGGAAAGCAGGCGCCCGAGCTCCGTCTGGCTGAATGGCGCGCCGGTGGCATCGTGGCACGCGACGCCATGTGCGCGAAGCGACTGCTGCAGCGGCCGCATCACCGCGTAATCCGGCACGGCGATCGTGATGTCGGCATGGCCGTACGCGCCGCCAAGCGAGGCGAGCGCCCGGAGCGCCGCGCGCGCCTGGTCCGGCGGATTGTCGGCGATGTGCACATGCGCGTCGTCGAGCGTGGAGACTGATGTATCAAGCGGCGAGCCGGGCAAGAGCATCCCATGGTCGTCGAACCACTCGGCGGGCCCGTGGCACACTACAGCCAGCCTGTCGGCGACCGCATCGAGCGCGGCGCGGAACTGCGCATGTGCATCAACGATGCCGGCGGCATAGACCGCGCGCGTGCCGGGGAGCGGTGTCGCGCCCGTGCTGCCCAGCGCGCGCTCGACTGCATCGTATGGATCGACGAGCCCGTGGGCGGCGAGCGCGCCGAGATACGCGCCGCGCAGGGAATCGAAAGCGTGCCAGCGGAGCGCCTCGGCCTCGTCCTCGAACGGCATGCCGGCAAGCGTCCGCGGCGCAATGCGTTCGCCGGACAGCTCGCGATGAAGAGCGGCAAGCATCTGCGCGACAGAGAACGTGTCTGCCGCCGTTGCCGTTTCGCCGCGCGGGGAAAAATACTCGAGCACGTCCCCCGGCGCCGCGCGCAATGCCTCGGCCCACGCGGCAAGCTGTTCGATCGTCGTTGCGGCCGGGCCTCCTGCCGCGCCTCCGGCAAGCCGCGCGCAGAAGACGGACATGGTGACCATCTCGGGCGGCGAGAGCACGAGGCGTTCGGCGGCCGCGCGTTCGCAGAGCAGCTCGAGCAGCCGCCTTCCCGCGCGTCTGCCGGGGAGGATGACAATGACGGCGGAGAGATCGAGCAGCCGCCCGTCCGCATGGCGTTCGACGAGCATGCCGGCGAGGCGGGCGAGGCATGGCGTGTCAAGCGGTATGTACTGGGTGTCGGGCACGGGCTGTCGCGGAGCGGAGCGGGTGTGAAGTCATGCGCCCTGCTCGTCGTTCTGCGCGTCGATCTCAGCCACGGGGATCCCGCGCCTCGAGCGCAGCTCCTCGATTTTCCCCAGCGGGCGTTCGAGCTGGCGTCGACGTGTCGATTCGAGGTCTTCGAACTCGCTGTGGGCTGCCTCGATGCGCCTGCCCACCACGTCCATCTTCCTCACAAACTCGCCCCACTGCTTGTTGAACGCGCCGAGGAGGGAGAGCACCTCGTTCGACGTCTGTTCGAGCGTGAAGCGCTCGACCGCGGCGCGTATCACGGCCAGCACGGCGAACAGCGTGATGGGCGAGCACAGCAGCACTCTCTTCGCCAGCGCGTGATCGAGCAGCGCGCTGTCGTTCTCGTGGATGAAGGCGTATATCTGTTCGTTGGGAATGAAGAGCAGCGCATAGTCGAGCGTGTGGCGCTCGGGATCGATGTATGCGCGCGTGGCGACCTCCTTCACGTGCATGCGGACATCCTTGAGGAACTGGTCGCGCAGCCGCTCCTTCCCGGCCTCCTCGCCGCACTCGAGATATTTGACGTAGTTGTCAAGGGGGAACTTGACATCCATGTTGAGGATGAAGCCGTTGGGCAGGAGGAACGTGAAATCGGGAATGGCTCCCGAGCCCTCGAGAGCCTTCTGCGTGCGGTAATTCACCCCCTCGACGAAACCGGCTGCGCGGAGGACGTCATCCGCCATGCGCTCGCCCCACTGGCCACGGGCCTTCGTGCTTGCAAGCGCTTCGCGCAGGGCTGAGGCGACGCGAATCAGGTTGCCTGTCTGCTCCTGTGTCGTCCTGATCTGCCCGGCGATCTGCCCGAATTTCTCGGCGCGGTCCTTTTCGTATTCCTTGACGAGCCTGTTCACATCCTCGAGCTTCTCGGTCATCGACTTCAACTGCTGGTCGATGAGCGTCTTCTTCGATTCGAGTTCCTTGGATGTCTCGTGCCGCTCGGTCTGGAGCCGCTCCTGCGCGAGTTTGAGGAATTCACCGGTGGACTTGCCGAGCGCTTCGAGCGAGAGCGCGTTGAAACTGGCTTTGAGATACTCGAGGAGCGTCTCGCGCTCAGCCTTGCGCTGTTCCTCGGCCTGCGCGGCAAGGCCTGCCTCGACGCGGCGGTGCAGGAGCCTGTAACCATAGGCAGCCGCAAGGCCGAGAATGAAGCCGATGCAGAACGCCGCGATGATGACAATCCATTCCATGCATGCATCCCGTGTGAATGTGATGACAACGTGAGTATTGTACCAGCAGGTGAGGCAGGTGTCAATCGGCGCCCGCGAGCGTGAGGGAGGGCGGCCGTACCCGGCCGCCGCGTGTGCGGCGGGATGCCGCACGGAATGCGGCAGGCGGGGACGCCTGCCCTCCAGTGTGCGGCGGGACGCCGCACGGAATGCGGCAGGCGGGGACGCCTGCCCTCCAGTGTGCGGCGGGATGCCGCACAAAATGCGGCAGGCGGGGACGCCTGCCCTCCAGCGTGCGGCGGGATGCCGCACAAAATGCGGCAGGCGGGGACGCCTGCCCTCCAGTGTGCGGCGGGACGCCGCACGAAATGCGGCGGGCGGGGACGCAGTGCGCCCCCGCCCGTTTCGTTCCATGTGAGCGCTGGGTCAGCGTTGTCTGCGCACGGCAAGCAGCGCGGCCGCGCCGGCAATGCCGAGCATGACGGCAGGCTCGGGCACGACGATGATGCCCGCCAGGCTGTTGTCGTAGTCGTAGACCGCGTTGACCGTCAGGCCTGAGGCATGAGTGACTGAGGCGAAGGCAGTGCCGTTTGATATGCCGTCCTCGGCAAACAGCACCCAGTTCGTCACCGGGCCGCTGCCGACGCCGGAGACATTCAGATCGACCAGGCTAAGATCGAGAGCGGCTGTGAGATTACTGACGATCAGCAGGTCATGGTCGATGCCCGGCGCGCCGCCGGTGCCGGCGACGTCGACATTGAGCTGCACTGTGTCCCCGGGGGTGCCGAGCTCCAGGGTGCAGGTCCCCTTGTCAAGTGTGAGAATGCCCACATTGTTGGTGCCGGGCGATACGGAACCTACGACCACATTCGTCGAGTTGAGATTGCCGCCCGTGAGCACGGCAACGCCATTGCCGTTGATGTCGCCGCGATAGGCGGTCATGCAGAAGGTGCCGTAGCTCACGCGCAACTGGCCGTAGGTATTAATGGTGACAGGCCCGTAGACGCTGCGTGCGAGGTTGTTGCCAAAGGGCGTGTAGAGCGCTGCGTTGTCCTCGATGATGAAGCGGTTGTAGAGGTCGGAATTGTCGCAGGTGAAACTGCTTCCCGATGAGCCGCGGATGATGACGGTGGCGTTCGTCAACGGCGACGTGCCGCCGATGCGGTGCCATGCGCGACCGGCCTGGATGACGAGCGTGCCGGTGAACTGGGGGCTGCCGTTGAAGCCGCGCAGGTCACCGCCGCCGGTCTTGGTGATCGTGCGACTGCCGACCCACGCAGGGTCCATCTGCAGTGTCGAGCCGGTCTCGATTTCGATGTCAGTATCGCTCAGGAACTCCGCGCGTGTGCCGCCCGTGAGAGAGGCCTGATAGTAGCGCGCGCCGCTAAGCGGCCGGTTGGTCACCACAATCTGGGCGTTGCCGGCGGTGTTGGTGAACACGACGCGGCCGCCGCTATAGCCGTCATTTATGCGGTACGCGTTCGTGAACCCCTGCGCGATGATCACGCCGGCGGTGACGGCGGCGTTATAGATGTTGAGGTTTCCATCAACATTGCCCAGGCCCTGGTTGACAAGCCAGATCACATCGCCGGGCTCGCTTGGAAACGATGTCGCCGGGTCCCAGTTGAACCGGTTTGTCCAATCTCCATTGACCGTCGAATTGGTCCAGGTGTACGTTGCGGCGGAAGCAGTGAGACTGAGTGACAGGGCGATGGTGGCAATCACGAGATACTTCATGGCATTCTCCTCAGTGGGGGCATTAATCCCAAATTCTCTCGCCGGGTCGGCAGGTGGAAATCCGCGGAATCCGGCTGTGAGACCTGATAACTTAATAACTATATCAAAGAATAGCCCTGTTGTCAAGGCGTTTTCTGCTGCTTTGTTGCAGGTTTCTGGAATTGACATGGTTGCGTTTTGGGAGATGGACGGCCAACCTCGAACATCAACAACCGACGACGAGGACGATTACGAGGACGAGGACGATTGCCTGCTCGACTTCCGACTTCCAACTGCCAACTGCCAACTGCCAACTGCCAACTGCCGACTTCCAACTACCAACTACGAGATGCCTTGATCGCCACAAGCGCGAGCAGGGCGAACAGCGCTGCCGCTGCCGGCTCGGGCGTTACCGCCTCGATGCACAGGACGTTGATGCAGCCGGCGTCAGCGGCGTTCGTGCCCGCGCTCGCAATGGTGAGCGTCACCTGGCCAAGCTGGGAAGTGACGTCCGGGATGCGGACTGTGGCCGCCGCGTTGTTCCGCGCATCGAGCACGGCCGGGCGGCCATCTATGGCGTAGCGCGTGCGGCGGTCGGGTAATGCCGTTTCGAGCGAGCCGAAGCAGGTGATGTCGAACGTCGTGTTGGTCGGCAGTCCTGTGATGACGATGAGGGCGTTCGTGTCTGTGCTATCGAGCGTGAAGCCGTCGCGTTGCGCGCTTGAAGGGAATACGTCCGACGCGTCAACGCCGCACAGTGACGCCTCGGCGAAACCGTCCTGCACAGTGAGCGCCAAGGCCGACGCGGCGCCCGTGTCGTCCACTAGATTCGAGAGCGACGCCCCTGTTTCGTGTGCGGCGAGGTTGTTCCATGCGCCCGTGGTGGGCAGGGCGGGCACGCCGCAATCAACCAGGAATGTGCGCGCGGGAACCGTGTCGCCCGACGGGCGCAGTTCCATCGCGTTGAGATAACTCCACGACGCGCCCGGCATGGTGCGGACGGAGACGTGGATGGTTCCCGAGCCGTCGGGCGCGACGTTGCTGACGATCGCGAGGTTCCAGTAGTTGGCTGTGGCGGAGAGCCTGACGGTCGTGCCGTTCACCGTGTAGTCGCTTCCGCGCGTGCCTGTGCGCCACGCGGCTCCGTAGAACGCCACGTCGAAGCGCCGCGCCGGGTTCAGCCCGCGAAGCTGGAACGCGCCGACCTCCGCCCCGGACGTCCGCAGGCAGTCAACCTGCACGGTGGCGGGATAGAGCGTGTTCGTGTCGATCCCCTCGGTCGCGCCGCTGATGGCGGTGTAAAATGCGGCAGTGATTGCAAGCTCGACTCCCGTGGGTACGCCGGCGGAATCGATTGCGTTGACGACCTTGACGCCTTCTTCAGGCGTTGTCACGTTGTTCCAGTAGCCGGGCGTGGCTGTGGGGCCAAAATCGAAATACGCCGTGCCGCCGGACGGCTTCTGGTCGATCACCAGCGCGTTCAGCGCCGCGCGGTCGGCCGTGGCGGTGCCGGCGCGCGCGATGCCGAGAACCAACGTGCCGCCGGCGCCAGGCGCCAGGTTGCCGAGCGTGGCGGTGTTCGCGGTGTTGTCTGCCGTGTTGAGCACAGCCTCCGCCGCGCCGGCCGCGTACCGCGTTCTGAAATCGTCCTGCGGAACGAATGCCGAGCCGAACAGCGTGAAGTCGTACGTCCACGCATCTTCGAGGCCGGTGATGACGACGCTCGCCGTCGCGCCTGGAGGCACCATGAAGCCGTCCTGCTGCGCCGAAGGGGGGAAGGGGCCCTGGGCGATGCCGTTCGTGAACGAGGAGGTGAATCCGCCGTTGATGTTGACGGCCGTGGGGAGCGCCATGCCGTTCCGCGCCTTCACGTTCGTCAGCACGGCGCCGGGCGCATGGCTCGACAGATTGTTCCACATTCCCGTCGACGGGATCGCACCGAAATCAACATCGATGGGAATCACCGTTCCAGCGCGCTCATCTGACTCGCGGACGAGGACGTTGAGGGCGTCCATGCCTGACGCGGCGCACTGGATGAGCGCGACGCCGTCCGCGCGGTCAGGATCGTACTCGGCGGTCACGCTGACCGTCTGATACGCGCCGTGATTCGCCGCGGTGAACACGAGCGTGCCGCCGCCGATCACCTTGATGTCAGCGTCGCCGTACACGCGCGCCACAGTCACCGTCACCGTTCCGCCGGGGTTCGCGTTGAGCCGTACGCCGAACGTGTTCGTCCCGCCCTCGATGACGGATATCTGCCCGGCGGACGTCTGCGGCGAGAGCACGCTCGGGTTGGCCGCGCGCGTGACGAGGACCGAATATTCCTTGTGCGCGGAGCTTGCCGCCGTGATGTCGAGCTCGACGAGGTTCGCGCCGACGGCGAGGTCAACCGTGTTCGACCTGCTGCCGACGGATGGCGCGCCGTTGATCAGCACGGTGGCGTGTGCGTCGGCGGCAATGTACGTCTGCATGGTGTTCGTCACGGTGTACGCCGCCGATGCCGTGTACCATGTCGTCGTGCGGTAGAACGGCGGGGACAACGTCGCGCCGGACGTCTCCAATACAAGGAGGTCCGCATCGTCGACCTCTTCGATTTCCCACCGCATCCGCGCGAGCCAGATGCCGCTCGAATAGCCCGAGACGTAGTACTGGCCGTTGTGATGGAGTATCTCGGGCGCGTATCTGCCGCTGAACCATTGCTTGGTCATGTGGGCGACAAGCGGCCCGTTGAAATCAAGGTAGTTCGTCGAATAGATGACCGGCATCTGCTGCCACAAGTAGTACCCGTCGCCGTAGCGGACGACAAACGGGCTCTCGGGGTTGTCCACCGTGCGCACGGGCTTGGCCGTCGCGCTCCATGGGCCTTCCGGCGCTGGCGCGGTGCGGCTGG
>JAAYZF010000115.1 GCA_012514975.1 bacterium
CCAGGGGCTGTACGGCCAGGCGTTCTTCAAGGAGAGGCTCGGGCATCCTTCCTTGTTCGGCTACAACGTCGACTCGTTCGGCCACAACGCCGGCCTGCCCCAGATCCTCAGGAAATCCGGCATGCCGTACTACGTGTTCATGCGGCCCGCTCCCTATGAGAACCGTTCCGTGCCCGAAGGCTACTTCCGCTGGCGCGGCATCGACGGCAGCGAAGTGCTCGCATTCCGCGTGTTCAGCCCCTACGCGACATGGAGTGTGAAGCAACTGAAGGAGCAGCTTGACAGACTGCGCGCGCACATGGAGAAGACCGGCACGGACTCGATCATGCTGTTCTACGGCGTCGGCAATCATGGGGGCGGCCCCACGCGCGAGCAGCGCAACGAGCTAGAACGTCTCAGGAGCGACCCGGAGATGCCGGACCTTGTATACGCTTCATGCGCGGATGCATTCGCGCGTTGCGAGGCCGAAGGGCGGGAACTCCCCGTCTTCACGGGCGACCTGCATCACCATGCGTCCGGCTGCTATGCCGCGCAGACGGAAGTGAAGGAGATGAACCGGCGGTGCGAAGAGGCGCTCCTCGCCGCTGAGCGCACCGCAGCGGTGTGCACCGCGCTCACGGGCAGGGCGTATCCGCATGCGCGCATCGAGGCCGCATGGCACGACCTCCTCTTCAACCAGTTCCACGACATCCTCTCAGGCTCGTCGGTGCGCGAAGCCTGTCGCGATACGCGCGACCAGCTTGGCCGCGCGTGCTTCACGGCGGAAGAGGCGCTCAACGCATCCGTGCAGGCACTCGCCTCGCGCATTGACACGCGCGGCACGGGCACTGCGTTCATCCTGTTCAATCCGCATCCGTTCGACTGGGACGGGCTGTTCGAGACCGGCGACCTGCATGGCTCGCTCAGGCAGGGCGCCAGTGGAGGCGACGTCGTGTGGCATTGTGACGGAACGGACGCCACATGCGTGCAGAACGTCCAGCCCTCGTCGAGCGTGGAGTGCGAGCGCTTCGTCGTCAAGGCGCACGTCCCCGCGCTTGGCTGGACGGTCTGCCGGCTGAAGCGCAGGGGCCCGCACGCGCGGCCACGGCTGCCCAAAGGGCCCGCGATCACCGCGAAGACCGACACGCTCGACAATGGGCTGCTTCGCGTGCGGGTGACGACGGGAGGCGTTCATCTCCGCGATCTCGAACGCGCGCGCGCACTCACGCGCACGCCGGGAATACGCGTCCTGGTGATCGATGATCCGTCGGACACATGGGGGCATGACTGCTACAGGTTCGACAGGGTCAAAGGCTCGTTCGCGCTCACGAGCGTCCGCTGCATCGAGCGGGGGCCGCTGCGCGCGGCGCTCCGCGCCGAGTATCGCTACAGGAAATCGCGCCTGTATCTCGACATCCTTGTCGAGCAGGGAAGGAAGGCCTGCGAGCTCCGGGCCAGGCTGCTCCTGCTCGAGAAGCGCGTGCTGGTTAAAGTGGCCGTGCCCGTCAATGCGCGGTCGAAAGCGGCATGGCATGAAATCCCGTACGGCGCAATCGAGCGCACGAACAGCGGAGAGGAGATGCCCGTGCAGCAGTGGCTGGACCTTTCGGACGGCACGCTCGGCCTCTCGCTTGTCAACAACGGCAGATACGCCGTCAGCGTCGAGAAGAACGAGATGCGCCAGACGATCGCCCGCAGCGCGCCGTATGCATGGCAGGATTACCGTGCCTGCCGGCGCGAAGCCGGCGCCGCATGGACGGACGACCGGTGGTTTCACGACCAGGGGTTTTCGGAATGCGCGCTTCTGCTCATCCCGCACGAGGGCGACTGGCGCAAGGCATGCACAGTGCACGAAGCGCGGAAGTTCAACCGCGCGCTCTCGATCGTGCAGGAAGGGATGCACAGCGGCGGACTCGCACCGTGTTTCGGTTTCATCCGGTGCAGCTCGCGTGATGTGCTCGTCAGCGTCGTCAAACGCTCCGAGGACGGCGCGGGGTTCGTTGTCCGCGCGTCCGAGATCGCGGGCCGGAGATGCCGGGCGCGATTCTCGATCCCGGCGTTGCGCGCCGGATGGCAGTCTGCGTTCGGTCCATGGGAAATCAAAACGTTTCGCTTCGCGGCGGAGAGGCCGGGGAATGTGAAGGAGATTGACTTGACGGAAACAGGTGGCGGCTGAGCGCAGTACGGAGCCGGCACAGCGGCTGTGCCTCGCACAGTGCGTTGAACCGCCAGACCGCGCTGGGGAATCCCGCGCAAAGAATGACCGCACAGGAGCCATCATGCACACGTCCGCGTCCATATCCATGTTGATGCTTGCCTGCGTCCTGTCCGCGCAGGCGGCGCTCACCATCTCTCCACTGCCAGAGCCACAACTTCCTGCCGGCACGCCCGCACTGCAGCTCGTTGATCCCGGCGACGTGTCGTGGCAGCAAGGCCCGCCGCTTTGGCACGCGGCCGGCAGCACGGTCGTCGCCAAAGCCTGGTTCGCCGTCACACCGGACGGCCTGCGTGTGCGGATCGACGTAACCGATCCCGTGCACACGACGAATTTCGCCGGGCGGAATCTCTGGCGCGGCGACTGCGTCTATGTCGGCATCGACGCACGCGGCGACTCGACGGGCGATGACGCGGGGCCGGATGACGCCACGTTCATCTTCGGTCTGGGCAAGAACGGGCCGGAAGTCGTTGACGCGCCCGGCGCTTCAGAGATGATCAACGCGATCACTCGGGACAATACGCGCGGCGTGACGGCCTACGACCTCGCCGTCCCGTGGGCGGCCGTGCACAGCGCGCACGGCCAGGCGGCCGCACCGGGCATCGCCCTGACCGTTTCGCACGGCAAGGACTGCGGCGAGGCGGACCTGTCATGGGGACGCATTCGCGGAGCTGAAGGCACGCCGCGCGCATTCAATCGCATGCGCCTGCCCGCGGGCACGGAGCCGTTCGTCACCATCGCTCCGCGCCAGACGCGCGTGACGGCGCCCGGCCAGGAAGCCGACGTCATCGCCGCGCTCCACGTCGCGTCGAACGCCCTCGTCCGCGCGGTGCTGGGCGGCACGACGCAGCACTACGCCGTCGCGCCCGGTGAATCCGTCACGCGCCTGCGCATCAGCGTGCCCGCGGGCGACATTGTGCCTGGCGCGGACGTGCTGTCCGTTGTTGTGTGCTCACCTGATGGAGAGATCATGAACGAAAAGACCTTTGAGTTGACAAGCGGCGAGGTGGCCATGGAACGCTTCCGCGAGCGCATCGAACGGCTGCTGCCAACGGCGACGAACCAGATCGTCACGCGGCATCTCGAATCGACACTGATGGTTGTGGAGAGCGTGTACCGCATGCTGCCGCTCACCGGCGCGGCTCGCGCGGAGGAGACGGGCTACTTCATCGACAAGGTTGCGCAGATTTCCGCGCGGCTGCCTGTCGAGCGTTTCGACTGGGAAGCGCATGTGCGCAAGGCGCTGCCGTTCGTTCAGGCGTTCATCTCGGAGCGCGACTATTCGCTGCAGTTCTACGCGCTTCAACTGCCGTACGGGTGGAAGCCCGGCATGGCGTATCCGCTGACGGTGTACTTGCACGGCATGGTCGGCAACGTAAACCCGCTCGAAGGGCTTTCGACCGCGTTCGACAACACGCACCAGGACACGCTGTTCGCATTCGATGACATCGATCCGGCGAACGTGCCCGCGGTGCATCGCGGCTTCATCCTCGCGCCGTGGGGCCGCGGCAACGAGGGCTACCAGGGCATTTCCGAGGCCGATGTAATGCAGTCGATCAGCGACGTCAAGGAACGCTTCTCCATCGACGAAGAGAGGCAGTACATGAGCGGCTTCTCGATGGGCTGCAGCGGCGCGTGGGGCATTGCGGCGCGCACGCCGGACATGTGGGCCGGGATCAACACCGCCAGCGGCTTCGGCCAGTGGAGCGAAACACGCCATGCCTGGCTCGCCGACAACGCACGCGGCATCCCCGTCATGGTCTGGATCGGCGAGCTCGATGGCATGCTCGACGGCGCGAGGGAATTCAACCGCCTGCTCGTGTCAAGGGACTTCGCGCAGAAGTTTGAAGTCGCAAAGGACGTGCCGCACACGTATCCGTACGCATGGTACAAGGCGAACATGGCATGGCTGATGCAGTTCACGCGGCCGCGCCGCACGGACGAATTCACGTTCGAGACCGACACGGCGGCGCACGCGGGCCGCAACGGCATCATGATGGGAATGACGTGGCGGCAGACGCCGTCGCCGCGCCCGCACTTCGCGTGCAGCATCGCCAGCCAGACAGTGACTATCACCAGCGAGAACACCACCGGCCTTGCGGTGGCGCTTGGCAAAGACGGCCTCGGCATGGAAGGCGAAGTGACCGTCACATGGAACGGCAAGGAAGTCTACGCCGGCCCGGCGGCGACAATCGAGCTGGGCGCCGGCGCGCCCAGCGACCGGCGCAGGCGGCGCAGGTGATCGTGTTGCCGGCGAAGGAGAGAAACGCGGGCCCCGGGAATTCGTCCCCGGGGCCCGTGCAGTTCAACGCAAAGGCCGCGCGCCGGCGCAAGCGCGCAACGCTCACCGCCTGAACCGCCGGCGCAGCAAGGCGAGGCCGGCGGCTGCAAGCAAGAGGCATGCGGGCTCGGGCACGTCGAAGTAGTGGATGATGTTAACCCAAAGGTCCTCGGCATCACTGCGGCCGTTCCCATTGACATCCTGCTCGAACTGGCCGTCGGTAAAGCCGCGGAGGATGGTGTTGCCGTTCTGCCCTATGATGATCGCCGCCTGGTTCGACACTGCAAAGCCGCTGGTGTAGCCGGCAACGGCATGGCCGCCGTTCGTGGGGATGAGCCTCTGGCCGTAGGTGCCATACGTCTTGAGGACGGG
>JAAYZF010000116.1 GCA_012514975.1 bacterium
CGTGGTTGACACTGAGATCGCCGACAATGTGGCTCTGAATGGCAACGTAGGTGGCGTGTTCCTTAGAGACTGGAGCAGTCTCGTTTCATCGGCGGTCAGACGCAACAAGGCGGGCGAGACCTGTGGCGGTGTGAGCTGCAACCCGCGCGTATCGATCAGGAACTGCCTGATTGCCGGGAACACTGCCGACCTTTCCGTTGGCGGCATGTCAATGCAGGAGCAGTGTGTTGTGCAGAACACCAGCATTGTCGGCAACCGCGCTCCACTTTCGCAGGCAATCCGTGGAGACGGCGGCGGCTCCCTGGTGAACGTCATTGCGTACCACAACGCGGGTCTGTCTGGCGGGGCGCTTCTCTTGCTAGGCAGCAACGAGTACCGCCTTGTCAGCTGCTGCCTGCAAGAGACAAACCAGTGGATGGACAGCACAAGCTTCGTCGCCGATCCGCACATTGCGTCATTGGCCGCGCCATATCTGCTTGCCGGTTCGCCCTGCGTTGACACAGGCACGAATGCCAGCCTGGGCGTTGAACGGGACTTGTTCGGCGGAAGCCGTGTGGTGAACGGCGTCATAGACGTGGGCTGCGGTGAGCAGCAGGAAGGGGTCGTCACGGGCGCGTTTTCGCTCGCCATGCGGTTGCCCTGCCTGTCGGCACCCATCGGGTATCCCATGGAGTTTCAGGCGGAAGTCAAGGGGGCAGTCAAGGGGCTCAGTTGGGCGTTCGATGAGCAGAGCGCAGCTAGTGGGGGCTGCTGCATCGCACACTGCTTCGACGCCGAGGGCGCGCATTCAGTCGTGTTGAGCGCATGGAATGACTCGTTGAACAGCACGATAGCGACTACCGTGTTTGTTGGCGTGACGGCGACGAATTATGTCTCGACAGTTGGGCAGCATGTCCCTCCCTTCGCTGACTGGCAGCATGCCGCCACGAATGTGCAGGATGCCGTCACGCAGATGCCGGCGGTACGAGGTGTCATCCTCGTTGACACCAGCGTGTACGCACTCAGTGGCGAGGTGGTGGTGAACAAAGGCATCACTATTGCGGGAATGGGACGGCCGGAGGAGACGGTGCTGAGGTATGATGGCCCGGCAAGCGTCTCGGCACGGTGTGTCCGGATCGACAGCCCCGGAGTCATCCTCAGACATCTGACATTCTGCGAGGGCAAGGTATTGGGGGCTGGTGGCGGCGTATACTGTCCGGCCGGCGGAGTCATTGACGATTGTGTTGTCGTGAGCAATCGTTCCTACACGTATGGCGGCGGTGTCTGTTTCGCCAACGGAGGCGCACTGATGAACAGCAGGGTGTCCTGGAACACGTCTCTTGGAGGTTGCGGTGCGTACATGGTTAATGGTGTCACATCAAACTGTCTCTTCAGTTTCCACAGTTCCGCGATCGAGGACAACGCGGGTCACATTGTCGACTGCACATTCACGCGGAATTGTCTGAACGGGGGCGGCACGGTTCTCAGTGCGCACGGTTCTGTTGTTGAGCGCTGCAGCCTGATCAGGAATGGCGCCGTCTCCGGGTTCGATTTGATCGACGCAAGTGTTTCCATCCTGCGGGGATGCCTGGTGGCGGAGAACCGGATTTCCATCTATGGAGGGACCTTGGTGACATTGGCTTGCTCGATCCTCGAGAACTGCACGATCGCCAGCAATCGCACGTTCCACACACTGCCTGATCTCTATTCATCAACAGGAGTGAACTGCATCGTCTACTGCAATCAGCCGAGTCATGGGAACGAGATTGACGCGCGCACTCTCTTTATGCAGACGTGCGCGGATGTTGCGATCAGTGGCACCGGCAACACCAACTGGGATCCGCTCTTCATGGATGTCAAGGCCGGCAACTGGCGGTTGCGTGACGATTCGCCCTGCGTCAATGCAGGCACGAATCTCGAATGGATGGCGACGGCGTGGGACCTTGACGGCATGCCGCGCATCATCGACGGCATAGTCGACCTGGGTGCGTTTGAACGCGTCCCCGAACCGGCAACTGCATTTGTGCTGCTCTGCGCCGCGACATGTGTTGCAGCCCGCGTCAGGAAAGAGTATCATAGGTGCGGATGACTACCGGCTCGAAAGCGCACATTGTTGTTGTCTGGATAGTGATTGCGGTACTGGCGTCGAGCGCGGCGATTCTGACACGGTACTGCGGGATACCGGCGGCGAGCATCGGGTTCTGGCGCGTGTTCGGCGCGGCGGTGATACTGATGCCGTTCTGCCTTCGTGCAAGGCTGACGCTGCCGGGCACGCGGCTGCTGACAAAAGGTGCGATACTTGCCGGGGTGTTTCTCGGGCTGCATTTCGCGACGTGGTGCTGGTCGATACAGCACACGACGATTGCGAACGCCTCGCTGTTCATCGGCGTGCAGCCTTTGATCGCGCCGTTCATCGCGCATTTCCTTACGCGCGACCGGCTGAACAGATGGGAATACGTTGCCGTGGCGCTTGCAACGGCGGGGATGGTGTGGCTGTTCGGCGGCCAGATGCTGCTGAGCAGGAAGGATCTTGCGGGCACGGGCGTCGCGCTGCTGTCGGCGGTGTTGTGCGCAACGTATTTCGTGCTTGGGAGGCGTTACCGGGCGAGCCAGCACATCCTTCTGTTCAGCGTGGGCGTGTACGTGACTGCCGCGGCGGTGCAGGCGCTTGGGGCGTGCGTGTTCGAGGGCGGCATCCGCATTGGCGCCGGATACACGCCGCTTGCGCTTCTCGGGCTCATCCTGCTGCCGACGGTGGGCGGGCACACGCTGGCGATGTACCTGCTGCGGCACGTGAAGCCGCAGGTGGTTGTTTTCTCGGTGCCGAGCCAGTTTGTTCTGACGACGGTTGCGGCGGTGCCGTTGTTCGGCGAGGCGCCGTCGCTGTGGTTCTACCCTGGCGCGGCGCTGATAGTGAGCGGCGTCGTGCTTGGCATTGCCAAGGCCGAGTAGCCAGAGATCATCATGGGAAAAGTGTTTGTGCGGCGGGGATAGCGTGGTGTTCAGGCCGGGAGCGCGAATATGAACGGGACAGAACAGAAGATCGTCCTCGCCTTCGTCGCCTGCGCCGCTTCCGGCGGTCGCGGGGGGGTGCTTCCCTGCTGGTTTGACTGCGCGACCGGGCGGCTTGAGGTTGCGGGGCTTGCGTCCGGGATGTCGCATGCGCTTTACACTGCCGTGCATCCGACGCTGCCGGTCGTGTACGCTGCGGGCGATTGCGGCGCGAGCGAAGCGAAGCCCGCCGGCGCGGCATTCGCCTTCTCCTTCGACCTTGCCGCGCGGGAACTGACCATCATCAACCAGGTTGGAACGGGCGGCACGTCGCCGTGCTACATCGCTGTTGATGCGACAGGCCGCAGCGCGCTCGTGGCCAACTACCGCGGGACGAAGGCCGAACCGTCGAGCCGGGGGGCGGTCTCGGCGTTTCCGATTGCCGGGGATGGCAGCCTTGGCGCGCGCAGCGCCTTCATCGAGCATGACGGCCACGGGCCGAACCGCGAGCGCCAGACAGTCTCCCATCCGCATTCGGTGACGATTGACCCGGAGAACCGCCATGCCGTGGTTGCCGATCTGGGGACAGACCGGCTCGTGGTGTACGAGCTCGATGCCGCGGGCGCAGCATTGCGCGAGCATGCAACGGTTCCTGTCGCGCCAGGCACGGGGCCGCGGCATCTTGCGTTTCATCCTTCCGGTCGATTCGCATTCCTGATCACCGAGCTGGGCAACACGATCATCGCCTACCGGTACGACGCCGCGCGCGGCGCGTTTGACGAGCGTGCAACCGTCCGGTCCGTTCCCCGCGATTTCTCATTCCCGAGTTTCGCCGCCGACATCCACGTGCATCCGAACGGGAGATTCGTCTACGGATCGAACCGCGGGCATGACAGCCTTGCCATCTGCGCGTTCGACGAGGAGGCGGGGACAGTGCTCCTTGTTGGGCATCAACGGACCATGGGGATGACGCCGCGCGGGTTCGCGATCGACCCGACGGGCCGCTGGCTCCTTGCCGCGAACCAGGACAGCGACACCATCGTCATCTTCAGCATCGATCCCGGCTCTGGCTTGCTCGAACAGGCGGGCGAGGTACGCGGCATGCCTTCGCCCGTGTGCATCACCTTTGCCGAAGCGGGGAGATGGCCATGACTGGGCGAGGCAGCCGGGCCGGTGAACCATGCGCACATGATGCGCGAATTCCAGAGGAGACACCATGCCGATCGTGAGCGCGCGAAACAAAGTCCTTTTCCTCCCGGTGATCCGCGGCATCTATCCGGCCGGGATGACCGCCCGCGTCACCGCCGTCGTGAAGGACGTTGCGGCGGGGCTGGGGATCGACGCCATCTTCCCTGCTGACGGGGCGTACACGGACGGACTGATCAAGACTGACGACGACACGGCGAACTACGCCGCCGCATGGCTGCCGCAGCTAGCGCGGATCAAGGCGCTCGTCGTGATCAGCTCGGATTTCATGCGCGAGCGCGTCGTGCAGGATACCGCGCGGCTCCTGCCCGACGACGTGCCCGTGTTCATGATGGTGAACAACGACGCGCCCGCCGAGCTCGTTGACGGCAAGGTGGGCGATTCGTTCTGCGGCTCGCTCTCCGTGCACCATGCCATCCGCATGCTCGGCAGACGCATCGTGCGCTCGTGCCGCACGGACATGCACGACCGCGCGGGCGTGGAATCGCTCCTGTCGCGGTTCCGGAAGATCATTGACGGGATCGAGGGGTTGCGCAACACGCGCGTGGCGATGCTTGGCATCAACCCAGGCGAGTTCACCACGACGTACACCAACCAGATCAAGCTGTTCGAGTGCGGATTCTCGCTGCACTCGTACGAGCTGATCACCTTGTGGGGCGACACGGTGCTCGCGTCGCTTGTCGACGAGGGATCGAAGAGCTGCCGCGGGCCGTTCGGCGATGTGAAGTTCTGGCGGCCGGTGCGGAGGAACGACGCGCGCATCCCCGCCGTGAAGGATGACATCAGGAAGCTTCTCCCGGGCCTTTCCGCCGGCGAGGCGAAGGTTGACACGCTTGCCCGCTGTTTCCTCTGGGTGCAGGACACGTTCGCGGCGGAACGGATAGACACGGGTGCGGTGCACTGCTGGCCCGAGTTCACCAGGTACTTCGGTTTCGCGCCGTGCACGCTGGCGATGCTGTCAAACCACCTGCTGAGGAAGCCGCTCGCCTGCGAATGCGACATCTGCCATGCCATCATGATGAAACTTGCGTGGGAGATGACGGGAGAAGCGGGCGTCGTGCTCGATCTCAACAACAACGGGTGGGAGCCGCGCGTGTTCAACGCGTTCCACTGCTCGCAGACGCCGCCGAACTGGCTGACGGGCCCGGTGGACGCGTGCGATGGCGGCCAGGTGCTCGGGCAGATCGCCCCTGCGGCCTTCACCGGCATCTCCGCCGCGACGACGGCAGGCGGGTTCAAGGCAACCGTCTTTCACGGCCGGATGCTGCGCCGCGCATCGAGCCCGCGCGGATCGAGCGGATGGGCATTCGTGCCGAACCTGCCGTCCGTGCTCGAATCGATCCAGGAGTGTGGCATTCACCATTACGTCGCGCTGAAAGGACACATTGGCTGCGAAGTGGCTGACGCGCTTGCGTTCCGCGGCATCGAGCCGGTGGACCTCTCGCAGCCCGTGCCTCCGCTCGAGGACGTCGAGGCAGAGGTGTTCAGAAACGCTGCGATACCCTTTACAGGAACCGTGTCATGAGGAAATACGTCTGGATAGCGGAGCCGAGGCAGCAGCGCTTGACGCACGTGCTGTTCAAGCGCGTGGTGAAACTGTCAGGCCGGCCGGACAGGGCGGTGCTGAACGTGTTCGCCTCGACGAACTACCACCTGCGGGTGAACGGCGTGACCATCGGGTACGGCCCGGCGCGTGCGTATCCTGCGCATCCGGAATACGATTCCTACGATCTGCGTTCCCACCTGAAGACCGGGCGGAACATCATCGCGATCGACGTTGCGCACGTCGGTGTCGCGACGTTCCACAACCCGTATGCGCCGGGCGCGTTCATCGCCTGGGGCAGCGTGCGCGCCGCGGCCGGCGCCATCGAGACGCTTGACACGCCGGGCGGGTGGGCATGCGCGGAGTCGCCCGCGCACGATCCCGACCCGCCGCTGTTTTCGTTTGCCATCGGCCCGGTCCAGTTGTTTGACGAGCGGCGCTGCCCGGCTGCGTGGGATGCGCCGGGGAACGGGCGGGCGCTGCGCTGGCAGGCGCCCACGGTGATCGACGGCGGGTGCTTCGGCGCGCTGACGCCGCGGTCGATCCCCCATCTGACGCAGGAGGAGCGCGAGGCGAAGCTGCTTCTGGCGGCGCACGCGCACAGGACTGGCGAGCGCATCGTGTCGTTCAGGCTTGTCTCGTCGTACGATCCGCATCGTGACGTGCCGCCGAAGGATGTGGCGTATGCATGGACGCATGTATACTCGCCGCGTGAGCAGCAGGTGGTGGTGGGGTACTGGTGGGGCGAGAACCATCTCAATGGCGCGAAGTTCGCCGCCGCGGGCGATTCGCCAGGGCAGTTCACGCGGACAAACGCCATACTGCCGTTCCGCCAGGGATGGAACATGCTGTTCTCGTCATACAGGATGGTGAACGGACTGTGGGACATGTTCCTTGGCGTGCCTGAGGACGCGGGGCTGGTGTTCAGCGCGGAGCGGGACGCGGCGGGCGGCGCGGCGACGTTCAGCGTGGCGGGCCCGTTTTCGGCCGAGGCCGTTCGCGCGCTTGCCGGCGGGATCGAGCCTTCGCGCCCGGAGGATATTCCCGCGCTTGCCGGCCGGTCGCGCACGGTGGTCTGCCCTGACGTGCCCGCGTCACCGTGCAAGGCGGTTGCGTGGCGCGCGCCGGGCGCGTCGCTTGCCCTCCCGGCATGGCGGACGCGCGACATCGTCATCGAGCCTGGCGGCGCATCGCTCGTGTTCGACATGGGAGGCATCCAGCTCGGCCGCGTCTTCGTCGAGTTCACCGCGCCGGCGGGGACGGTGATCGACGCGGCATACGCCGAGGAGCTGCGTGACGGCCGGCCGCATTTGTACAAGATGGTGATGATGCAGAGCGGAGAGCGGCACATCGCGCGCGGCGGCCGTTCGCGCATGGAGACGTTTCATCCGCGCGGGTTCAGGTATCTCGAGGTATCGGTCACGGATCACCGCGGGCCGGTGACGATCCATCGTGCAGGCGTTGTTGCGCAGCAGTATCCGTACGCGCAGCGCGGGTCGTTTGCCTGTTCCGACCCTGCGCTGACGGCGTTGTGGGAATACGGATTGAACTCGCTCCGCCTGTGCTCGGAGGATGTGCTGACTGACACGCCGTGGCGCGAGCGGACGCTCTATGCCGGTGACATGCTTGTCGAGATGGCGGCCACGCTTGCCGTGTCGGGAGACACGCGGCTGGTGAAGCGGTGCATGGGGCTGTTCCTTCAGTCGGGTTCGCCGCGCGACGGGTTGCCGGGCCGGGCGCCATCGCAGAGTGGCGGGGGGAACCTGGGGGATTTCGCCTTGCTGGCGCTTGTTGCGGGGGAATGGCTGTGCAGATGGACGGGCGACAAGGCGCTTGCCGCGCAGTGTTGCGGCGTGGCGGACGCGATGATGTCCCGGCTCGAGCGTCAGCGCGGGGCGGACGGCCTGTACGCGCCGCGGTCGCGTGTGTTCATCGATCACGGTTACGCGTCGGGCGCGGGCCGCGTTTGTGCGTTCAACGCGCTGCTCTGCCGTGCGTTTGACGCGTGGGCCTCCCTGCTCGGCATGGCCGGGAGACGCAACGAGGCGTCGCGCGCGCTCCGCCGCGCTGATGCGCTGCGCGAGACGGTGAACAAGCGCTTCTTCGACGCGGCGGCAGGGCTCTATGCGGACAGCATTGACGAATCGGGCGCGTTGAGCGGCGTTCACACGCTGACGGCGAATTCATGGGCCCTTATGTTCGGCGCGCCGCGCGCGCGGCATACCGCGTCGCTGCTCAGGCATTTCGCGCTGCGCATGCCGCACCACGACCCGCTGAACGAGCGCGAATTCATCTCCGCCTATGGCTCCTTCTACTACTTCGGCGGGCTGTACGAGCATGACGCCGAGGAACTTGCCGAGCAGCACATGCGCATCATCTACAGCCGCATGCTTGCCGAGCCGACCGGCACGACGTGGGAACATTCGCATCCGGAGAAATCGCTGTCGCATGCGTGGGGCAGCTCGCCGACGTACTATCTGACCACGCGGGCGCTGGGCGTGCGACTCGGCTTTCCTGACGCGGCGGGCCCGGGCGAGATTCTCATCGCGCCGCAGTCGGGAACGCTGACGTGGGCGCGCGGCCGCGTGCCGCACCCGCAGGGCGACGTGTCCGTCGAATGGCGCATCGAGGGTGACACGCTGTTCGTCTGGTACGACGCGCCGCACAGGGCGAAGGTGACGGTCAGGCCTTCCGGCAGACTGGCGCATCTTCGGCTGAAGGTGGCGCACGGCGCGGAACCGCGGCCATGGGCGCCGCGCGTCGCGGCGGCGCAACGACTGTCATAGCCTGCCCGCCCCAGCGCTGGCCGCATGCGGCGGGCGATAACACTGTGCCGCGACAGTCCCCGCGGCACCCGTGCAGACGCAGTGAACCGGGAGGCCTTATGAGCACCACCATCCTCGATTTCCGCACACGCAGGGAGCTGCAGGCCGCGCATGCCCTCTGGAAGCGTTACCGCCCTGCCGCGGCGCCGTTCGCATTCAAGGCGCGCACCGCGGCTGAAGCGCGCGCATGGCAGCGCCGCACGCGCGCGGCGCTTGCGAAGGCGATGGGGCTCGATGCGCTGCACACAACGTGCGCGCTGAAGCCGAAACTTGTCGAGCGCGTTGACAAAGGCGGGTATCTTCGCGAGAAAATCCTGCTGCGCACCGGGCCGGACGCGCTGATGCCCGTGTACCTTCTGCTGCCGAAGAAGGCGCGGCGCCCCCTGCCCGCCGTGCTTGCGTTCCATGGCCACGGCTACGGCGCGAAGGAGATCGTCGGCCTGTGGGAGGACGGCAACGAGCGCGCCACGCCCGACGGCTACCAGCGCGATTTTGCCATCGAGCTGTGCGCGCGGGGCTTCGCGGTCGCCGTGCCTGAGATCTCGTGCTTCGGCGAGCGCCAGACGGATTTCTCGCACCTCAATACCGCCATCGGCCAGGGAGTGCCGTACACGTGCACGCACGCGTCGATGCTCGCGTTCCATCTGGGCGTCTCAGTGCCGGGCATGCGCGTGCATGACGGCATGCGCCTGGCCGACTATCTCGAGACGCGCCGTGAGATCGACATGGCGCGGCTGGGCGCGATGGGCATCTCGGGCGGCGGGATGCATACGATGTTCTCGACGTGCATCGACACGCGGATCAAGGCATGCGTCATCAGCGGGTACTACTCGGCGTTCAAGGACAGCATCCTCGCCATGGCGCATTGCGTGTGCAACATCGTGCCCGGCATGTGGCGGTTCGGCGAGATGCGCGACCTGATCGGGCTCGTGGCGCCGCGCCCGGTGCTCATCGAGGCGGGAAGCTACGACCCGATCTTCCCGATCAAGGCGGTGAAGCGGGCTGTCACCGAGGCCGAACGCGTCTACGCCGTGTTCTCCGCGCAGGGGAAGGTCGAGACGGACTACTTCGAGGGCCGGCACCGCATCAACGGGGCCATGGCGTACGATTTCCTCTCGCGGGAGCTGTGAGTCCGTGCGCGGTTCCCTCCGCCGTCAACCGCCGGTTCCAACCCATTGTGGAGTGTGGCCATGACCGACAGATTGCGTCCGGGCAGCACGGCCCCGAGCTATGCGCACACGCAGCGGGGGACGGTTATTCTCACGGCGCTTGCGGGCGGCGCGGTTGTTTGTCTTGCGATCATGCTGATCAAGGACGTGCCGGGCTTCGCTCCCTTCATCGTGGCGGGCATCATGGCGGTCACCGGGGTGATGTTCTCGACGCTGACAATCGAGATCGCCGGCGACAGTCTGCGGTGGAGATTCGGCCCTGGGCTGATCAGATTCAGGGAGCCGCTGGGCGGCATCGCCAGGGCAGAGCCCACGCGCACCTCGTTCTGGTGCGGATGGGGGATTCACCTGACGCTTCGCGGCTGGCTGTACAACGTGTCAGGGTTTGACGCCGTGCTGGTGACACGGAAGAACGGCAGGACGTTTCTGCTCGGAACGGACGAGCCGGAGAAGCTCAGTGCGGCGATCAACGAGGCGGCCGGGGGGCGGGGGGCATTTGACATTTGACATTTGACATTTCGCAATCCGCATGGAAGGGGTGCGTTGCAGACCCTTTAAACAAAGAAGGGCGGCTCTTTCGAGCCGCCCTTGCATCATTTGGTTCAGCAGGGTGTTACACCTGTTTCACTTTGAGGGCCTTGGGGCCCTTGGGGCCGTCCTCGACTTCGAACTCGACGGCGGCGCCCTCCGCCAGCGTGCGGAAGTTGTCACCCTGGATGGCGCTGTAATGCACGAATGCATCCGGCTTTCCATTCTCGCGTGAGATGAACCCGAAACCCTTGGAATTGTTGAACCACTTGACTGTACCTCGTTCCATTGAGGACTCCTACACTGATTCTGCAGCGCTGGCGGAACCGATGAATCAACGACCTCGTTTGATTCTTAACTTATAAGCCCGCTCACGCGGGCTGGCAACGGTTCAGTCGGCCAACTGCTCTGGCAATACTATACCATATTGCTAGTCTAAATGCAAATTTTGCCCAACCGGGCGCTTTGACCTGCCCATTCAACCTGGCCCGGCAATATGGTATACTACCGTCAATGAGTGGTATCGAGGGCCATATTTCCGCTGATGCCGCCTCGCTGCTGCGGGGGGAGATCGCCGCGGCAGGCGGGCGCGAGGTCTTCTTCCTCGGGCATGTCAACGAGGACGGCGTGGTCGTCTCGGCCGAAGTGCTCGCGCGCGGCACGGACGTCTCCGTGGCGGCGATCACGCAGGCGGGCGCGTACGGCGACGTGGCGATCCACAATCATCCGGGCGCCGTGCTCGAACCGTCCGAGGCGGATGTGACGGTCTCATCTCTTGCCGCGTGCTCGGGCATTGCGTCGTTCATCATCAACAACGACGTGACCGCGGTGTACGTGCTGGTCGAGCCGATGAAGCCGCCGCAGCTCAAGCCGCTCGATGCGGGCGAGCTGCTCGGCGTGCTTTCGGCCGGGGGCCCGATGGGCAAGGCGCTCCAGAACTACGAGGAGCGGCCCGCGCAGAAGGAGATGATGGCCGAGGTCATCGACTCGTTCAACCACGACAAGATAGCCGTGATCGAGGCGGGAACCGGCACGGGCAAGACGGTCGCGTATCTCATCCCGTCGATCGCCTGGGCGGTGACGAACGACGAGCGCGTGGTGGTCTCGACGCACACGATCAATCTCCAGGAGCAGATTCTCCACAAGGACCTGCCGCTCGTGCGCAAGATATTCATGGCGGACTTCAAGGCCGTGCTCGTCAAGGGGCGCAACAACTACGTCTGCCTGCGCAAGGCGCATTTGATCGAGGAGGACCCCGAGCTGTTCGAGGACGACGACGCGGCCGAGCTGCATGCGCTGCTCGCCTGGGCATTCACGACGAAGACAGGCGACATCGCTGACCTGAATTTCATGCCCCGCCACCGCGTATGGGAGAAAGTGCAGTCAACGCCCGAGACATGCCTTCGGGCGCACTGCCCGTATTTCCGCGAGTGTTTCATAGGCCTTGCGCGCCGCGAGGCGGCGACGGCGCAGTTGTTGATCACGAACCACGCGCTTCTCTTTTCCGACATAGCGATACACGCGGAGAACGGCGTGTTCTCGGATTCGACCATTCTGCCCAAGTACCGGCGCGTCATCCTTGACGAGGCGCACAATCTCGAGGAAGTGGCGACGCGGCACTTTGGCGCGTCCGTGTCGCGCCACGGGTACAACCGCGCGCTCAACACGCTCTACCGGCATGCCAGGGGGCGCGAGACAGGCTCGCTCATGGTGCTCGCGGCGCAGCTGGTGCGCTGCGAGGCCAGGGGCGCCGAGCGCGGGCAGGTTGATGCCATGGCCGCCCGGCTGAACGAAGTGGTCATGGTGAGCATTCCCGCCGTGCAGTTCTCGGCGAACGACGTGTTCGACGCGGTCGCCGCCGAAGTGGCGCGCGCGCGGCCCGATGAAGCCGGAACGGTGCAGTACCGTCTGACGCCCGAGCGCCGTGCCGAAGACATGTGGCTGCGCCTCCAGGAGCACATGATGCGCCTCGTTGCCGCCACGCGCTTGTTCGTGAAGGGCGTTGCCGAGATCATCGCCGATGTCAGGAAGCTTGCCCTCGAAGACGAGAAAGTCGCCGGCGCGCTCCTCGATGTCGAGGCGCATCTCGGCTGGCTCACCAGCTATGCCGCCACGCTCGATGCCGTGTGCAACGACGACAGCGACCAGTTTGTCAACTGGCTTGAAGCGCGCGTGACCGACACGGTGACGTATGTGAGCGTCGAGCGCGCGCCGCTCGATGTGGCTGATGCCATGGTGCAGAACGTGTTCGAGCAGTACCCGACGATCGTGATGACGTCGGCGACGCTGACGTCGCGCAAGACGTTTGACTTTTTCGAGAAGCGCTGCGGCCTTGCCCAGTACAGGGAGAGTTTCTCGAAGGACCCCGACGTGAAGAAGAAGGCGCGGCCCGTCCGCGCAATGGTTCTGCCCACGCCGTTCGATTTCAAGCGCCAGGCCGCCATCGTCATCCCGACCGACATTGACGCGGCGCACTTCGACGCGAAGAGCACGATGGCCGGCCACGGGCATTCGCTTCGCGACGCGGTGCGTACGCTGCTTGACATCACCAACGGCTCGGCCTTCGTCCTGTTCACCTCGTACGGCCTGCTGCGCAAGATGGCGCGCGAGATGGAGGACGACCTTGCCGCCCGAGGCATGAACCTGCTGGTGCAGGGGAGCGGCGGCCGAGACGAGCTGCTCAAACGCTTCCGCTCCGAGTCCCATGCCGTGCTGTTCGGCACGGACAGCTTCTGGGCGGGTGTGGACGTGGTGGGCGAGGCGCTCCAGTCGGTCATCATCACCAAGCTGCCCTTCCGCGTGCCCACGGAGCCGGTGATCGAGGCGCGCGCCGAATACATCGACGCGCACAACGGCAATTCGTTCACCGAGTACACCATCCCCCTCGCCGTCATAAAGTTCCGCCAGGGATTCGGCAGGCTGATCCGCAGCGCGAGCGACTACGGCATGGTGGCTGTGCTTGACCGCAGGGTGATCGAGAAATACTACGGCAAGTGGTTCCTCCAGTCTTTGCCCGAGTGCGCGCAGATGGTGGGCCCGCTCGACGAGCTTGTCGCGCAGGCGTCGGCCTTCCTGACGCAGCACCGCGAGGCGTACGCCCTGCGCCGCACGCCTGGCGCGAAGGCGGCCGGGCATGCGGCCGCGCAGGCGCCGCCGCCCGCTCAGCCGGCCCCGCGGCCGCGCGCATCGCGCCGCCGCGCAAAGGACGCCGGGTGATCGCGCCCCGCGCGCCAGCGAACGCGGGTATCCTCCGTGTCGGTCCGCACGCGATCGCGGCGGACGCGGGTCTGCACGCTCGCGTGGCAGGCCGCGACTCCAGTCGTGGCCAAATCTGTTGCGCAACCGGCGACGCAACAGATTCGAGGGCCGGGCGGCAGCGGGACAGCGTCGGCACAAAGTCGCGCGAAGGGTGGTAGGCCGCGACTCCAGTCGTGGCCAAATCTGTTGCGCAACCGGCGATGCAACAGATTTGAGGGCCGGGCGGCAGCGGGACAGCGTCGGCACAAAGTCGCGCGAAGGGTGGTAGGCCGCGACTCCAGTCGTGGCCACGCGCCGCGTCAACGTGTCAGCCAGGCGCGCGTGTCCCGCGTGTCGACGTGACTGGAGTCACGTCGTACCCCGCGCGCCGGCGAACGCGGGTATCCTCCGTGCCGGTCCGCACGCGAACGCGGCGGACACGTGTCTGCACGCTCGCGTGGCAGGCCGCGACTCCAGTCGTGGCCATGCGCTGCGTCAACATGTCAGCCAGACGCGCGCATCCCGCGTGCCGACGTGACTGGAGTCACGTCGTACCCCGCGCGCCGGCGGACGCGTGTCTGCCGCGCCATCCCTTGTATCGGAATATCAGGCAATGCCGCACCGCCATTTGACTTTCTCGTGCGCATAGTGGTAGAATAGCTTCCAGTGTCTGAAGGGTATCGCGGCGTGTCTGCCGGCGGGAGGGGCTGGCGGCGACACGCACAACAGAAGGAGGTGTGTGATGAAGGTTGCTCATTTCGTCATTGCCGTGTGTGTAGTGGTCTGCGCTTTCTGCATTGCGGCCGATGCGGCCAAGAGCGCTGCAGGGCCTGTCCCGCTCCCGTCTCTCATCAACCAGCGGCAGCTTGATCATGTCGAGACCGGCGGCGCGCAGCCCACGGCGATCCGCCTGCAGCGGCAGTGGGTTGACCCGCTGAGCCCGTCGCTCAACGCGCTGGGGCAGGAGGCGCTCGGCCCGGCGCGGCGTCAGGCGCAGGACACGCTGCGGATAGTGCAGCTCTCCGCGCCGTTTGATGCGGCGATGGGTGAGGCGTTGAAGCGTGAAGGGCTGCGCGTCGTCGGCACGATCCCGAACGGCGCGCTGATCGTTGCCGTGCCGGAGAGCAGGGTGGACGCAGTGCGCATGCTTGACGGCGTGCGCTGGATGGGCAGCTATGCGCCCGAGTACCGGCTGACCGAGCGGACGCTTCGAGCGCGCGACTCGCTCGCCATGCTCCGCGGGCCCGACGCGATCATCACGATCCGCGCGGCGTTCATGCCTGATGTCGATGCCGATTATCTTGCCGCCGCGCTGAGCGGATTCGGCGAGGTGCTCTCGCTCGAGACGCTTCCGGGTGAGACGATTGTCGATCTCAACCTACCGGTATCCAGGCTTGACGATCTTGCGACGCGCGAGTGGCTGATCATTGCCGAGACAGTCGGCCCGAACGAGCTGCACAACAATCTCGCCGCCGACATCGTCGATGCGCGCAACATGTGGGTCGCGCGCGGGTTCTACGGCAGCAACGAGATTATCGCGGTGGCGGACAGCGGACTTGACATTGGCGTGACCAACAGCGCCGTGCACCGCGATTTCCAGGATGGCGCGGGCCGCACGCGCGTGCTTGCGGCGCAGGACTTTCTTGGGGACGGCACGAGCGACCCGTTCTCGGGCCACGGTACGCACGTCGCAGGCTCGGTGCTCGGCAACGGCCACCTCTCCGGCTCGAATCCGACGAATAATTCCTTCCCCGCGGGCGCATACGCCGGCATGGCGCCCAAGGCGTGGCTCGTCTTCCAGGCCATCGGCAGCAACAACGCCGCCGTGGCCAGCAGCGTCTATCCGCCCGCCGATCTGAATGCGCTTTACCAGCCTGCGTACACGGCTGGCGCGCGCATTCATCAGAACAGCTGGGGCATGAACACCTTCGGCGACTACAGTCACGTCAACGCGCGCAACACCGACCTCTTCTGCTTCAACCATCCGCAGATGCTCATCTGCTATTCGGCCGGTAATGCGGGCGTGGATGCAGCCGTGCCCAGCGGCGTGGTCGATCCCGGCTCCGTCGGCCTGCCTGGCGTTGCGAAGAACGTGCTCACCGTGGGCGCCACGGAGAACAACCGGCCGTCCGAGACGCTGACATGGGGTTCCGGCTGGCCGGCCAATTTTCCGAATGCGCCGATCAACGCGGACCGCGTGGCCAACAACACGAACGGCATGGCTGCCTTCTCGAGCCGCGGGCCGTGCAGCGACGGGCGGATCAAGCCTGAGATCGTCGCGCCGGGCACGTTCATCGCCTCGTGCAAGACGCACGCCTCGACTGCCTCGCTCCTCTGGGGCGACGTCCCCGGCAACACCAACTACGCCTACAGCGGCGGCACAAGCATGTCCTGCCCGCTCGTCTCGGGCGTGGCAGCCACGTTCCGCGAGTACCTCCGCGTCAACCGCGGGCTGATGAATCCTCCCGCCGCCCTGCTCAAGGCCGGCCTGCTCTGCGGCGCGTTCGACATCGCTCCAGGCCAGTATGGCGGCGGAGCGACGCAGGAGGTGTACCCCGCGCCGAACAGCGTCGAGGGCTGGGGCCGCCTGACGCTCGAAGACGCGCTGTACAAGGGACTCAACTACGAGATGCTCTTCTGGACCAATGCGTTCGGCGGGCCGAACAGCGTCTCGACCACCGTCACCCTCTATGACACCTCCTATCCGTTCAAGGCCATCCTTGCATGGACCGACATGCCCGGGTCGCTTCTCGCGCTGAACGAGACGTACGCGTGGATCGGCGGCGGCGGTCTTATGAACGACCTCGATCTCCGCGTCATCGACCCGCTTGGCCGCACGAACTACCCGCAGGCCATGAACACGCGGCTCGACCTGTTCTACTACACCAACGTGAGCGCGCAGTTCTACCCAGGTCCCGTCGGAATGTTCGAGGCCGAGAAGTGCACCGCACCCGCCGCGCCGCTGACCATCACGCGCATCTATCAGGTTCTCTATGACACCTCCGGCGCGGGCGGCAGCTACGGCACCTACATCTGGAACCCCGGCGCGGGCGGCATGCCGGGCACGACGCTCATGGCCTTTACAGGCACCGTGGCAGCCAGCGGCGTCGGCTTCAAGTACCGTGTCCTCACCATATCTCCCGGCGTCACCATCACCGGCGCCACGTTCTTCGTCGGCTCGCAGTTGCTGTCGGCCAATCTGTGCCAACTGCGCGATGGCGGCATCGGTTCCGCCGGCTCGCCGCGCACGTACTCGACGTATTCGGGTCCGTGGACGTATGACAACGATCCCGACATGTGGATTCACGCGTACGGCACCGTGTCGACCGGTGACCACATCAACACGGTCGAGGGCGTCGTCATCAACAATCCCACCGGCGGCACGTATCGGATCATCGTCTCAGGCGTGAATGTGCCGTACACGCCGGTGCACTGGGGCGTGGCGTACTCGGGCGGTTTCGTGCCTGAGCCGTTCGGCGCGCTTGCAGTTGGCGCGCTTGCGCTGTTGCTCGCGCGCCGCCGCGCAATGCCGTGAACATAGGCGGACGAGCGGGGCGCCGCAGCCGGAACCGGCCGCGGCGCCCCGCTCTTTGATCTCCGTTCCTCTCTTCGTGAATCACTTGGTGTAACGGTTGCCAGCAGGGGGTGCGTATGAATGCAGTCGTTCTTGCGGTTGCATGCGTGGGAGTGCATGTTGCGCTTGCCGTTCCAGGCAGCGGCAGCGGTTCTGGCTCGGTCTCGAGTGACGATTTGTTTCTGCGGTATCGCGGCGTGATGGCGCCGGGAGGCCGGCCGGCGCACGAAATCCGCGTGGGGGACCGGTGGGTGGACCCGCTGTCGCCCGCGGATGCGGCGGGCAGGGCGCTCGCCCTCGCCGCCCAGGCACCCGCGGCGGACGATCTGCGTGTCGTCCAGTTCTCGGGGCCGATGGATGAACCGGCGCGACAGGCATTTGCGGACTGCGGGTGGCGCGTCGTGGGGGCGCTCGCCGGCAATGCGTACATCGTGGCGATCCCGGAGAAGCAGTGCAGCCAGGCGCGCGCCCTCGCCGGCGTCCGCTGGCTTGGCGCCTACGCCGGGCCGTGGCGAAGGACGGAGATGCTGAACCGCGCGGCGCAAGATGCGGCGGCGGCGCACGGCGCGGAGGCGAAGCTGCGCGTGCAGATCGCCGTTCTTCCCCTGGAAGGCGCGAAGCAGACACTCGATGCCCTTGTCGCGCGCGGCGGGGTGGAGACTGTCCGCGAGACGCGCGACGGCATGATCGTCGAGGCGGTGGCGCCTGTCGCGCAGCTCGACGAAATCGCCTCGCTGCCCGCCGTCCTCGCCATCGAGTACGCGCCGCGCGACGAGCTGCACAACAACGTCGGCGGCGAGATCATTGACGCGCCAGACATGCGCCTGCTCCACGGCTTCTACGGCGCGGGCGTCACGGTGGCCGTGTGCGATTCGGGTCTGGACATCGGCATCTCCGGCCCGGGCATTCACAGGGACTTCCAGGACGGGGCGGGGCAGCCGCGCATCGCCGGCATGCACGACCTGCTGGGC
>JAAYZF010000117.1 GCA_012514975.1 bacterium
AGAAAAGGAGGCGCCGCGCGAGGGCGCTTCGCTCGCTCCGCTCTCTCAGCGCCCTCGCGCGAAGAGTGGCAAACCATGTCAGTTCTATTAAACGTAAAGTATGTCATTTCTAAAAACTTGCAACACAAGCCGCGCGCAGGTTTGCCTTTTACGCGCATTTCTGCTACTATTAAGGGTTAGGAAAGCCGCGGCCACGCGCGGTATGACGATTGAGACCACGATGACCAAGAACATTCTTTTCGACCTCGGCAATGTGCTCCTGAAATTCGACTGGGACATCGCGTACAAGCGGCTTGCGACGCACTTGAACCCGCTGACCGCGTTACTGCTCTGGGCCAGGAAGGACGAGTTTCTCGCGGAAATCCGGGGCGACCAGGAGATGCTCGAGACCGGGCGGATGACGTCGCAGCAGTTCTTCTCGCGGCTCAAGGGCAAGATCGGGCTTGAGATCGACTACAGCCTCTTCGAGGACATCTGGTGCAACATCTTCACCCTCAACCAGGACGTGATGGATTTTGCACGCGCGCTGGGCAAAACTTACTCATGTTACATCCTCTCGAACACCAATGAAGCCCACATGCGCCACGTCTCGGCGCAGTATGATCTCGGCTTCTTCAAGGGCATCGCCGTCTCGCACGAGCTGGGCGCACTGAAGCCCGCGCGCGAATTCTATGACAGGGCGCTTGCGAAGCTTGCGCTCGACGCAGCCGAGTGCATCTTCATTGACGACATGGCCGCGAACGTCGAGGCAGCCAGGGCGGCCGGCATCGAGAGCGTCAGGTTCGAGTCCGCCGCGCAGTTGCGCGACGAGCTCGGGACAAGGGGAATCGTTCCTGCGTAAGCGTCGCCGAACGCGCGCCTGCGCAGGCTATTTGTGGAAAAAAACGGTTTTTGGTATACTTGTTGCCTTAGTATAACCGTATGCCGCGCCACGCACTCTATCGGCCCGAGCCGGCGGGATTCACGATGATCGAGGTCATGCTCTCGGTCATGATCATGGCCTTCGTCCTCACCATGGTCTACTCGGCGTTCAGCGCCGGCGGCAAGGCGACCAGGCATGGCAGCGACCGCGCGCAGATTTTTCACTCCGCCCGGATGGCCATGCAGGACATCGTCCGCTCGATCGAGAACATCGAGTTCGGGACGAACGACGGCTATGCCGTCATCGGCAAGCCAGGCGGCGGCATCGCGCCCCGCGGCGGCGCGATCGGCTGTGACGACCTCGAATTCGCCTGCGTCACCCAGCCGGCCCTCATAGACGGCAACTGGCAGGCCGGCCTCGCGCGCGTGCGCTACCAGATCTCCGGCGGCGGCGATGCGGGCCCGCGGCTCGAAAAGCTGGTGACGCGGATCGACGACGAGATGTTCGAGGATGCGTATGTCATCGAGCTCTCCGGCAACATCGTCGGAATGACCTTCCGGTACTTCGACGAGAACGGGTACGAGGACTCGTGGGACTCGGACGTGAAGGAGCGCCTCCCCGAGACCATCGAGATCACCCTCTACGCCCAGGAAGGCGACAGTGTACACGCGCTGCGCAGCGGCGCAATGATCCCGGCGATGATGGTCCGCCAGGGCGGCGAGATCACCGCCGGGGGAAGCTCCCTCAACAGCGGCGGCCGGCGCAGGCGCGGTGAAGGCGGTGAAGGCGGCGGGCGGGGCGAGGGCGGCGGGCGCGGCGGGCAGCCGACCGAGCGCGTGCTTCCCCGCGGCGGCGCGCGCGGCGCGCAACGGTAGCACAACTGGTTTCACGTGGTCTCATGGCTGACGAAACGATCAATCTCGATGCGGCAAAGATCGACCAGCAGCTCTTCTACAGGATACCGCACAAGTTCCTCGAGGAGAACAGGCTGATCCCGATCGACGAGCCTGAAACCGGCGTCGTCGAGATTGCCATTGCCGACCCTGACAACATCGAGGTCCTCGACGAGGTCGAGCGCAACCTCAATGCCCGGCTCGTCGTCAAACAGGCGCCTGCCGAGCAGATCCTCCGCGCAATCGAACGCTGTCGGAGCGGCGAGACGCAGTCCGTCGAGAAAGTCATCGAGGAGCTCACTCCCGACGACTTCGAGATCATTGGCAACATCCGCAAGGACCAGGAAGGCGTCGACGTTGCCAACGAGGCGCCCATCATCAAGCTCGTCA
>JAAYZF010000013.1 GCA_012514975.1 bacterium
GAGCCTTCGCCTGAGCTCGTCGCTTCGCGGCTCCACTCAGGCTCGGCGCTCGCAAAGGGAACAAAAACGCCACAAGGTCTATCTTATACAAGGCAAAAACTGGTCTTGACAAAAGGGGCCACCTTAGAAACGTGTGATAGTACGGGTTGGTCTGGCTGGGGCCGTTCATGCCAATGACGAACGTATGCACCAGGTTGAAGCTCTTGTACGACGTGGGCACGGTGCCGGCCACGCGCTTGATGACACGGAACCCGCTGGCGTCCTTTCCTCGGAGCGATACCGAGCTGCGGAAGGACTTCAGGGACAGCGTCTCGAGCATCAGCGCCGGCGGCGCGCGGCGGCTCAGCATGATCACGCGCATGATCGTCTCGACCGGCACTGGCTGGTTGCGCGGCACGGCCACGCCGCCCGGCAGCGTCAGATCCTGACTGAACGACAGGGACTCGATGCGCCCGGCCGCGTCGCGCACGAGCGACGCGACCACGGTGAATGCGTTCGTGCTGTTGACGCAACGGCAGAAGAGCATCCGGGTGTCGCGACTGCCCGGCGCCGCCGGGCAGCTCGATGTGACAAGACGGATGCCAGGCCCGAACAGCCGTGCAAGATCGCCGCCGTACTCGCGCAGGAAATCATGCGGTTCCTCCTCGGCGCACTCACCCGTGGCTGTCATCATCACCCACACAATGAGCCCGACGTATAGCACGTACTCGGCTGTTGACCATGTCTGGAACTTCGTGCGCTTCGGTTTCGTGTGGGCCACCGCACGCTGGGCAGGCAGCACCGACAAAAGGAGACAGGCTGACAGGAGGAGCAGGCAGCTGATGCGCGTTTTCATGGCACGCTCCTTTGGTTTGATGCGTTTCCGATGCCTTAACAGTATACCACACAATGCGGCCGAACGCAACCAGGCGCCAGCCGGTGCTGGGTCGGACCGGTGCAAGGTGTTCATCCGCGGTGTACTGGATGCGCCAGACAGTGTGTTCTTGTGCGGTGTCTCCGTGTGCGTGTTTTTGACGTTGCCCGGTTTTTTCGCTATAATCAATAGCTTATGACTGCTCCATCAATCCAACGATTTGCCCGCGTGCAGACTCCCGGCGGCATGGCGTATGCAGAGGTGATTGACGGCCGTGCGCATCTGTTGACCGCGGCGCCATGGGACGCATCGGCGCGGCCGACGGGCGAGGCGGCGCCGCTGCCGGTGGTGCGCCCCGCGCCCGTTGCGCCGTCGAAAATCATCTGCCTTGGCGTCAACTATCGCGATCACGCGGTCGAGTTTGGCCACGAGCTGCCGAAGGACCCGCTGATCTTCATGAAACCGCCGTCGAGCGTGATCGGCCCGGGCGAAGCCATTGTCTATCCGCCCTACTGGACGCAGCGCGTCGATTACGAGGCCGAGCTCGCCCTGGTGATCGCCACGCGCGCGCGCCGGGTGAAGGCGGCTGATGCGGATGCGTACATCCTTGGCTACACCTGCCTCAATGACGTCACCGCACGCGATCTGCAGCGCGCGGACGGCCAGTGGACGCGCGGCAAATCGTTCGACACGTTCTGCCCGATCGGGCCGGAGATCGTGCGCGGGCTCGACATATCGAAACTCGCTGTCGCATGTTTCCTGAACGGCGAAAGGAAGCAGTGCTCAACGACGGAATCCCTCATCTTCAAGGTGCCGCAGATCGTCGAATTCGTATCGCACGTGATGACGCTCGAACCGGGCGACGTGATCGCCACGGGCACGCCGTCGGGCGTCGGCCCGGTCAAGCCTGGTGACGTGGTGTCAGTCGAGATAGAAGCCATCGGCACACTGGCCAATCCTGTCGCGGCCGGCTGAGCGGGGCGCGCGGCGGCGGAAGAAGCCACGCAGGGAACCCACGGAAATGAACACCATGAAGAGAAACGGAGGGGCAGTGAAATCCCTCGCCATCGCCTTCGTGTGCGGCTGCTGCATCCTGCGCGCGCATGCGGAGCTGCAGCCGTTCCAGTGTGAGACATACGTGCTGGACAACGGCATGCGCGTGGTGTTCCTGGAAAAGCGCGATGCGCCCCTGGTGGCCCTGCGCGTGTTCGTGAAGAACACCGGCTCGGTCTACGAGCGCGAGTATCTTGGATGCGGCATCTCACACTACATCGAGCATCTCGTCGCGGGCGGCACGACCACGAGGCGCAGCGAGGCCGAGGCCAGCAGGCTCATCAAGAAGATGGGCGACGAATACAACGCGTACACGACGCTCGACCACACCTGCTATCACATCGAGACGACGCGCGCCTTCCTGCGCGACGCGGCTCAGTTGCTGACGGAATTTGTGAAGGACTGCGCGTTCCTCACGAACGAGGTCGAGCGCGAGAAAGGCGTGATCACCCAGGAAATCCGCATGGGAAAGGAGAGCCCCGAACGCGCGCACAACGAGCTCCAGTCCGAGCTGATGCATCTCGTCAGCCCGGCGCGCGTGCCGGTGATAGGGTACCTCGATAACTTCCAGCGGCTCACGCGGGACGACGTGCTGAAGTACCACCGCGAGAGGTACGTGGCGAACAACATGGTCGTGGTGCTCGTGGGCGATGTGACGCGCGACGAGGCACGCGCCGTGCTCGACGAGACGTTCGGCACCGTGCCGCGCGGGCCGGACACGGCGATCCCTCTTCCGCCCGAGCCGCCGGTGACGGCGCCGCGCGCGGGCACACGGCGGTTCAACGTCAAACAGGCGCATGTGTCGCTGTCGTTCCCCGGCGTGCGCCAGGGCGCTGCCGACGCGGCGGCGCTGGACCTGCTGGGCCGCGTGCTCAGCGACGGCGAGAGTTCGATCCTGGCAAGGAGCATCAAGCGCGACAAACAGCTCGTCTTCAGCGTCTGGGCGGGCAACTGGGCGCCAAGCTTCGGGCCGGGCGCGTTCGAGGCGGGCTTCACGTGCGACGAGACGAACGTCAGCGCCGCGGCCGGCGCCGTGATCGCGGAACTCCTGTCCGCGGCGGCCGGCGCTCTCACGCACGAGCAGGTCGCGCGCGCGCAACGGCGTGCCCTCGTGTCGTACACCGGCGGCCTCCAGTCCGTCGGTGACATCGCCGGCGACATGGGTGGCGGCATGATCTCACTCGGCGACCCGAACTACAGCATCCGCTATCTCAACGCCATGATGCGGCTCACGACCGCCGACCTGCAGCGCGTCGCGTCGGCGTACCTGGACACCAACAAGCTCATCACCGCCGTCCTCCTCCCCAACGAGGAGGCCGTTCCCCGGAAGGAACCCGTCGCGCGGATTCACTCGGAAGACACCTATTCGTTCACAGTTACACGACTGAGCAACGGCGTGCGCCTGGCACTGCGCAGGGACGACCGGCTGCCCCTCGCCGCGCTGCGCCTCTATGCGCCCGGCGGGCTTGTGTATGAGACACGCGGGAACAACGGCATCTCGTCGTTCATCGCCGGGATGCTGACCAGGGGGACGGACACGCGCTCGGCTGACGAAATCGCCCGCACAGTCGAATCGCTCGGCGCCTCACTCTCGTACAATGCAACGCGTGAAGCGCTGCACGGCGCCGCTGACTGCCTCGGCGCGCATCTCCCCACCGTCGTCGAGCTGCTTGCCGACACGCTGATGAACGCAACCTTCCCGGCGGACGAGATCGAGAAGCAACGGCGGCTCGCCCTCGCCGCCATCCGCACCGAGCGCGACCAGTGGCATCGTGAAGGCATGCTGAACTTCAGCGAGGTGTTCTACAAAGGCTTCCCCTACGCCATGCCGCTCGCAGGCTCGACCGCCGCGGTCGAGCGGTTCGATGCGGACGGGTTGCGGGCGTTCCACCGCGGTATGCTCCAGCCTTCAAACATTGTCATCGCCGTTGCCGGTTCGTTCGACCCCGCGGAGCTGACAGCGCTGTTCGAGAAGCACTTCGCGGCGTGCGCGCCCCGCGCTGCCGCGCTGATGGCGCCCGCGTTGCCGGCGTATCTTGACGACGCCGGGACCGCCACCATCGGCACGCCGCGCAAGCAGGCGACGATCATCCTCGGCTGCCATGCGCCTGATTCCCTGAGCGATGAGCGCTGCCCGTTGATCGTCGCCGAAAGCCACCTCGGCGGATTCAGCGGCGCGTTGTTCACCGCCCTGCGCGGCAAGGATGACCTTGTCTATGTCGTGCAGCCGCTCGTGCAGATGGATGCGCACGCCGGCGCCCTCCTCGCGCTCGCCCAGTGCGAGCCGCGCAACACGGCCGCCGTGATCGACAAGATGACGAACGCGATCCTCTCACTCGCGGCGGAACCGATGACAGACGCCGGGCTGGCGGATGCGAAGAACGCGGTGATCATCCCCTTCCTCGCCGGGCGTGAGACCCTGGGCCAGCAGGCGGACATGGCGGCTCTCTGGGAATACCGCGGCAGGGGCGCAACCTATCCGCGCGAGTATGTCAGGCACATCGAGGCGGTGACGGCTGACGACGTGCTCCGCGCCGCGCGCAGGCGCCTCGAGTCGTTCACCTGTGTCGTCACGACGCCCGACGACGCGGTGCAGCGTGCGAAAGACTTCCTCGCGGCGTACCCTGATGCCGAGGCGCAGGATGTGTACAAGGCGCTCTACCAGGGCGTCTGCGGCCCGGGCCACCTCGGCGCCGACAGGGAACGACTGCGCGCCTCGGTCGTCGAGGAGTGGAACGCGATCGAGGCGAAGCAGGGCCCGCTGTTTCTCCCCATCGGCGTCACGCACGACTGGGCATGGCTCAACCTCAAGGCGCTCAAGGCGCAGGGCGGTTCGCTCGAGGAGGTCGTTGACGCGCTCTACGAGTCCATCAGGCGCGCAGGCCCGCGGCACGAGACGTTCTCGCAGAACTGGGCCCGTGTGGCCGCCGCGTTCGCCTCAGGCGAAGTGAAGATAAAGGACGATTCATGGCGCGCGTTCGACGAGCGCATGGCGCTGGAGGATTTCCCCGTGGTCCACCATACGGACACATTCATCAGGAAATACGCCCCGGCCTACCGCGTGGTGTCGCAATCCGTCGCCGCGGAACGCATGCGCGCGAAGGAACATGAGGAAGAGGGAGAAGAATGACGCGGCGCCGGTCGTGCCGCGTCATGGCCTGTAAAACGGCATGATGTCGCCGCACTCGAGCATCTGTGCGCCGAAGTAGGGATTCCTCACCGCCGGGCCCGCCTGCAGCCAGTCACCCCCTTTGCCATCAAACGCCATCGGGCAATCCGCCTTGAACACAGCCGTCGTGCCCGCAAGGCCAAAGCGGTTCGCGGCGGCGACAAGCGCGTCAGACATCTCCTTGAACGCCACGCGCGCAGCCCCGATGTCCCCGGCACGCGCAATCCCTTCGCCTGCGCGCTTGAGCGCGGCATGCTCCGTCATCCACGCGCCGTGCGCATCGCCGCCGGGAAGTTTCATATCGGCGGAGTCGAGCACTGTGGCGACCGCCGACGCGGCTGCGCGCGCAGAGGCGAGGTCATCGCCCGCCAGCGCGGCCTGCACGCCGAACGAAGCCTGCACAACCGCCGCTAACTGCTCCTTGAGCCGTTCCGGCACGTCCGCTCGTATCTTCACTTCCCGGGGCGGCTCTGCCGTCACAGCCGCCCCGGGAAGTGACATCATGCTCGGCTTTGCCTGTATCTGCATGGTGCTGTCAATCTTGAACGCGCCGTTGACGACAACATGCTCGCCTTCGCGCAGGCCGCTATGAACGGTGTAGTAGTCGCCCGCGCGCGGCCCAAGAACAACGTCGCGCCCCTCGAACCTTCCCCTCCCGCCCGGCACTGCCACATAGACAACCGCGCGCTTCCCCGTGATCAGCGGCGCACTCGCGGGGATCACCAGGGGCATCTCCGCCGCTGCCGCCGCCGGCGCGGCGTACCCGAGTGATTCGGCGGTGACGATCTTCATGCCGCAGATGTCGCACGGCGCCGGGCCGTCTTTGACGATCTCGGGATGCATCGGGCAGATCCACTTGCCTGCCAGTGACGCGTCCATGGCACGGCCGTCGGCGGCTATGGAGGAGGTGATGTGTGCGTTCGCCAGGAAGCCGGGCTTGAGCCGGCCATCCTTGTTCGGTACGTTCACGCGCACATCCACCGTGCGCGTCATCTCGTCGAGAATGGGCGCGATGAACGCGACGCGGCCGGTGAACGCCTCGCCCGGGCAGGCGTCCACGGCGAATTCCACGGTCTGGCCGTAGCGGATCCACTCAAGGTCGGATTCATAGGCGTCGAGAACGAGCCAC
>JAAYZF010000118.1 GCA_012514975.1 bacterium
ACCCTTTTGCGGCGGATGTGCGCATCACGGTGTGTGCTGCCCTGAAAGGATAAAGGGCGGATGACTCGCGCCACCCGCCCCCACCACCAGTCTTGCGAGACTGTGTGCTGCTAATCGTTAGTCGAGCGTTGCCGGATGGTCAGTCGGATTCAGGAGGTATTCCGGGCACACGACCGTCACGTTGCTCGAGCTGTTGTAGTTGTAGTTCTGCTTCCCGACCGGGCACACGGGCAGCTTGCGGATGTACGTCGGCACGAGGAGCGCATCTGCCGTCGTCGCATCGCTGATCGGCGCATTCGTGTCCATGAGGTACTGCTGAATGGCGCCGTCGAGTTCCTTCAGGTTGCCTTTGCAGGTTGTCGTCTGCGACTTGCGTCTTGCCTCGATGAAGTTCGGCAGCGCGATTGCAACGAGGAGACCAATGATCGCCACAACGATCATGATTTCCACCAGGGTGAAGCCTCTGAGCATCTTCTTCATGGGTACTCTCCTTTTCTTTTAGTGAGGGTTCTCAGATGTTCTCGGATGTGCGCGGGTGCTCATGCCCAATCCGACAGTTCAACGCTCGTGCGTGCTCTATGCTATGGTACTACGTTTACTGACAGTATGACCACCGCCACCATCAGCCCGGCGACAATCGTCACTTCGAGGACGCTGATCTCGCCCAGCGCTCTGAGCCCCAGTGTGACCAGCCTATGTTCGACCAGAGACTTCATTCGTGTACTGCATTCTGCTTCCTGGTTCAACCTGCATCAAACGACAACTGGTTTACCGTAAGCATCTAACGTGCCAATCGCCCGCAATCGCGGAAATATCGCTCGATTCAGCCGGAACAGTATCACAATGCTGCACGGGCCTTCATGCCGTTCCCATGCGGAAACGCGAAGAAATCGCAAAAATGCGAACGTTGCCGCAGTACTATCCCAGCCGCAGAAACGCCTGCAGGCACAGCCAGCTCGTCAGCCCTGCCGCCACGTCATCAGCCATGATGCCCCACCCGCCGGGCAGTTTCTGAAGCCTGTTAATATAGAGCGGTTTCCAGATGTCAAAAAGCCTGTTCAGCCCGAGACCGACCGCCGCGGCACTCCAGCCGGGCGTTACGAAAAGAAACGTGATCAGCGCGCCCGCGACTTCGTCGATCACGACATACTGCGGGTCCGTTGCATGGCGGAGCCGCTCGACGCGCGTGCCGGTCCATATGCCGACGCACATCACCGCGGCGAGCACGCACAACTGGACAAGCCAAGGCCGTGGCGCCCACGAGCATGCCCACCAGAGCGCCATTCCGGCAAGCGTGCCCGCGGAGCCGGGCATCTTTGGGCAGTACCCGATGCCGAGCGCCGTGGCAGCGGCGAGGGACAGTCTGTCCGTTAAGTTGGTCATGGCGGCAGGGTGTGCACTCCTGATTCCCAATTCTCAATTGTCAATTGTCAATTCTCAATCGCCGTTTGCTCACTGCCGGTTGCCGCCTGACCTGCCCGTTCTCACACGTCCCGCATATACAATTTCCGATATTTCCAGAGATACCGGCCGCCAGAGACGAACGTGAGCACGACGATCGCGTGGAACAGGATCGAGAGGATGGGGGGGACGTGCGCGCCCACCCAGTCCGCCGCCGGCTGCGCGAGCTTCGGCGCGAAGTCCTGGTACGCGGAGTAGAGCAACACGGCGAGTATGCCGGCCATCTGCCATGCGGTCTTGTGTTTGCCGATGGTATCGGCGGCGACGACCTCGTGGTGCTGCATGGCGAGGAGGCGGAGGCCGTTGATGAGCAGGTCGCGCGCGATGATCGCCACGACCATCCATGCCTTCACAATGGCCGGCTGGGCGACCACGAACCCGACGAGCGCCGCGGAGACAAGCACCTTGTCCGCCACCGGGTCCATGAGCCTGCCGAAATCACTCGTCATCCCGTACCGGCGGGCAAGATAGCCGTCGAGCCAGTCGGTTGCCGTGCCCGCCACGAAGAGCACGAATGCCAGCGTGTGCCCGTACGGCATGCCGCCAAGCAGCGCCGGCAGGAACACCACGGGAATGAACAACCGGGCAATCGTTATCTTGTTGGCAACATTCATGTTCTGCGTTGTGACACTCGATTCAGCCGTTACCGCTTCTTCTTTCCGGGAGCGATCGCGCCCACCAGGTCGTACGGCAGTGCGCGGGTTATCGTGACCGGGACGATTGAGCCTGCCTTGACGTCGCGGCACCGGCTCATTCTGACGCAGTTGTCTGCTTCCGGTGCGTCGAATTGAGTACGGCCGGTCGCGGCGCCGTTCCTGCCGGCTACATCGACGATAGTCATGACGGTCCGGCCCACGAACCGCTTGTTAAGTTCGAGCGAGAGGCGCTGCTGCTGCTCGAGAATGACTCTGCGGCGCCGTGCCTTCTCAGCCTTGGCGACAGGGTCGCCCAAGGCATACGCACGCGTGCCTGGCTCGGCCGAGTACTCGAACACGCCGAGACGGTCGAATTTGAACGCGGCGGCGAAGTCGCGCAGCTCGTCGAATGCGCGCGCATCCTCGGCCGGATAGCCGACGATGAACGTCGTGCGTATCGCCGCGCCGGGCACGCGCGCGCGTATGCGGTCGAGCAGTGTGCGAGTGGCTGCCGCGCCGGGGCGGCGCATGCTTTTGAGCACCGGGTCCGAGACGTGCTGGAGCGGAATGTCGAGATACTTGCACACATGCGCGTTTCCGGCGATCGTGTCGAGAAGCTCGTCAGTCACGCTTGCCGGGTACAGGTACTGCAGGCGCACCCACTCGATGCCATCCAGCGCGGCAAGCGTGCGTACCAGGCGCGGCAACAGCGCGGCGCGGGCCAGGTCGCGGCCATAGGCGCCCGTATCCTGCGCGATGAGGTTCAGCTCGATGACGCCCTCGTCCGCGAGGCGTTTCGCCTCGTCCACCACCGCATCGAAGGGCACGGAGCGGTACGCGCCCCGAATGCCCGGAATGGTGCAGAACGCGCACCTGTGGTCGCACCCGTCAGCGATGCGGAGGTAGGCGTAATGCGGCGGCGATATCCTGATGCGCGCGCCGCCCGCGCCTCTCGCGAGAGGGAACCATTCGGCCACCACCCCGGCAATGCGCGCCTCGTCCGCGAGCGGCACCCAGCGGTCGACGGCGGGGAAGGCCGCGCCGAGCCCGGCGCCATGGCGCTGGGGCAGGCAGCCGGTGACCACGAGTTTCTGCCCGGGCCGCTTGGCCGCCGAGAGCTCGCGTATCACCGCCGACGACTCATCCGTGGCAGGCTTGATGAACGCGCACGTGTTGACGAGCAGGACGTCCGCGTCGCGCGGCGAGCCCGCCACGGTGCATCCGCCGGGGATGAGCCGGCCGAGCATGCACTCGAGGTCCACCTGGTTCTTCGCGCAGCCCAAATTGACGAGATAGAGAACCGGCATTGTGCGGGCGCCCATACAGCCGTTATTCGAGCGGCGGAAGCGGCTCGTCAAGATCGGCGACGGGCTGCTGCGCGTCGAGCAGCTCGGTGGTCGTTCGCGCCGACGGGTCGAGCAGTTCGCCCGGCGCGCCGGACGAGCGGGTGATTCTGATGCCGATGAGCACGATCGCGGCGATGACGATCACCAGGATGAACGCTTTGCGCAGGCCGAGGTTGAGCAGCCGGGCGACGTGGTAGGACGAGCTGGGTGTTGCGTGCGGCGGGAAGTTCGTCTCGGGGCCCACGCGGGTCGAGAAGCTGCGCGCCAGCTCCGCGCCGTCGAGCCCGAGGTAGTTGGCATATATGCGCACGAAATTCTTCGCGTAGATCGGCGCGGGGAGCTCGTCAAACCTGCCCTGCTCGAGCGCGTCGAGGTACGGCACCTTCAGCTTCGTCTGCGCCGATGCCTCGGAAAGGCTCACGCCGCGCTGCTCGCGCGCCATGCGCAGTTGCTCGCCGATCGGGGCTTTGCCCTTGGCCGGCGTTGCGGCGGCATGTCCATCCTTCTGCTGCGTCATGCTAGTATGATACACTTTGCCGCGCGGAATTTCAAATGCATGGGTGATGCGGCATCACGCGGCCCCGGGCCGGGCGGTCAGAGCACGTCCTCTTCCTCGGCGGCGGGCTGGCGTGCCGGTGCGCCGTTTTCCGGCTGCCAGTTCTCGACGAGGATGTCACGCGGCTTCGCTCCGCGCTTTGGCCCGATGATCCCTGCCGCCTCCATCAGGTCGACAAGCCGCGCCGCGCGCGCATAGCCCACCTGCATCCGCCGCTGAAGGTATGAGGCGCTCGCCTGGCCGGACTCGAGCACCGCGGCGACCGCCTCGTCGAACTTGTCGTCCGAGGCGAGCTCGGGGCCTTCGCCCTCGTGCCTGACGGTGCCGAGATCGACGTACTTCGGCTTCCTTTGCACGCGGACGCAGTCGGTGACGCGCTTCACCTCCTCCTCCGAGATGTAGGCGCCCTGGAGGCGCATGGTGCGCGAGACCGAGGGCGCCTTGTAGAGCATGTCGCCCTTGCCGAGGAGCTTCTCGCTGCCCGGCTCGTCGATGATCACGCGCGAGTCGATGTTCGACGTCGTGCGGAAGGCGATGCGGGCGGGGATGTTGGCCTTGATGAGCCCCGTGATGACGTTTGCCGACGGGCGCTGCGTCGCGACGATCATGTGAATCCCCGCGGCGCGGGCGAGCTGGGCGAGGCGGATGATCTTCTTCTCGACCTCGTCCGCGGCGACGAGCATCAGGTCGGCCAGCTCGTCGATCATGAGGATGATGAACGGGAGGAAGAGCGGGACATCATGCACGCGCGCGCCGACCTGGATTTCGAGCGGCCGCTGGTCGACAAGGCGCTTGGCGTTGAACGCCGCGATGTTCCGCACGCCCAGCCGCGCGAAGTACTTGTACCGCCGCTCCATCTCCTCGATCATCCACTCGAGCGCGTCAGGCACCTTGCCCGGCTCGTTCAACACCGGCGTCAGCAGATGCGGCAGGTTGTGATACGGCACCAGCTCGACATGCTTCGGGTCCACCAGCACAAGCTTCAGCTCGTGCGGCTCGAACCGGTAGAGCAGGCTCATCAGAATCGTGTTGATGCACACCGACTTGCCCGAGCCCGTCGCCCCGGCAACCAGTAGGTGCGGCATGTCCGCCAGATCGTCCACGAAGACTTCGCCGCTCAGCGACATGCCGAGCGAGAGCGGCAGCGTCATCTTCTTCTGTGCCGTCTCGAATTCCTTCGAGTGGACGAGATTGGAGAAGATGACCAGGCGGCGCTTTTCGTTCGGCAGCTCGATCCCCACGGCATCGCGGCCGGGAATGGGCGCGACGATGCGGATGCTCTTCGCCTTCATCGCGAGCGCGATGTCGTTCTCGAGCGTGGTGATGCGGCTCACCTTCACCCCTTCCGCGGGCTTGAGCTCGTAGCACGTGACCACCGGGCCGCAGATGATGCCTTCCATCGAGGCCGCCACATCGAATTTGGCGAGCGTCTCGACCAGCTTTTTCGACGCGGCCTCGGCAAGCTCGCGCACCTCGCCGAGGTTCTCGTCCTCGGATTCGTCGAGAAGGTCGAACGAAGGCTTCTCGTAGGGCGGCAGGTCCTTCTCGTCCTGCTCGTCTTCATCAGCAGGCCCCTCGGCGGGCGTCTCGACCGCCTGCACGGGCGGCGGCGCAGCGGGAACGGCCGGCACGGGCACGAGCGCCTCCTCGGCGAACGGCTCGGGTTCCGCGCGCACCTCCTCTTCGGCTGCTTTCGGCGCCTTGCGCCTGCGGCGCGGGCGCTGCTCGCCGGGCGTGCCCGCGATCACCACCGTGGGCTGGCGCTCGAACAGTTTGGAGAACGCGCGGGCAATCGCGGCGCCGATGCACGCGAACAGCCACAGCAGGAATCTCCCCAGCATGATGCCGCACCACTTCAGCCCGCGTGCGGCGCCCGCGATGCCCAGCGCCAGCCACCGGCCCAGCGCCGCCAGCATCCGCCAGCCGCTCTTGAGCGTCGTGTCGAACAGGAAGAGAAGTTCGAGCAGCGTGAGCCCGACAAGGATGGCGCCCGCGCCCATCGAGCCGCAGTACCGCTTAAGCCCCACGTCCGTGAGCACGCCGTTGCGGTTGACCCGCGCGATCAGCAACTGGCCCACGTGGCCCCCTGCGCTCATGTTGATCGACTTGACCGTGCCGGGATGGACGAGGGCGCAGAAGCATGCCGTCGTCATCAGCACCAGCACCAGCACGACGACACGCATCGCCACGCCCTTCCACGACGTGAAGAAGACGCGCAGGTAGATTGTCACGGCCATCACCAGCAGCAGCACCGGCAATGCGTACACCGGCATGCCCAGCCCCTGGAACAGGAAATACGCGCCGTATGCGCCGACAATGCCCACCCAGTTGTGGCACGGGCGGTTGCACGGGTTCACTTCCCAATGGATGTCGCGGTAATCGTACGTCCAGAGCGCGAACGCGCAGAGGATCGCGAGCAGCGCGAACAGCACCGCCGCGTAGTCGCGCCACCGCACCGCCTTGTGAATGTCAGCCGCTGTAGCCATCGTTCCTCTCGACTATCCCCGGCAGGTCGTTGCGTTCGAGGTCGAGGATGCGGATTTCGCGCACGGCGCTCTCGGGCGAATCGGACGCATGGGCCGTGTTCACCATGACATCGCGGCCAAACTCCTTGCGCACGGTTGCCGGGGCGGCGTTGCGCGGGTCGGTGCTGCCCAGTTGCTCGCGGATCTTGGCGACGGCGTCGACGCCCTGGTAGACGAGCGCGAGGCACGACTCGGTGCCGGGCTCGTTCCACTGCTCGCGCGGCGTCTGCCACGGGTTGCGGCCGGTCATGAACTGGACGATCTTCCCGAATTCGTGGTCGGCGTTCGCCTCCTTGAGCTGGTCGGCCACCGCGGCGGCCAGCGCGTCGGGAATGGGGAACTCGAATGCCGCGCGCAGGGCCGCGGCGCTCTTCTCGCGCACCCGGTCGACGAACTTCCTCACGAACACGTCGCGCACGGGCCCGTAGAATTCCATTGCCTGTGCAACCGAGATGCGGATCATCTTGATGCCGATGATGCACAGCCCCGTTTTCGAGAACAGGTCGATCACCGTGCCCGCCCGCGTCCGCGATTCGGCAAGGGAATCGGGCTTGATCATGACGAGCGTATTCTGCACGTTGGCGGCCGGATCGCGCGGCAGGACGTCGTAGAGGATGCCGCTGTCCTCGGCCGAATGCTTCATCCAGATGTCGATGTGCTTCCGCGCCGCCGCGGGCGACGAGCCGATGAGGACCGCGGGCTCGAAGTACACGACGCTGCCCTGCTTGTCCTTGATGTAGTCGCCGTACGTGTCGCGTATCGTCTCGCCAATGGTCTGGCGGATGATCGAGCCGACGACTTCCCTGCGGATGCGCCGGACGACGTCATCGCCTTCGAGCAGGAAGAACATCACGCGCTTCCGCCGCCCGTCCGGCCCGGGCATGTAGTGGTTGAGCACGTACTCGTGGATGAGCCGGTCGACTTCCTGCGCGTCGGGCGCGTCGCTGTGCTCCTCGGCGAGCGCGGCGGCATATTCGTTCACCAGGGCGGCGCTGGGAGCGAACATGCGGACGCCGGCGATGCGGATGGTGGCCGAGCGCGAGAGCAGCCGGCCGAGCACGCCGCCTGTGCGTGATTTGTAGATGGTATGAGGATTGACGAGGACGTAGGCTAGTTCACCCATGGAAGTCTCTTTGCACTGCGTTACTGGTTGCCATTGTTTACCGGCGGTTTCGCGCGCCACTCGCGCCAAAGAAAAAAGCAGAATCGCGTGAAGCGGATTCTGCCTTTCTCACACCGGGGGCGCAGACCGCTACCACGAGAGCGGCGCGCCAAAGTTCGGTGCCTGTTCCCAGGGCTCCGGCTTGTTCCACGGAATCGTGCCGCCAGGATCCCTCTGGTCGGCCGATGGGGTGCTGCAGGCACCCAGCGTCAGGCACGCCACCACTACAGCCAATCCCCCTAGAACACGGCGGCTTCGTACGGCGAGTGTGCGCATGCGGGCTTCCAACCATCTCCTTCAGTTGGCTATCGCGTCACCCTCGCGCACGCTGTTGTTCGGGTCCGCCAGCGTCGTCACCGTCGCATACGACAGCCGGTCGCTGTCAGGCAACAGAAGCTTCTGGACAGTGATCTTGCCGATGTAATGATTGTCGCGCACCACTTTCAGCTCGGTGCCGACCGGGATGTCGTTTCGCGAGCCGAGATCGAGGATGACGAACTCGGGCGATTTGTTGACCACGAGGATGTGGCCTTTGAACTTCTTGTCGGGCTCGAGCGGGATTTTGTTTTCGAGCAGGCGGTTCTTGTATCCCTCGGCCAGGTCAGCCGCTTCCTTCTGCTTCTTCTGCCAGTCGCCGATTGTCGTGTTGAGCGCGGCGATCTCCGTGTCCTTCGTCAGTATCGTCGCGTTGAGCCCGTTGATCTGGGTGTCTCTTGCGGCCGTCTCGGCCTTGGCGTCGGCAAGCTGCTTCTCGAAGCCTTCGCCCAGCTTTTTCGCCTCCTCGACCTTCTGCTTGTTCTCCTCGATCACCGCGGTAAGCTCGTCGATCCTGCCTTGCTGTTCCTGCTTGACTTTCTCGACCAGCGCGGCCTGTTCGTCCTTGACTTTCTTGATCTCGCCGCCCAGCTCCTCGATCTTCTTCACCTTGGCCTCGACCTCGGTCTTCAGATTGTCCGCCTCGGTCGTCTTGTCGGTCAGCTTGGCGTTGAGCTGGCTTTCCATCGTCTTCTTGTCCATGGACGTCTTGACCCACATGCCGGCGCACGCCAGCGCCGCGACAGCCACTACGACAATCACGATCACCTTCACGTCGACCGCACCACGATGGTTCAGCTTCATCTTCATTGCACGACTCCCTCGATGTTGTATGACGATCCTGGTCAACTGGCGGCAGCGCTTCCCACTACCAGTACGCCAAAAAGTATACCAAAACATCGCGGAAGTGTCAAGCGCTTGGGTTTCCGCGCCTTTCACGCCACAATGACGAGTGTCCGCCCCGGGCGCTTCGCGCGCCGCGTTCCCCGGCGCATCCGCGCGACGGGTGCGGCCCGTTGCCTTTTCCGCGCCCTTCTGCTATACTCCTCGTGCGGTTTTCAGTGAGTTCGGGCGGCGGAACCGTGCAGACCCTGCCGTTCCGCCATTGGTACACAGGAGTCAACAATGAGAACAGTGTCGCTGCTGTCCGCGTTCGCCGCTTCCGCGGCGCTGTCCGTGCTTGCCGTCGAGAAGTGCGCGCCGGTCAATCCGCCCTACGTCCTTGCCCGCGGCTTCGCCAACATGATGACCGGCTGGCTGGAAGTGCCGCGCGGCATCATCTACGAGAACTCACGCATACCGCTCATCGGCTTCATCGCCGGCCCGGTCAAGGGCTCGTTCCTCGCCATCTGGCGCGAGGGCGCGGGGATCATCGACGTCATCTGCATGGGCCTCACGCGCGAAGGGCTCTACAGCCCGCTCGTCCCTGATTTCATCTGGGATGCCGACTGGATCTGCGTCCGCCATGAGGATATCGTCAGTGTCGGGAACGTCGATCCAGGCGCGGGCACGAATCCCGTCAAGGGACGCCCGGCGCTGCCATGCCGCCCCGCGGCGCCGTGCGCGCAGCCGCAGCCCGCGCAGCCATGCGCGCCCGCGGAACCGGCGCCCTCCGCTCCTGCCCGCTCGAGCGCCGGGCCGTCCACGCAGGCTGAATGGCATGCCGCCAGCTCCACCGCCGTCGAGACGAATGTCATTCCCGTCACCATCGTCAAGCGCCGCGAAACGGACGCGAGCGATGCCGCGGCGGAGAGCGCCGGGGACTCCTCGTGCCAGAGCGCCCCGCCTGCACCGGCCGGCCGCCTCGCCGCCGCCGCGCCCGCCGGGCCGTTTGCCCTCGGGCCTGATGACGGGGAGGCGGAGATGAGAAGCCTCGATGCGAAGTACCAGGCGCTCCGTGCCTATGTTGACCAGAAGCGCGGCAGCATTTCCGCGTTCGAGACAAAGTAGGTATCATCCATCACCAAGGAATCCGGACTGCATGAAGACGGGGAAGAAGGAACAGGGAACATGGCTGGGCCTTGAGGGCAAGACGGCAATCGTCACCGGCGGCGCATCGGGCATCGGCAGGGCCGTGTGCGAGGAGCTCGCCGCGGCCGGCGCGCACGTGGTCGTCGCCGATGTGAACGAAGGGGGCGCGCAACAGCTTGCACGCGACCTGCAGACGCGCTTTGGCGGCATGCACCTTCACGCCGCGGCCAATGTCGCCAGCAAGCCCGGCGTCGATGCGCTCATCAAGGCCGCCGTTGACGCATTCGGCTCCGTCGACATCCTTGTGAACAACGCCGGAATCAACATCCCGCGCCTGCTGGTCGATCCCGCGGGCAGGGAGGAGCTCACCGAGGAGATCTGGGACAAGGTGGTCGCCATCAACCAGAAAGGCATGTTCCTGTGCGCCCAGGCCGCCGCGCGCGCAATGCTCAAGTCCGGCAGGGGCGGCGTGATCATCAACATGGCCTCCGAGTCCGGCACTGAAGGTTCCGAGGGCCAGAGCGTCTATGCGGCAACAAAGGCAGCCGCGTATGCGCTCACGCGTTCATGGGCGAAGGAGCTCGGCAGGCACAAAATCCGCATCGTCGGCGTCGCGCCGGGCATACTCGAAGCCACTGCCCTCCGCTCGGACGAGTATGAACGCGCGCTCGCCTATACGCGCGGCATCACCGTCGAGAAACTGCGCGAAGGATATCAGAAAGTCTCGATCCCTCTCGGCCGCAGCGGCCGCCTGGGCGAAGTGGCCAACCTTGTCGCCTTCCTCGCGTCAGACCGCGCCAGCTACATACACGGCACCACGGTCAACATATCGGGCGGCAAATCGCGGACATGAACGCGTGACGGCGTCGCTGCGAACGCGCATGCGCGCGCGGTGCGCCGGCAAGGCACGCGGAGGCGCAACGTTCTACAGGCCGAGCAGTGCCGTCGCGTTCCCGCCGAGGATCGCCGCCTCAGTCTCGGATGGAAGGCCAAGGCCGCGCACAAATGCCAGCACCGTGTCCTGCGCCATCCACGGGAAGTCCGAGCCGAACAACACGCGCGCGCTCCCGTGCTTCTCGAGCAATTCGTCGAGCGTCTCGCGCCGGATGTACCCGGGCAGGTACGCAAGATCCACCCACACGTCCGGATGGCCCGCCACGGCGTCGATGAATTCACGCCAGCGCAGGAACGCGCCGCCGTGCGCCGCGATCACCTTCAGCCCCGGCGCCTGTTCGAGCACGCGGGCCAGCATCGCCGGCGTCGCCCGCGATTCGCATCGCGCGAAGTATTCCTCGCCCATGTGCATCATCAGCACGAGCCCCGCGTCGGCCAGCGCGCGGTAGACGGGCATCATCGCCGGCGCGTCGATGGCGAACTGCTGGAACTCGGCGTGCAGTTTGACGCCCTTGATGCCCGCGTCTTTCAGGCGTGGAATCTCCGCCCGCCATTCCGTGAACAGCGGATGAAGCGCGCCGAAGCAGACGAGCTCTTCGTGCCGCATCAGGTTCGTGATCACATGCCGGTTGATTGACGGCACGTGTTCCGGCTTCGTTGCCACGGGCAGCGCGACCGAGCGGTGGATGCCGTTGCGGCGCATTGACTCGTTCAGCGAGGCCAGCGTGCCCTTCTCGGCCGCGCGGATGCCCTTCGGCGCCGCAGCGGCTTCGAGCGTTGCGACCGCCCGGGGCGCCAGCTCGTCC
>JAAYZF010000119.1 GCA_012514975.1 bacterium
CGATCCGATCGGGATACAGCAGCAGTGTGGGCGATGCGACGTCGTCAGCGTTGGTGATCTCGTACCAGTTCGTCATAGATAGATTGTTCTCTCTCGTGCTCGTGCTCGTGCTCGTACTCGTGCTCGTACTCGTGCTCGTGCTCGTACTCGTGCTCGGCCGTCGCCGTCCACGCAACGTGCGGTCGCCTCTGTCAAATGTCAAATGTCAAATGTCAAATGTCAAATGTCAAATGTCAAATGTCAAATGTCAAATGTCTCTTCACCCCACCATCACATCCGCGAGCGGATAGTACAGATCCTGGCGCCGCATTGGCCGGAGAGACAGAACCAGCGTGAGCGGGCCGACGCGGCCGACGAACATGATGGCGATGACGACGAGCTTGCCGATGTCGTTGAGCAGCGGCGTCGCCCCCATTGACAGGCCGACGGTGCCGAACGCGGACACTGTCTCGAAGAGCATCGTCTCTGCCGGCAGATTCTGCGTGGCCATCAGCACCGCGGCGCCCGCGGCGACGGCGGCGGCGGCAAGGGCAAAGACCGCCGTGGCGCGGAAGACGGTGATGGGCGCGAGGGTGCAGCCGAACCCGCGCACAGTGCGGTCGCCCCGTATGAGGCTGCTTACCGTCATGGCGAGGACGAAGACCGTGGTGACCTTTATGCCGCCCGCCGTTCCGCCCGGCGCGCCGCCGATGAACATGAACAGGGCGGTGATAAGCCGGCTCACGGGCCGCATGTGTTCGACCGGCACCGTGTTGAACCCTGCCGTGCGCGGCGTGACGGCATGGAACCACGCGTTGGTGATCTGGTCGATCAGCGGCCAGCCGGCAAACGTGTTCGTGCGCTCGGCAACCATCATGACCGCGACGCCTCCGACCATCAACACGCCCGTCACCACCAGTACGGCCCGCACATGCAGGCTCATCCGCTGCACCGCGCCGGTGATGCGCTCGTACGCCCAGTAGAGCACGCCGAATCCGATGCCCCCGGCGACGAGCAGCAGCGACACCGTCCACAGGATCGCCGGGCGGTGCGCCATCGAGCACAGGTTGTCGGACTGGAGGGCGAAGCCCGCGTTGCAGAACGCGCTCACCGAGTGGAACACGCCGCGCCAGATGCCGTCCCGCAACGGCGAGCCGGCCTGGATGAATGCAGCCGTCAAGGCCACCGCGCCGGCCGCCTCGATGCAGAGGGTCGAGAGGCAGATGAACTTGATCAGCCGGAACACCTTGCGCAGGCTCAGCTCGTTCACCATCTCGCTCAGCGTCGACGCGCTGCCAAGGCCGATCGACCTGCCCATGACGATCGCCGTGAACGTCGAGATCGTCATGATGCCCAGCCCGCCGATCTGGATCAGCGCGAGGATGACGAACTGGCCGAACAGGCTGAAATCGCGCGGCGTATCAAGCACGGTCAGGCCCGTGACGCACGTGGCACTCGTCGCGGTGAACAGCGCGTTCACAAGACGCACAGGCACGCCTGTCGCCGATGCATACGGAAAGGACAACACCAGTGTCCCCGCCAGTATCACCCCCAGAAAGCTCAGCGAGAGCAACTGAGCCGGCTGGCGGAACAGATACTCCGTCGCCTGCGCGGCCATGCGCGTGCGCATCGAGAGCCGTGCGAATACGATCGCCTGGCGGACGGCGATGACGCCGATCACGAGCATGACGCTGCCCGTGTACACCGCCGCGGGCACCGCGAGCAGCACGATCCATTCGGCGTACGGGCCGCCGCGCAGCCGCGGCCGCACGTGCCGGCGTTCATAGATGCACGAGAAGCCCAGCGTGCACGCGGCGACGAACACCGAGGCGCCAAGCGCCCACGGCGCATGGCTCGCGCGGTAGCCCGCCTCGATGATGCTCATCACCACCGTCAGGCCGCTCAGCCACAGCACCGTTGCGCCTGGCCAGACTGCCTGCCGCGCCGCCGGCGCCGCACGGAACATGCCGCCCGCGTCGCGTCCCAGCGTCAGCCCGAGCGCCCCGTTGAAACACATGCCGATCGCGCCGATCAGCCAGTCGCTCTGCATCGAGAACAGGAACGGCGGCACCATCAGCGCCAATCCGGCCGCGCCAAGGTACACTCCCCAGCGCCTCGCACGCAGCATCGCCACGCCTGAGACGAGCACCATCAGGCCGAACATGCCGAGGAGCCAGAAGCCCGGCTCGGTCATCCGGTCGCGCAAGCCCAGCAGGCCGTATTCATCGTTCAGCGTGACAAGGAGAAACAGGTTTGCCGGCACAGCCGACAACATCTGGGCAAGACGATGCAGACACACCTTCCGGCGCTGCAACTGCTCAACGCGGTCGATATCCATACGAGTGCCGCCTATTGTACCACAGGCGGGCCGGTGTGTCAAAAGGAGGATGCGCCGTTCGAGGGCGCCGTGCGCCACGCTTCACGCGCATGCGTGCGCGGCGAGTACGCACCGGGCGTGCGGGTGGTTGTGCTCGATTCCACCGCGTAGGCGCCGCCGTTCCACAGATAGTAGTTGGCGGCTGAAAGGTCCTTGTCGTACCAGTTGCGCACTGTCATCCGCGGGCCCTGCTTCTTGTTGGCGAGGATGACCTTGATCTTCATCTTCGTCACGTCGTCGTAGGCGATGACGGCGTAGCGCGTCTCGCGCCGGTTCGGAATCAGCCGCACCCAGTGCCAGTTGCCCGAATCCCAGTAGACCAGGAAGCGTTCATAGCCCGAGCGGACGGCAGTGACAATCTGGTTCCACGTCAGGTTGGTGATCCAGACCTTCATCAGGTAGCCCACGCGCTTGTCCCACAGCTTGCCGGTGTAGCCGATGCCGATGTAGCTGCCGCCGGAGGAGGTGGTGCTTGACGACGTTGACCCGCCCGAGGAGGTGGTGCTCGAGGATGTTGACCCGCCGGAAGAGGTGGTGCTCGATGATGTTGACCCGCCGGACGTGGTCGTGGACGAGCTCGATGAGGATGAACTCGACGTGGTCGCATCCGACCGGTATGCGGCGACCACGGGGCCCGTGTCCTTGATCGTCCGCGTGTTGTCTCCGTCAACCGCGTGGCCGACGGCGACGCCCTGGTAGTTCTTCAGCGGGGTCGAGAAGTAGGGGATTTGCGTGTGGTCCTTCGTGCCGTCGTTGTTCTTGTCGGTGTACGCCATGATCGTGCAGTAATCGACCGCGTTGTTGCCCCTGAAGTACCAGCCGGCCGAGTAGGTGTTGAGCGCCGTGTTCGGCCCCGGATCCGACGCCTGGGTCTTGGCGTGATGGGCGCCGAGATTGTGGCCGACCTCGTGCGTCATCGTGTTGCCGTTGTCCACGGCGCGGATGGCGCAGACGCAGAAGGCGAGGTCGGGTCTGCCGCCGTACGAGTTGAGCAGGTAACCGAGCCCGGTGCTCCCGTAGGCCGAGCCTGTGTCAACCAGGAGCACCACAAGGTCCGCACCGTATGTGTTGCGCCACGTGTGCGCGGTGGCAAGCCCGCCGGAGCCGTCTCGCAGCGCTGAGAGCGTCGTGCTGAAGTTGCCGCCGTACGTGTAGGACACCAGCCCCGCGTAGGCAAGCGAGAACGAGTGGCCTGTGCCGCTGTTGTTCATCGCCGTGTTCATCTTGCCGACGGCGCCGCCGGCAAAAGCGTTCATGCCGCCGTTGCTGTCAACCCATGTTTTCGCCGTGCTGTCGTACACCACAAGCACTTTGATCGTTGCAGCCTGCATCGCCCCGGCAAGCAGCACGGCGCATGCGGCAAGTGCGAGCCCTTTTGTGCGCATGTGTTTCATCGTGTCGACTCCGTCAGCAGGTGAATGAAGCGGTTCACCCTTCATCCGGCGGTATCACCGGCGGCAGGTCCTTCACCGGCGGCATGTTCTTCACGTCATACTCGAGCGCGTAGTGCGCCTTTTCCTTTGCCACGTACCTCACGCGGAACAGCCTGTTCGCAGCCACATCCTGCAGGCTGATCAGCACATTTGCGCCGTCGGACGACAGCACGAACGTCTGGAGCGCCTGGCCCTCGATCGTGCCGAGGATGGTCAGCGTGCCCATCACGTCCACGCTCACATCCTGGACGATGATGCGGTACGATGCGTTGTCGAGCAGATCGAGCTGGATGATGTCGCCCACGCGGATCGGCGTGCCCGGCTTCAGCGCCGTCATGTCGAACACGACGGGGCGGACGCGCAGCAGGTACTCGTCGATCTCCGCCGGCGTCCGGTCCTGCGCATTCTGCGCCGTGCCGGTGATGATGGCATGCATGCGCGGCTGGGCCGGACGCGGGCCGCCGGCAAGGCCGGACGCCTGCGTGGCCGCAAGGGCGGCAAGCACGGCGGTGAGCAAGATGTTTCTCATGATTGGTGTGGTCATGGTGCAGCTCCGTGTCTCAGTTCCGCCCAACCGGCCGGCGCCGTTCGGGTGTTTGGAATGCCTGCATCGTGCTTCTTTAAATAGTATACCATTTCCCCGGTGGCCAGTCAAAATCGGGATCGGCCCGGCGACCACGTGTCAACATGCTTGCGCAGTAGGCCGCGACTCCAGTCCAAATCTGTTGCGCAGACGGCGCGCAACAGATTTGAGGGCCGGGCAGGCGGCACGTTGGGCTGCAGCGCGGGCGTGCATGCATGGGGCGCGGCGAACGCGTGTCAGCATGCGTGCGTAGTAGGCCGCGACTCCAGTCGTGGCCACACGCCGCGTCCACGTGCCAG
>JAAYZF010000120.1 GCA_012514975.1 bacterium
GAGCTGGTTGGCCATGAAGCGGATGGTGTCGCCCACCTTCACCGAGCCGCTGAAGAGGCGGCCATAGACGATGACGCCGCGATAGATGTCGTACATCGAGTCGAAGACGAGCCAGCGCAGGCGGTCATCCTTCGGCGGCGCGGGCGGCGGGACGAGCGTGACGATGGCATCAAGCAGCTCGGGCACGCCTTCGCCCGTCCTGGCGCTCACCTTGAAGATGTCGGTCGGGCTGACGCCGAGCAGCTCGACGATCTGCTCGGTGCTGTTCCCGACGTCGGCGGCGGGCGCGTCGATCTTGTTCAGCACGGGGATGACGGCGAGCTTGTGTTCGAGCGCCATGTGGACGTTGGCGACCGTCTGCGCCTGGACGCCCTGCGTGCAGTCGACGAGCAGGATGGCGCCTTCGCACGCGGCGAGGCTGCGGGACACCTCATACGAGAAATCGACGTGGCCGGGCGTGTCGATCAGGTTCAGCACGAATGCCTCGCCCGACGGCGCCGTATAGTCGAGGCGCACGGGGTGGCACTTGATCGTGATGCCCCGCTCGCGCTCGAGGTCCATGCCGTCCAGCGTCTGCTCGATGATCTGGTTCTTCGGCATTGCATGGGTGAGCTCGAGAAAGCGGTCGGCAAGCGTCGACTTGCCGTGGTCGATGTGCGCGATGACGCAGAAATTCCTGATGTGGTCGAGTGTCATAATGCGGCGCGGGGTGAACCGCCGCGGCATCCCGCCCGTGGTTACAGCAGGCGGCGGATGAGGTCGCGGAGCGTGCCTTCGAGTTGTTTCATGTCATGTTTCGGCGGCTGCGCGGAGGGCTCGCCCGGCGTTGCGTCCCGTGCGCCGGGCGCCGCGCCGTCTTTTCCCTTCTTGACATGGCCATCGATGTATGCGGCGACGATTTCCATCATGCGGTCTTCGAGATCGGCCTTCTCGCCGGCCGAGAGGTCCATCTCGACCCGCGGCTGCGCGATGGTGCCCGAGAGGCGCACGGGCACCTGGACGACGTCATTCGTGCGGAACAGCGCGAGGAGCGGATGGTCTCCGTATTTCCGGTCAAGCTCCCTGGCGAGCTGAAGGGTGACGCGGTACGAAATGCGGCCGTCCTCGGTGCAGCGCCCGTTGGCGTAGACGTCGCCAAAGGGGGTGCTGGCGCGCACCTCGGGCGTGGTGATAACGCCTTCCTCGAACGACACGTGCGTGGCGAGCGTGCGCGGCGCGTTGAGCCCGGCGTCGCGCACGACGCGGTTGAGCAGCGGGACGGACGACGAGGCGCCGACGAGGCGCGCGGAAAGCGCGAGGTAGTTCTTCACGACGGCGGGCACGCGCGGGCTGAGCTGCCATTGGTCGCTGCCGAAGAACTCGAGGAACGCGTTCGAGAAGATGATCTCGCCGCCCCCATGCATCCGGCCGAGCAGCTCGCCCGTGCGGGTGAACATGCCGGCGATGCCCATGTTGTCGACGTCGAACGAGAGCATCATGCTGACGTCTCCCCCCGTCCTCGCGGGAAGGAGTTCGAGCGCGCCGAGGCAGGCGTTGAGATCGAGGTCGCTGGCCGATACGGTGCCGAGGAGCGAGCGGTTGGTGCTGGCCACGCCGTCGGCGGATGCGCCCTCGTTGTCGAGGAGGATGACGTGGGTGCGGCCGTTCCAGACGCCGGCATTGCCGGTGAAGGAGATAAGCCGGTCGTTGTGCAACTGGAACTTGACCATCGCGTCCTTGAACGGCACGGAGCGGATGAGGCCGCCGCGGACGCGCAGCGTGCCGTCGCTGATCAGCAGGCCCGACTTGCGTTCCGTCTCGGACTTGAGGTGGAAGCTGAAGCCGGTGAGCGTGTTCGACCCTTCGCGCGTACGGACGACGCGGCCGATGTCGTCAATGTCCTGCTCGTCCATGTCGAGCGCGAAGATGATGTTCGTGTCTATGGCGCGCACCGAGGCGGTGCCATTGCAGGGGCCCAGCGCGAACGAGATCGAGGGGAAATCAAGGTAGCCCGGCGCGGCAGTGCCCGCGGCGCCGAACGAGACGGGCGTCTCGACGGCCGACTGCTCGAATTTCATGCCGCTGATCCTGCTCTGCTGGAACGACCTGACGCCGGCGATCTCGAAACGCTTGACCACGGTTTTCTGCGACGCGGCATCGTGCGAGAACTCGAGGGAGAACCGTCCGTCGCGCGCCAGCGGCGAGTCGCACCCGCCGTCAAGCGTGACCGACCAGACGCCGCGGCGGCTGAAGATGGCTGCGCGCACATCCTCGAAGCGCAGGAACTCGCGCGCTGTGTCCGACGCCTCGTTCATCACGGGATGCGAGAGGAAGCCGCGCTGCATGAAGAAATGGTGGAGGCGCGCAAACGGCGCATCGACCTCGATGCGCGCGATGGTCATCGAACGCGTCTTGACGCTCCCGATCAGGAGGCGCCAGAGGACGAACTCCGCGTCGACGCTGTCGACGAAGGCGAGAAACGCGTCCGAATCGCGCCGGTACACGTCCATCGTCGAGATGCTGATCGTGGGCCAGCCGGTGGCGAGCGTCAGCCGTGCATGCTGGATGTCGCAACGGACGCCGAATGTGCGGCCAATCATCCGTTCGAGCGGGCGGATGAGCACGGGCGTGTCGCTGATCATCGGCGGTACGATGAACCACACGGCGGCGAAAACGACGAGCGCGGCGCCTGCCGCCTTCATGCATCTACCCTCAAGCAGTTTCATATGTGTGCCATGTCCAGGTGCGTGCGTCAAACAGCCATAGTGTCGATGAGCCGGGGGCGAGCATGGCCGCCCAGGCGCCCGCGGGCATCGTGCCTGCGCGGACGATGTTCCCCTCGCCATCCCACTGGCGAAGCACCAGCGACACGCAATCAAGCGTGTACCAGCCGCCGTCGGGATGCGCGGCGGCAAGCCACTCGCCGGCAGGGACATTCCCCCACTGCCCCCTGATCCGCGCGCTCTGGTCGAGGAGGACCATGCGGTTCTGCGCGCTGTCGCCCACGACGACATCATCGGTGCGCGTGACGATGAGCCACACGGGGTTGAACGGCTGGAGCGACGCGAGCGGGTACGCTCCCATGAGCCTCGCGTCCTGCGAGTACTTCTCGATCAACTGAAGGCGCGGGACGGCGACGTACGTCGTGCCCTTCCGCGAGCAGCCGGCGCAGTTCACCGCAAGGTACACCCCCGTCCCACGGTCGAGCTTCGCCATCTGGCTCAGCACCTCGCCGGGCCACGACCGCGGGACCAGCCACCTGCTGCTCATGCTGTACGCCCGCCGCGTCGAGCTGCGCGAGGTGAACCAGCGGACTTCACCGAGCGGGAACGTGTACTGCATCCGCTGCTGCATCACCATGAGGTCGCCCGCGCGCGAGAAGCCGATGGAGACGATGGGGCCCTTCCCGCTTGTGTCAACCTTGAGCCGTTCGCCCCGACGGCCCCTGCGGTCGAACGACCAGACCTCGCATTCCGTCTGGCAGGCGATCCATAACTGCGCGTCTCCGTCCACCGCGGCGACAAGCGGCTGTGCATCGCCGGCGGGAATGGGGATTGGTTGCACGGCAACGCGTTTCCACACGCCGGTCGGGAACTCAGCCTCCGCAGGCGGGCCGGCCGTGGCGGAGTTTGCCGCCACCTTCGCCGCCACCGCGTCCCAGAAACCAGTGGCGGCATCGAGCGGCGGCGCGGCGGCGAATACCGCGAGAAGCATGGCGCCCAGTGTGTACGGCGAACGCGTCATTCCTTCGTGATGCTGATGTGAAGCTCGTCAAGCTGCGCCGCGCGCACGGGCGACGGGGCGCCGCTGAGCAGGTCGGCCGCCTTCTGCGTCTTGGGAAACGCGATGACGTCGCGCAGGCTCGACCGCCCAAGGATGAGCATCACCAGCCGGTCAAGCCCCGGCGCAATGCCCGCGTGAGGCGGCGCGCCGTACTGCAGCGCATCGAGGAAGAAGCCGAACCGCTCCTGTGTCTCCTCGGGCGTCAACCGCAGAATCTTGAAGACGCGCTCCTGCACGTCGCGGCGATGGATTCGCACGGAGCCCGAGGCGAGCTCGATGCCGTTGACCACGAGGTCGTACGACGACGAACGCACGCGGCCGGGATCGCTCTCGAGGAACGCCAGGTCCTCCTCGTGCGGCGCGGTGAACGGGTGATGTTCGCTCACCCAGCGGTTCTCCTCCTTGTCGAACGAGAACAGCGGGAAGTCCGTGATCCATGCAAAGGCGTACGTGCCAGGCTTCGCAAGGCCGAGCCGTTCGGCGACGCTGGTGCGCACGGCGCCGAGGGCCTGGTGCACGAGCGGCGCCTTGTCCGCCACGAAGAGCACGCAGTCACCCGCTTCGGCGCCTGTGGCGGCGGTGATTGCCTGCCACTCGGCATCCGTGAGGGATTTTGCGAGCGGCGACTGCTTCTCGCCCGTGGGAAGGAATTTCGCCGCAAGCACGCCCTTTGCGCCGAGCGCCGCGGCTGCCTTGCCGAGCTCGTCCACCTCGCGGCGCGAGAGCGTTGCCCCGCCCGGCACGCGCATCGCTTTCACGCGCCCGCCTTCCTCGCACACGGTCTTGAACGCCTGGAATGCGCAGCCGCGCACGGCGTCCGTGACGTCCACCTGCGGCAGCTCGTAGCGCAGATCGGGCTTGTCGGTGCCGTAGGTCTCCATCGCGGCCTGGTAGGAAAGGCGCGCAAACGGCGCACCGGCTTCCCTGCCCCATGCGGCGAACGCCGCGGTGATCACTCCTTCAGTCACCGCAAACACATCGTCCTGCGAGGCGAACGACATCTCGATGTCTATCTGCGTGAACTCGGGCTGGCGGTCGGCGCGCAAATCCTCGTCGCGGAAACAGCGGCAGACCTGGAAATAACGTTCGAGGCCCGACACCATGCACAACTGCTTCAGCAACTGCGGCGACTGGGGCAGCGCGTAGAAATGGCCCGGATGGACGCGGCTGGGCACGAGATAGTCGCGCGCGCCCTCGGGCGTCGACTTGGTGAGGATCGGCGTCTCGATCTCCCAGAAACCCTGCGCAGTCAGATACGTCCGCACGGCCTGCGTGATGAGATGGCGCGCGCGCATCGCCTCGCGCAACCGCGGCCTGCGCAGGTCGAGATACCGGTACTGCAGGCGCAGGTCGTCAGACTCCTCGTCGCCATCAAGCGGGAAGGGCGGCGTGGGGCACGTGCTGAGCACCTCGACGTGAGCGGCGAGCACCTCGATCTCACCCGTGGCCATGTGTGTGTTGACCTGCTGGCCGCGCGAGCGGACAGTGCCCCTCACGCGCAGCACCCACTCGGGCCGCACGTCCCCGCCCGCCTTGTGCGCCTCGGGGCTCGCGGCCGGGTCGATGATGATCTGCGTCATGCCCTCGCGATCTCGCACATCGATGAAGATCAGGCTGCCAAGATCACGCCGGCGGTTCACCCAGCCTTCAAGCGTGACAGCCTGGCCTATGTGCGCTGCGCGCAGCTCGTTGCAGTGATGTGTGCGATGCATGGAAGGTGGTGATTTGATGATGTGATGATTTGATGACTTGATGATTCCAGTTCTGGGATTGTGTTCCCACTCCCCATTCGTCACTCCCAGCCTCCAACTTCCAACTCCCAACTATGAACTATTCCTCCGCATGCGTCAGTTTGCTGCCCGGGAACTGCTCGAGCGCCTTTTTCACCAGCGGCATCTTCTTTGCCTGCTCGCGCAGGTCGTCCTGCGTCTTCGGCTTGGTGTGCGCGGCAGCGGGTTTCGCCACGGAAACCTTGACGGCGATCGGCCGGCCGGCACACGCGGCAAGGCTTTCGAGCAGGCGGTTCATGTTCTTCTTCTGCCCGAGCGCGTCGGCCCCGACGTCATCAGGCTGGAACACGAGCGACACCGTGCCCGCCGTGCCAAAGCCCGCCTGTGCCGACTTCACGAGCGAGGCGAGCATCGGCTCGCTCTTCTCCGCATGCTCGAGCCAGCCGCGCCAAGCCGCCTCGGTCGCATCGGCAGCAGATTCGCCGGACGGCGCCGACGGCGCGGACGGCGCGGACGGCGCGGACGGCGCGGACGGCGCGGACGGCGCGGACGGCGCGGACGGCGCGGACGGCGCCGACGGCGCGGACGGCGTGGACGGGGC
>JAAYZF010000121.1 GCA_012514975.1 bacterium
CCGCCCTTCACCGCCGTGCTCGTGGGCGACACGTACAAGATGCGCATCTCGAACATAAAGGAGATGGGCGGGAAGAGGACCACCGGCGGATTCTTCGGCACGATCTTCTGGCTCGCGCTGATAGGCGCGAACGTGCTTGCCGGCCTGCTTGCCGCGGCGCCGCTGCTGAAGGTGAAGGCGCCGCAGCTCGCCGCGTTCTACGCGAACATCGCGCCGCTGCGCGCCGTGGTGGGCGTGATCGTCCTTGCAGTCGGCGTGGGCAGCTTCCTGCGCAATCTCGTGTTCTTCCTCGCGCCGTTCGCCGACCTGCTGCCGCAGCTTGCCGTGGTCGCCGCGGGGCTCTTTCTCGGCAAGGAGCTCATCATGCAGATCGCCGGCGGGACAAAGGCGGCCGATGCGCTGGCGAAGCAGCAGGCGAAGATCGACGCGATCGAGCGGTACCAGGTGCCGATCGGTCTTGCGTGCCTCGTGCTCGCCGTGATCCACCTGTTCTTCGGCGGGATCGTGCTGTTCTGAGACGCGGGAGAATGCGGGAACCGGCGGTTTTGAGCGAAACGGCTTCACCACAGAGTCACAGGGCCGGGGAGAACCGTTTGGATCAGGGAAGGTCACCGTCCCCGGTGACCATGGGGTCGTTCACGGCAGGAAAGCACTGCAAATGTGGCTGGCCTCTCCGAGGCCGGATGGTGGACGATCAACGGGCGCAGAGCGCCCATCCATATTCTTCAAAACGGCCGCCGGTTCCGCGTTGCGGGAACCGGCGGCTGCATTTGTGCGCCGCGGGCGAACGCGCGGCATCAACTACTTCGGCGCGAACGGCGACATCTCGCGCAGTCGGGCGATGATGGGCGGGAGCTTGTCGATGATATAGTCGACGTCCGCGTCGGTGTTGTACCGGCTGAGGCTGAAGCGCACGGCGCTGTGCGCCAGCTCGATCGGCACGCCCATCGCGCGCAGCACGTGCGATGGCTCGAGCGAGCCGCTGGTGCAGGCCGAGCCTGACGAGGCGCAGATGCCCGCGTCGCTCATGTAGAGGAGGATGGCCTCGCCCTCGATGTACTCGAAGGAGATGCTCGTCGTGTTTGGCGTGCGGTCAGCGCCGCCGCCATTGAGGAACGAATCGGGGACGCGCGCGAGAATCTCGCGTTCAAGCCTGTCGCGCAGGGCGCGCACGCGGGTCACCTCGTCCTGCAAGTATGCGGCGGCGAGCTCGCACGCCTTGCCCAGGGCGACGATGCCGGGCACGTTCTCGGTGCCCGCGCGCCGGCCGTGTTCCTGGTGGCCGCCAACGAAGAACGGGCGGAACCGCGTGCCGCGCTTGATGTACAGCGCGCCCACGCCCTTGGGCGCGTGAATCTTGTGGCCCGAGAGCGAGAGCAGTTGGGCGCCGGCCTCGCGCACGTTCACCGGCAGCTTCCCCACCGCCTGCACGGCGTCGGTGTGGAACGCCACGCCCTTCGCCCGGCAGATCGCCGCGATCTCCTTCACCGGCGACACCACGCCGGTCTCATTGTTCGCCCACATCACGCTTACCAGCGCCGTGTCATCCCAGATCGAGTTCGCAAGCTGGTCAAGGTCGACGATGCCCTGCGAGTCGACGCGGAGCATGGTGGTGCGGCAGCCCCGGTGCTGGAGCGTCTCGGCGAGGTTGTACACGGCGGGATGCTCGACGGACGAGAGGACGACGTGCTTCTTGTCCGGGAGCGCGGCGAGCGTGCCGAAGACGGCCGCGTTATCGCTTTCGGTGCCGCAGCTTGTGAAGATGATCTCATCGGGCCGCTCCGCGCCGACGAGCGCGGCGACGCGTTCGCGTGCGGTATCCATGGCCTTCGCGGGCGCCTGGGCAAAGGCATACATGCTTGACGGGTTGCCGTACTGCTCGGTGCAGAACGGGAGCATCTCGTGAACCACCTCGGGCGCGACGCGCGTGGTGGCGTTGTTGTCTGCGTAGATCAGCGGCTTCATGTCTTCTTCTCCGCGGCGAGCTCGCGGCGGACCCTGTCGATGATATCCTGAATCTGCGTGTGACACGAGCCGCACGCGCCGCCTGCCTTGGTGAAATTCGTGACGTCCTCGATCGTGGCGAGGTTGTTTTCGCGGACGACCCGTTCGATATGCTTGTCCGTGACGGCGAAGCACCGGCAGACGATCTTGCCGCCTTCCTCCTCGCTGTCGGGCTGGGGGGCATGGCGGTAGTTGGCGATGGCGGCCATGAGGGCGTCATGGCCCATGACGGAGCAGTGCATCTTGGCGGACGGCAGGCCGCCGAGGGCGCGGGCGATGTCGTCATTCGAGACCTGGGCGGCCTCGTCGAGCGTCTTGCCCTTGATGAGCTCGGTAAGGATGCTGGCGGACGCGATGGCGCTGGCGCAGCCGAAGGTCTTGAACCGGGCATCGAGGATGCGGTCCGTGCCTTTTTCGACCTTGAGGGTGAGGCGCATGACATCGCCGCACGCCATGCTGCCGACCTCGCCGACCGCGTCGGGGTTGTCGACGTCGCCGAGGTTCTTCGGGTTGCGGAAGTACTCCATCACTTTGTCGGTATAGTCCCACATGGTCTGCAGTCACGCCGGTTAAGGGACACGAAGCATCTATTCTGGTACCAGTATACTACATATACGCCCGCGTTGTCAAGCCGCGCGCCCGAACGGCGGGCCCGCCACGCACGCCCCGTGCGCCAAGGCGTCATAGTGTCCCGTTCCGCTGCTGGATGATATTCAGCCGCGCGGCCGCAAGGTCGATCATGAAATTCTCGATCTCGTTCGACGTCGCGCCGCAGCGGGGGAAGATGGTCTCGTGCCGGAACCAGTCGATCGGTTCGAGCACGAACAGGTCGTTCAGCATGGGCATGAACGTGTCGCGGTCGAACGGGTAGCCGTCGAGCTTCCCCTTCCACGACCAGAAGAGCCTGTTCTGCCGCGCCTTCTGGTCAAAGACGTACAGATTGATCTGCGCCTCGACCGTCTCGTACGCGAACGACTGGTTGTAGCCGAGGCCGACCATGAACGTCTTCGGTATAAGCCCTGGCCCGGCGAGCAGCTCCTCCTGCGTCACTTTCGTGTAGCCATGCTTGTCGAGCGCATACTCGAGCAGCTCGATGCCGCCCATGGCGCGTTCATCCTCGACTTTTTCCATGGGGAGCATGCAGAACCCGACGAAATTGCTCGGGGTGATGACCGGGCTCTCGTCGAAATGGAAGACCTCGTACTCGTCGTGAAGCAGGTAGGAGAGGCCGGTGGACGGCTGAGTGTGGATGCACCCGGCGGCGGCGAGCAGGGCGGGAACGGCAAGACAGGCGATGAATCGTTTCATTGGAGGCACTCCCGTGCGTCGATCATCTGAAGCTGCAACGTGGTTTCGCGGTAATGGTCCACCAGCGGATGGAACACGACATCCATCGAGGCCCAGGTGGAGATTTCGTCCTTGCTGTTGATGCCGTTGAAGGCGATGACCTGGCGGTAGGCGTCGTGCTGCATGACGCAGAAGCGGACGTGGCGGTCATTGATGGCGGTGGGCGTCTCGACAAGGTTGAGCCCGCGGCCAAGGAAGACGGGGCGGGGATTGCTCTGGCCGAAGGGCGGGAGCTTCTCGAGCACGTCGAGCAGGTCGAGCGTGTAGTCGCGGAGGTCGAACACGGCGTCGATATCGAGCACGGGCGTCAGCTCGTCGCCGTGCACGTCGTGGCGGACAACGGCGTTGAGACGCTCGCGGAACGCCTCGATGTTGCTGCGCGCGATGGTGACGCCCGCGGCGACGCGGTGGCCGCCGTACCGCTCGAGCAGGTCGCTGCACTCGCGCAGCGCGTCGAAGATGTGGAAGCCGCGGACGCTGCGGCACGAGCCGCGGCCCGCGTCGCCCTGCAGCGCGATGACCACCGTCGGGAGATAGTAGCGCTCGACCATGCGTGACGCGACGATCCCGACAACCCCCGGGTTCCACTCGTCGCTCGCGAGCACGATGACGCGCGGGCCGTCAGGCAGGAATTTCTGGAGGCCGCCCGGGATGACAGGCGTGTCGGGCAGCTCGATGGGGAGCGAGCTCTCGAACTGCTCGATCGCGTTCTGGAACGTCTCGCGCTCGACGCGCTGGCGGTCCTGGTTCAGCCCGTCGAGATCGCGCGCGATGAGTTCTGCCTCGGCCGTGTTGGCGGTGAGCAGCAGCTCGACGGCCAGGCGGCAATCGCCCATGCGGCCCGCGGCGTTGATGCGCGGGGCGAGGCCGAAGACGACGCTGTCGGCGTCGACCTGGCGGAGGCGGGACAGCTCGATGAGCTTGCGCAGGCCCACCTTGCGCGTCTCGGCGAGCACGCGCAGGCCGTTCTTCACCAGTATCCTGTTCTCGTCGCGCAGGGGCGCGGCATCGGCGATCGTGCCGAGCGCGACGAGATCGAGATGCTCCTTGAGATCGATGTCGAACGCCTGGGCGATGTGGCGCTCGCGCGCGAGCTTGACGACGCCGTGGGCAAGCTTGAACGCCACGCCCACGCCCGCCAGGTCGGCAAACGGGTAATACCCGCATTTCGGGTCGACCACGGCATACGCGGCGGGGAGGACGAGGTTGAAGCGCGTGAGCCGCGCGTCGGCATCGCCGTTCTCGAACGCGTAGTTGAACAGGCTGGCCTGCTGGACGAGTTCGAGCTCGTCCTCCTCGTCGCTCTCCTTGGGCTCGTGATGGTCGGTGATGACCACGTCGATCCCGAGCTTCTGCGCGGCCGAGACGGGCTCGATGGCGTTGATCCCGCAGTCGACGGTGACGATCAGGTTCGTGTGGGCGACCGCGAGCTCCTCGATGGCCTGCCTGTGCAGGCCGTAGCCGAGCGACATGCGGTTGGGCACGTAGTAACTGACGCGGGCGCCCAGGGCGCGGAGTACGCGGACGAGCAGGGCGGTCGAGGTGACGCCGTCGACGTCATAGTCGCCGTAGATGACGATGCGTTCCTGCCGGTGGATCGCCGAGAGCACGCGGTCGGCCGCGCGGCGCAGGCCGCCGAGGAGAAAAGGGTCGTGCAACTGCGAGAGCGAGGCATCGAGAAAGCGCTGGACGGCGTCGGCATCGAGGAACCCGCGGTTGACGAACACGCGGGCGATCTGCTCGGGCAGCCGTGTGCTGGCGCACAAATGGCGCACAATCTCCTCATCAGGCTTGAGCAGGCGCCACTCCGCTTTTCCATGTTGCAGCAGGCGTGCCGTGCGGTCTCTCATAACAGACAAAGTATAACAATTCCGCCGCCGGTGGTCAATGGAGGATGCCAATTGCAGAATGCGGGATGCGGATTGCGGATTGTTCAGAGAAGTGGCCGAGGCTGTGCCTTGGAAAGTGAAAGTAGTTGCTGCCTGCTCAAGGGCGTAACGGTATTCGCGCTGAGACGCAGAGGCGCAGGAGGCAGGGGGCAACAAGTGGAGGGTCACCGTCCGCGGCGACCGCGCGGCGTCCCTGCCGCCTGGAGGGCCACCGTCCCCGGTGACCGCGCGGCGTCCTTCATTCCTCCTTCTCGAACCAGATGGTGCCAAGATCGACGTCTTCGTCGGGTTTGAGATTGAAGTGATATGACTTGGGTCTGCATCCCGCTGCCGTTACGTAGAAATAGCAGTCGCCTGACCACGGCGCGTTAATGGATAGCTTCAGATCTGTCCCGTAGAGGGAATCGAACCGGGGATGCTCCACCGGCGTGTGCGAGATGATGTATGAGACCGTGTTGACGGCCTTAAGGGTGTTGGAGATGGATCCCCAGAACGTTATGGCGCTGTACGGTTTCAGCACAACGCGCACGGGCTGGCCCAAGTCGACTGGTTGCGCCGGTTCTGCCACTTCGATCCCGTCCGAGTTGCCAGACCTGATCGAGTATGCGGTGTCAGGCAGGATCGACTTGAAGGCGAAATCCCCGTTCTGGTCGCAGGATGTCGTTGTTTCGAACTCGCACGCCGCAGCGGAAGCCACGAGATCAATGCCCGGTGCCGGCGTCCCGTTGGCGCGCTCGGCATGACCCACCAGCTCGGCAGTTGGCGGCGCCATGACCACGCTCACCTCCGTGGTGCAGTTGAGCTTGAACAGAAGGTTGCTGAAGTACACTGGCGCATAGTTTTCGCACCAGACCGTCACGGGCACGATGCCCGGATCGGCCTGTGCATAGTGCACACCGTCGTCTGACCAGTGTGCGAAGTGACGCGCGCTTCTGAAGGCGCCGCCCCCGGCGTACCGCTCAACATTGACTATGCGGATATCCAGATTGCGCACTGGCGAGCCATTGGTGAAGCGGGCGGTGACCTTCAACACGGGCGGTGCGTTGGTGATGCTGCGCACGATCAAGGTCACATCGCGTTCGTCACCCGTTTCGAGCGCAAGATCGGCATACCCGTTGCTGCAGCCTGAATCCGCGATGACACGCGTGAACGGCTTTCGCGGCGCGACATGCTCAAGCGTAAATGATCCCGACGCGTCACTATGCGTCCCTTCCTTGTCACCAGACGGGAAAAACGGACCGTTCGGATCGATACGCCCAGCAATGTACACTTCGTGGTCTGCCACCGGCGAACCTGATTCGTCGGTCACACGGCCGGTTATGCGTGCGCCGCGGCACAGCGTGAAGACGAGACGGTCCGCGTCAGGCGGCTGTTGCACAAGAGAGACGGTCTGCGTCGGATACCACGGATGGGCGATCGTCACGCGTGCGCGGGGAAAGGCGAGTTCGGCGCAGTCGAATTCGCCCCTGCCGTCCGAGAAGGCTTCATACGTTCTGACATATGGGTCGGTGCTGTGCAGGTTCACGTGCGCGCCCTGCACCGAATCGGACGTGTCACGGTCACGGATCACGCCGCGCAATGTCCACTGCGGTTCGAGCGCGAAGACGACTGTGGCTTGCTGACCAACGTATGCTGCAAGAGAGAAGTTCGTCCTCATCTCCATGTAGCTGGACAGCCTGACGATCACGGAGCAGTCACACGGGTTCACGTCTGTGAACACGACGGAGCGCGTGTGCTCAACAGGCATGGAGAGACTCTGCCAGCCTGACACGCCGAGCCTGTCTTCTGCACTCAGTTGCGCCTTTCCTGTCAACGGCCTCGGTGCATCACCTTCGAACACGATCCGCACACTGGCATGCGTGACCTTGAGTGTCTGCGTCTGCGCGGGCGGTTCGTCAGTGTCGGTGACCTGGGGAAGGGCCGGCGGCACGCGCTCTCCAGCCGCGTGCGGCGCGGCATGGCGGGCAGGTGTGACGACGCGTTCTTTCCGCGACTGGTCCTGTGGCGCGTGCGCCGTACTGGCCTTTCCCCGCGCCAGCACGAAGACGATGAGAGCAATGATGACAGCGGTGACTGCGACTTCGACCCAGCTCGGCCTCTGCATGTGGCTGCTCCAGGCATGCGGTTACTGCACACGTTCTGTCGGTGTCCCACCCGGGGAGTACTATAGCAAAGTCGGTGCACGCAAGTCAAAGGCCATCCACCCATTCAGTCGGGATAATGCGTTGCCTGCGTCCGTCAGACGCGCCGTGGTTGGACGGGGGAAAGGACGGGGGAACGCGGCGGAAGCGCCGTATGCGCGGTTTGTTCCGCGCGGTGCGGCACGCGCACCGCAGGGAAACCAGTAAAAAAGTACCAAAATACCATAATATGGCCCGGTCCCGGGCGGCGGCACGGGAATTGCTTCCCTTCATCTGGCGAGTAACACCAGTCCCCGGAGGCTGGTATGAAAGACACAACGCTCTTTGCAATAGGCCTCTTCGCCGGCATCGCCGTCGGGCTCGTCTTCATGCTGTAGCGGGCGCCGGCCGGCCATGCCCGCCGCGGGCAGCGCCGGTATGAATGAGGGCGTATCATATGGTAACGCACAGGAACTGAGGGAGGAGCGATATGAGGAGAAAAGGGAAACACACCGTTGTGCACCCGCGACCGTGCGATGAACCGCGGAGCCCGATGGCGGAATCGACACGGGTTACCAGGCACGGCCACCTGAAGCGGCTTCGGTCGCACGAGTGAGGAGATGGCCCGCCTGGCGGTGGAAGCACAACGGACAACGAAAACGGCCTGCACTCAGTGCAGGCCGTTTTGTTTCTTGCCTGCCGGCCCGGATTGCGCCGGATTCAGCACATAGCTCCACATGCGGAGCAGGCTGATGACCGGCCGGTCGGGGTCGAAGAGGTCGTATTCCTCCTTCGAGAAATCGATGTTCGACTCCTTCAGTCTCACGCAGCAGAAGCTGACGGCGAGCATGATCGCTCCGTAGCCGGCAGCGATTTCCCAGTAGAACGACCCGTGGCGGATGAAGAACCCGGCGGCGATGGACGAAAGGCCGCCGGCAACGGAGGTGACGGCGGACCAGACGGCGACGTAGGCATGGCGTGCCGCGGGATTGATGCGGTGGAGGAAGCCGCGGTTCGCAGAGACGACGAAGCCGTCCACGCCGATGCCGAGGAGGACGACCGCGGGCAGCACCCAGCGCAACGCGTGCGGGCCGGGAGTGATGGTGGCGAGCACGGCAAGCGCCAGCCCGGCCAGCGCGGCCGACGCGGCCATCGTCACCGGGCTGCCGTGCGAATCGGCGATGCGGCCCCAGCGCTGGATGGTCATGGCGGCCGCGACATTGCCCATGCCGGTTACAAGAAGGATCACCGACGGCGTGATGTGCAGATGGTCGCGCATGAACAGCATGACGAGCACCATCTGGCCGAAATTGACGAATGTGCCGAGCGACGCGACGGCAAGAAACGGGCTGAAGTCCCTGTCGCGCACCGTGTGCAGCATCTCGCGGTAGGACGCGGCGACGGATGCCGTGGTGCGCGCGGGCGGGAGTCCGCCGGGAACGCGCCGGAGGAAGACGATGCTTGCCAGCCCCGCGGCGACGCCGACGGCGCTTACCACCGAGAATTTCCACAGCGCGGGATTGGCGCCGAAGAAGCAGAAGAAAAACAGCGCGAAGACGACGCCCACGACCCTCGTGATGCCGAATTCGAGGCTGTAGTACAGCCCGCGCCGGTCGTCGGCAACGATCTCGTGCAGCCACGAGCCCCAGCCTAGCCCGCTCACCGCGCGCAGAAGGCAGAACAGCGACACGGAGACAAGGATGAGCATGGCCGCCGCATGCGTGCCCCAGCGGGCATACACCCAGGGCGTCAGGATCATCGGCGCGATCAAAAGGTTGCGCAGCGTCCAGCCGGAGGTGAGCAGGCGTTTCGACCCGACGCGCTCGGCCATCGGTTTCGCCAGCAGCGCCGCCACCATCGAGAAGGGGAGCAGCGAGCTCAGTATGCCCACCATCCCCGCGTCAATCCCCAGCGCCCGCGCGTGCAGCGTCAGTACGCCGCCCACCAGCGCCTGCCACGACAGCACGTTGAAGCCGATGAACGTCAGGAACCGCACCGATGCGGGCCCGACATCACGGAATGACTGCCGCACATGCGCGGCGCGGGAAACCAGGGAGGGAATGGGGTTAAGGGTCAAGGGTCAAGAGGTCAAGGGTCAAGGGTGCCCGTCGTTTGGGCATCCCCCAATGCTGTGATGGGGGATCAAGGGGAAGAGCCGCTAAAGATCATTTGATATCTGACATTGGGTATTTGACATCTGACATTTGACACGGACGAACACGGACCTGCACGGACCACGGGTGACATCCATGGCAGCCACAATTCCACAATCCCATTATTCCATCATTCCATTATTCCACCATTCCATTATTCCACCATTCCATTCATCCATTCATCCACGCCTCCATCCTCACAACAGCTCTCCTTCGCCCGGGCCGGCTGTGCCGCCGGCGGCCGGGCGGGCTGCTTCGACATTGGCCTTTCCGGCCAGTTTGACGAACGCATCCCAGTCGATGATCTCGACGCCGAGCGCGCGGGCCTTGTCGAACTTCGATCCCGGGTCACTGCCGGCGAGGACGAAACTGGTTTTTTTGCTCACGCTCGAACTGGTCGAGCCGCCGAGCCGCCTGATGATCTCGGACGCATCTTCACGCGAGATGCCAGGCAGGGCGCCCGTGAGGACGAACGTTTTGCCTGAGAGCGTCCGCGGCAAGGCCGGCCCCGCCTTCTCCTCGCGGCCGAAGTTGACGCCTGCCGCGCGGAGCTTTTCGATGACGCTCCTGTTGTTCTTGTTGCCGAAGAACAGCACGATCGAGTCGGCAACCTCGGGCCCCACATCCGGCACTTCCTGCAACTGCCCGATGCCCGCTTCGGCAAGCGCGTCAAGCGAGTGAAATGCGTCCGCAAGCGCGCGTGCGAGCGCTTCGCCGACGTTGCGTATGCCGAGCGCGTTGATGAGCTTCGCCAGCGGGCGGCCCTTGCTCGCATCGATGCCGTTGACGAGATTCGCAGCCGACTTTGCGCCCATGCGCTCGAGCCGTTCGAGCTTCGTTGCCTTGAGCGCATAGAGATCGCCGTAGTCTTTCACCATGCCCGTTTCGACGAGCTGGCCGACGACGGCCGGGCCGAGCCCCTCGATGTCCATCGCGGCGCGCGAGGCAAAATGCTCGATGCTGCGTTTCACCTGCGCCGGGCAAGCCTGGTTCTCGCACGCAACGAACGCGCTCTCGCGATAGCGCGACACCGGGCCGCCGCATACGGGGCACGCTTTCGGCTCGTGAATCTTCTTTTCCTCACCACTGCGTTTCGCGGGCAGCGACTTGAGCACGTAGGGAATCACCTCGCCCGCCTTCTCGACCACGATGAAATCCTTCTCGCGAATGTCCTTGCGGGCGATTTCATCGAAGTTGTGCAGCGTGGCGCGCGAGACCGTCGTGCCGGCAAGATGGACGGGATCGAAATGCGCGACGGGCGTGATCGTGCCCGTGCGGCCGACCTGGAACTCGACGCGCTGGAGCTGCGTGACGGCCTGCTCGGCGGGGAACTTGTACGCGATGGCCCAGCGGGGATACTTCGCCGTCGTGCCCAGCTCGCGCCGCTCGGCGAACGAATCGACCTTGATGACCATGCCATCGGTATCGAAGGGCAGCTCGCGCCGCTTTTCCTGCCACGTGTCGCAGTACCTCATCACTTCATCGATGCCATGACAGAGCTGGACGGGGTGCGAGACGGGGAAGCCCCATTTCCAGAGCGCGGCGAGCATCTCGTGGTGTGTCTTGAGCCCAAGGTCGCCGCCCGCGCCATAAATGAACAGGCCGAGCCCGCGCGTGGCGGTGATCTTCGGGTCGAGGATTTTGAGGGAACCGGCGGCGGCGTTGCGCGGGTTGGCGAACAGCGGCTCGTCGTTGCGCTCGCGTTCGGCATTGACGCGCTCGAACTCCTTGCGCGGCATGTAGACCTCGCCGCGCACCTCGAACGCGCCTGCGGGCGCCGTTTCGGCAAGGCGCAGGGGCAGGCTGCGGATCGTGCGGAGATTCAGCGAGACGTCGTCGCCCGTCACGCCGTCGCCCCGCGTCGCGCCGCGGACGAACGCGCGCTTGTCGTACTGGAGCGCGATGGCCAGCCCGTCGAATTTCAGCTCGACGGCGTAGGTGACCATCATCACCTGCAGCGCCTCGCGGACACGGCGGTCGAACTCCTTCAAATCCTCGAACGAGTACGTGTTGTCCATCGAGAGCATGGGCACGGGATGGCGCACCTGGGCAAAGCCGGTGAGGGGCTGTTCGCCGACGCGCTGGGTGGGGGAGTCGGGCGTGACGAGCGCGGGGTGCTGCGCTTCGAGCTCGCGCAGCTCGCGCATGAGGGCGTCATACTCGCGGTCGCTGATCTCGGGCGCGTTCTCGACGAAGTACTTGACGTCGTGATGCCTGATCAGATCGCGGAGCTGGTCGATGCGCTGTGCGGGGGAGCCAGTCATGGTGCGTCCTTCCGCGCCTGCCGTTCGCAGACACGCCGCCGGCCCGGCCTATGCGCGTTCTTGCGTACCATGGCATTATTGTACAGAATTGGCCACATGGTAGCAAGAACAGATCTGGAATCCGATGCAGGGATGTCCCTCCTACGTTTGGGGGAGGTACGGCGAGTCATTCGCCGCGCGGGGTCGTGTCCAGCAGGTCAGCCAGATGGCGTGGTGACATGATACTCAGGCCGGGCACGCGCGACGGGAAATGCTTCAGGTTGCCCGTCACGAGCACCTCAGCGCCGCCGCTGAGTGCGGCGTCGAGAACACGCTTGTCCGGCGCATGCGGGCAAGGATAGGGTGACACGGCCGGCGGCAGGGGAAGGAGGAATGCGGCGAAGAAGCGCAGCATCTCATTGACGGAATCTCTGGGCAGACGCAGCTCGCGGCGTGTGAGGACGGCGCGGTATTCGGCGAGGAGATCGTCGGACACCACCGGCTCGATCGTTCCCGCATAGACCGCCTCGATGACGCGCGCCGGCGCGCCGCCCGGACGCCACAGCGCCGAAACAAGGACATTGGTGTCAATGACCGCTTTCACGCTGCTTCCGGACGCGGGCGACCAGTGTATTTATGGCGGCGAGACCAGGCGCGGGACGTTTCGAGGCTGCCTGCTGCAGGCGCTTGAACGCGCGATACGAGCGGAGGCGCTCGACGGCGAGCGCCATCTCGTCCGCCTCGTCCGGCGTGACGGCGGCGAGAATGGCGACCGGTTTGCCGCGGCTCGTGACGATGAGCGGCTCAGCCTTGTCGGTGGCGCTGATGAGCGCGGACGCCCGCGCCTGCAGCTCGCGGATGGTTGCATACGATGCCATACAGACTCCTGGTTGCAATACAATTGCTATACAAAAGTATAGCAACATGGGAGCGGGGTGTCAAGGCCGGTTCCTTGGGACAGATTGGCCACATGCGCTGATATCTGCTGGCGCATGTGAGAGAATGTAGAACTGCACGGCTACTTTGACTTCTACCTGCCAAGGCAAAGCCTCGGCCACTTTGACTTTCACTTGCCAATTCCGCGAGGCGGGATCAGCCACTTCATGTGCGCGATAGTGCAGCGCCCTGTCGCCGCAAGGATGCGCCGGATGGGAACGCCGCCAATGGCGGCATTGGTCGCCGCAAGGATGCGACGCAACGCGGGACAGGGTTGTCCCCTAGTCGGGACAGGGATGTCCCTCCTACAGCGTGCTGCGCCAGATCTTCTCTCGCGCGGTCGCGGAGAGGACGGCCTTGCGCAGCCGCACGATCTTCGGCGTCACCTCGACCAGCTCGTCGTCCTTGATGAACTCGATCGCCCGTTCGAGCGTCATGGGCACCACGGGCGTGAGCTGCACCGCGTCATCCTTGCCCGCGGCGCGCATGTTCGTCAGCTTCTTCTCCTTGGTCGGGTTGACGTCGATGTCGTTCTCGCGGTTGTGCTCGCCGACGATCATGCCCTCGTATACCGGGTCGCCCGGGACGACGAACAGCACGCCGCGCGGCTCGAGGTTCGACAGCGCATAGGCCACGGCCGCGCCCGGCCGGTCGGCCACGAGCGAGCCGGTGAGCCGCGTGGCGAATTCGCCGCGGTGCTCCTCGTAGCCCTGCAGGTACGAGTTCATGATGCCCGTGCCCTTGGTATCAGTGAGGAACTCGCTGCGGTAGCCGATCAGCCCGCGGGTGGGAATGCTGAATTCGAGGCGGATGCGGCCGGAGCCGTGGTTGACGAGATTGAGCATGCGGCCCTTGCGTCTCGAGAGCTTCTCGGTGACGATGCCGAGGAATCCGTCGCCGCAGTCGATGAAGACGTGCTCGATGGGCTCGACCTGCGCGCCGTTCCTTTCCTTGAAGATCACCTGAGGCCTGCCGACGCTGAGCTCGTAGCCTTCGCGCCGCATGGTCTCGATGAGGATGACCATCTGGAACTCGCCGCGGCCCTTGACGATGAACTTGTCCCCGCCCGGCGCGTCCTCGACGCGGATGGCGACATTGCCCAGCGTTTCCTTCACAAGCCGCTCGCGGATCTTGCCTGACTGGACGAACTTGCCATCGCGGCCGGAGAGGGGCGAGGTGTTGATGGTGAACATCATCGAGACGGTCGGCTCGTCCACGGTGATGCGTTTGATCGCCTCGGGCGCTTCCTTGGTGCAAATGGTGTCGCCGATCTCGACGTCCTGGATGCCGGAGAGGATGATGATGTCGCCCGGCGGCGCGCTGTCGACCTCCTTGAACGCGATGCCGTCATAGACCTGGAGTTTCGAGATGCGGAGGGGGAGTGCCTGGCCGTCCTCGTTCAGGCAGACGAGGTCGTCGTTGCGGTGCGCGGTGCCGTGGTGGATTTTGCCGACGGCGAGGCGGCCGAGGAAATCCGAGTAATCCAGGTCGGCCACAAGCATCTGGAACGGTTTCCGCTCGTCATAGTGCGGCGGGGGCACCTCGTCGATGATCGTGTCGAGCAGGACGCTCAGGTCGCTTGCCGTGTCGTCGAGCGAGCGTTTCACCATGCCTTCGCGGCCGACGGCGTAGAGCACGGGGAAGTCGATCTGGTCCTCGGTGGCGTCAAGGTCGATGAACAGGTCGTAGATCGCGTTGAGCACTTCCTGCGGCCGTGCATCCTTGCGGTCGATCTTGTTGATGACGACGATGATGGGGAGTTTGGACTCGAGGGCTTTGCGCAGGACGAAACGCGTCTGGGGCAGCGGGCCCTCGGCGGCATCGACGAGGAGGATGGCGCCGTCGACCATGGCGAGCGCGCGCTCGACCTCGCCGCCGAAGTCGGCATGGCCGGGCGTATCGAGGATGTTGATCTTGACGTCCTTCCAGAGCACCGAGCAGTTCTTCGCGGCGATGGTGATGCCGCGCTCGCGCTCGAGGTCCATGCTGTCCATGACGCGCTCGTCGACGTCCTGGTTCTCGCGGAAGATGCCGCTCTGGCGCAGCATGAAATCGACGAGGGTCGTCTTGCCGTGGTCGACGTGGGCGATGATGGCGATGTTGCGTATGTGGGGATTGGTGGTATGGTGTTTCATGGACAGCGGGTGGCGCCGGCAGCGTGCGGCACGCTGGCAGGGCGTGATGGTTATCCCAGCCCCGGGAAGCCGAGCTGCCGGTACGCTTCGTACACGGCGACTGACGCGGCGTTCGCGAGGTTCAGGCTGCGCAGCCCGGGGCGCATGGGGATGCGCACGACGGCGCCGGAAGGCGCGCCGAGCGCATCGAGGTCGAGACCGCTTGACTCGCGCCCGAAGACGAGGGCATCATCGGCGCGCCACGCGACATCAGCGTAACACAGCGGGCCGCGGCGCGAGAAGTAGAAGAAGCGAGCCCCGTCGTCCGCGACCGCGCGATCGCGCTCGCGGATGAACGCGGCGGGAGAGCGATGCTCGCGCACGTCCAGATGCGGCCAGTAATCGAGCCCGGCGCGGCGGAGATGCTTGTCGTCGAGCGAGAAGCCGAGCGGATGAACGAGCTCGAGCCGCACGCCCGTGACGGCGCACAGGCGGGCGATCGTGCCCGTGTTCTGCGGTATCTCAGGTTCGACCAGGATGAGGGTCATGCCGGATCGAACTCAGTAGCCGGTGCGTTTGCCGCCCGGCTTGGCGGATTGCGATGACTTGCGCGACTCGACGAGCGCCTCCGCGGTGAGCGGCGGGAAGACGGTTTTGTCCATGTACGAGTCAAGGCGTTTGAAGTCGGAGAAATCGGTGCCCGCCATGTCCTGTTCCGAGTCGGCGTCGTCATCGGATTTCCTGTCACGCGACTTGGATTTGGCGGGCTGGGCGGCGCGGCCCTCCATGTCGCGCTGGACGTTCATATAGGCAGCGCCGACGCTTTTCCTGAAGTCCGGCTCGGTGGCAAGCTCCTTGGTGAGCACCACGAGGGCAAGCGGCGCCTTCTCACGCAATGACTTCACCGCCTCGGCGCTCTGGAGGATGACTGCATACGTGCGTTCATCGCTCGAGGGGAACTGGGTAAGGCTGACCAGGTCCTTGAACGGCAGGATGACCCGCTTCGAGAGGAGGAGGACGCCCGTGCGTCCGGGAACGACGACGTTCGGGTTGTCCACCTCGCGGTCGGGCCGCATGATTCTTCTGCCCATGACCTCCGTGCTCTGCACCGGCCCGTCTTCCGTGACGACCGCGTCCAGTCCGCCGGCGAGGGCGGCGAGGCCGGTGCGATAGAACAGCGGATATCTCGGCTCGCTTCTTCCGGTGGTGACCTGGCCGAACTCGTCGTACACGGCGCCGGCGACGGCGAAGCCGATCGCCTGGTCCGCATAGTCAAGCATCCGCGGCCCGACGTAGAGGAAGAACTCGCGGTGTTTCGGCTGGGTGATCACCGTTTGCACCGGCTGGTTCTTGAGGGACTGGGAGCGGATCAGGCGCCAGTGCTCGGGGTCGTACAGGACGTAAATCCTTCCGCGCACGGCAGCCCAGTTGATGAACGACTGCATCACGAGCGAATTGGCCGCGTTCTGGAATGCCTTGTCCGCCGCCGCGAGGATTTTCTGGAGCTCGTCATCGAATTTGACCGTCTCCAGCTTGCCGCGCTGGTACATTTTCGTCTGCACGGGGCCGACGGCATAGAGGGAGAAGTGCGTCCCTTTGAGCTGGTACACCCTGTACCTTTTGGTGGCCAGCATGTTCTTGTCGGTCAGCAGGGCTTCAGCCCGCTGGGCAAGGGCGCTCTTCCCCGCCTTGTACACGTCGATGTCCATCGTGCGGCATCGCTGGAAGAGCTCATTTATCTGCGCCGCCGATTTGACGTTGAGCTTGTCGCTGTAGAGGTCAACGGAGCTGCCGGTGCTCTGGACTTGCCGGATCTGCTGTTTGAACTCGAGCAGGGAGGGAGGCCTGCTCAGTTGCTGCTTCATGTCCGGCTCGATGCTAACCACTTCCTCGACGGCCTGGGTGCCGCCCTGGGCGGATGCATCGGGCAGAATGGCATCCTCGTCCGCGGCGGCTGTCGCGTTTGTCGCGTCCCCAGCCGTGGCAGGCGCCGCCGGCACACACGCGGCGAAGAGGATGACTGTTGTTGCCAGAAAGACACTCGTGAGCGTGATTTTCATAGCGTCCTCGCTTTGGAGCGGGTTACAATCGCATCTTCCTTAATAGTGTGACGCAGTTGCGCGCCATCCATTCACTCTGTCACCGGCCGGTATGGCCGAAGCCGCCCGCGCCGCGTTTTGTGCCGCTCAATGCGTTGGTCACGATGATCTCGGCCCTGCACACCGGCTGGACGACGAGCTGGGCGATGCGCATGCCGCGTTCGACGCGGAATGCCTCGGCGCCGAGGTTGACCATGATGACGCGGACCTCGCCGCGGTAGTCGGCGTCGATGGTGCCGGGCGCGTTGACGATGGCAAGGCCATGCTTGAGCGCAAGGCCGCTTCGCGCGCGCACCTGGGCTTCGAAGCCCGGTTCGAGCTCGATGGCGATGCCCGTCGGTATGCACACGATCTCGCCGCGCGCCATCGTCACCGGCCCGGCCACGGCCGCGCAGAGGTCCATGCCGCTGGCATGGTCGCTCTGGTACCGCGGGGGCGGCAGGCCGGCGCCATTCTCGAGGAACTGGATTTTGAGCGTGGTCTGCATGGGTCGCGCACGGGAGGACGCGGGCGTGCGGGGCGCGGGTGCGCCCCGCACGGGCAGCGTCACAGTGCCGGGCTATCGCCGGGGCGGGCGGTCGCCGCGCGGGCGGTCGCCATGATCGCGGCGCGGGCGGTCGCCGTGTCCGCGGTCGCCGTGTCCGCGGTCGGGCCGGTCGCCCCGTTTGCGCACCGTCGAGGGGTCGAACTCGGCATCGAGGCCGCGCATGGTGAGATTCACGCGGCCTTTCTCATCGACTTCGATGACGCGCGCCTTGACGATGTCGCCGATCTTCAGCCTGTCCTCGACGCTCGGGATGCGCTCGTCGGCGATCTCGCTGACGTGGACCATGCCTTCGACGTCGGGCAGGATGCGGATGAAGGCGCCGAAGTTGAGGATGCGGGTGACGGGGCCTTCATAGATTTTCCCGATCTCGGCCTCGGCCATCATGAACTCGATGCGCTTGCGGCCCGCCTCGGCTGCTTCCTCGTTGTCCGCGGCGATCTGCACGGTGCCGTCGTCCTCGATGCTGATCGTGGTCTTCGTCTCTTCCTGCAGCTTGCGCACCGTCTTGCCGCCGGGGCCGATGAGCGCGCCGATCTTGTCGACCGGGATGTGGATGGTGATGATCTTGGGCGCATAGGGCGAGATTTCGGGCCGCGGAGCGGCGAGTGTCCGCGCCATTGTCTCGAGGATTTTCATCCGCGCGTTGCGCGTGCGTTCGAGAATCTGCGCGATGAACGCGGGCGGCAGACCGTCGATCTTCAGGTCCACCTGCACGCCCGTCACGCCCTTTGCCGTCCCGGCCACCTTGAAGTCCATGTCGCCGAAGTGGTCTTCATCGCCGATGATGTCGGTGAGGAGCAACCGGGTGTCCCCCTCCTCGATGAGCCCGCAGGAAATGCCGGCGACCGGCGCCGAGATCGGCACGCCGGCGTCCATAAGCGACAGCGTGCCGCCGCAGACGGACGCCATCGAGGACGAGCCGTTCGATTCGGTGATGTCGCTGGTGACGCGGATGGTGTACATGAACTCGGCGGGGAGCACGGGCCTGAGGCTGCGCTCGGCGAGGTTGCCGTGGCCGATCTCGCGGCGGCCAGGCGCGCGCACCGGCCTCGTTTCGCCCACCGAGTACGGCGGGAAGGCGTAGTGCAGCATGAACTTCTTCGAGCTTTCGCCGGCGAGGGACTCGACCTGCTGCTCGTCCTCGGCGGTGCCGAGCGTGGTCACCGCCAGGCTCTGCGTTTCGCCGCGGGTGAACAGCG
>JAAYZF010000122.1 GCA_012514975.1 bacterium
AGAGGGGATTGAAACGTGGGAAACAACTGATCCATCGGATTCGCCCGATAGATTGAAGACACCGCCCCGACTCAGAGGGGATTGAAACCCTTGGTGTGCACCTCCATCACCTTGCAGACGAATGATTGAAGACACCGCCCCGATTCAGAGGGGATTGAAACCTCACCACCGCTGGTACACTCATCGTCATCACTCCAGCAATTGAGAACCCACCCCGATTCAGGATCGGCATGCCGGGGTGGCCCACTGTGCCTTCACGGTCCCGGCCAAGATGTCCGTGCCACAAACAGAAGCATGGCGCGGCACCTTCACCAGGGCGAGTTTCCCGTCATCCACGGTCTCGCGGGGTGTCATGCAACCTTCACTGCCGCAATCAGTTACACAACGCATATCATCCTTTGGTTGATGCCATATCAACCAAAGGACTATGGAAAATCATCGTTTGGCTGATAGACACGCGGCGGGACATCTGCTACTGTAATCATTCCAGCGGCACACCGTGAAACCCACGTGAGCGGATGCATAATGGCTTCACACACTCGAATCACCATCGCACCACGCACTCGGAAATGGCGGCCGCGCGGCGTCACGCTGACAGAAGCGCTTGTCAGCACGGTGCTGATCGCGGCAATGCTTGGCGGGGCGTTTCGCGGCCTTGTAATGGGCCGCGCGCTGGCGACACGGGCCGCGCGGGCAATGACAGCCGACGCCATGGCGGTGGATGTGCTCGAGGGTTTCCTCGCACGGCCGTTCGCGGCGGTGACGCCAGTCACCGTGACGGGCGCATGGGGCGCCGTGTGCAAGGCGGAGGTGCAGCAGGTCGCAAGCGCGTATGGCAATGCGAAACTGGTGGTTCTCGACCTGGAATGGCGGCAGGGCCTCTACACGCGGCGGCGCCAGTACTGCACGGTGAAATCGGCTGAGTGCGACCAGTTTCTTCCGACGAATCTGTACATCATCCAATAGCGGCGCGGCATGCGACACCATCAGGGATACACGTTGACGGAGCTTCTCGTGGCGTCTGCCGTTTCGGCGATGGCGCTGAGTGCGCTGATCGCGTTGTATCTCAACGGAAAGGCCGCGCTGCGCATGAGCGTGACGCAGACGTGGGCGCAGCAACGTGCGTTGTCCGCACTGCACACCGTGGCTGAGCGGACGCGCCCTGCGTCACGATTCGAGGTGTATCCAGGCTATGCCCAGAGTTTTGTCTCGACGAGCCAGGTGGCGGCAGGGCGTTGTGTGAACCTGTACGGCGCGGGCTGGACGTCGAAATTCCACGTCGCGGGCGGGTGCCTGTGGCACAACACGGTCGCCGGCCTGGCATCGAGCAACAGCCTTGCCGCGTCCGTCGGGCCTGCAACCGTGTTTTCCGCGGGATACCAGCGGCTGCACATGACGCTCATTCTCGTTGATCCGGCGGACACGAACCGGGAACTGGTGCGGATGCATTCGTCGTTCATGACGCGGAACAGCGGCATCTGAGGGAGGCGCGGGAAGGACATGCGGGGGACGGCAGCGGGCACATGGCGGCATCGGGCGGAGCGGGGAACAGCGCTCTTCGCCTCGGTGCTCGTCCTCGCACTGACGCTCTCCGCGGGGCTCGCGGCGCTGCTCAAATGGTCGCTGGGCGGCTACCGCGCCGCGATCAACCGGACAGAGCGCAACCGCATGCTCTACGCGGCTGAAGCGGGGCTCCAGTTCAGCGTCGGCTACTTCCGCAGCCTCGAAACGCAGTTGCAGACCGTGCACGGCAGCATGGGCACGTGGAACAGCTACTGCGCGGACCTGTCGAACACGTTCGTGGCGGGCGTTGCGCCCCTGCTGCCGCAGGGGCTGGTGTGCGTGACGTACGAGGCGCTCGCCGTGTCGAAACGCCTGATCACCGTGCGCTCCGCGGTGAGCAACACGCATGACGGCAGCGTGCTCGAGGTGCGCCACAGCATCACAAACTCATTCATCTCTCCCTTCGAGCACCTGGTCTTCTACGGCGTCGATCTCGAAATCCATCCAGGGGCGCACATGACGCTGTGCGGGCCCGTGCGCTGCAACAACGCGCTCTACCTGGGCACGTGCGCATCGCTCAAATTCAAATCCCTGGTGCGCATCGGCGGCGAGATCTGGCACCGCGTCAAGGTCAAGAACAAGAAGCTCGATGCCGGGCCCATCTACTTCACCGATGCCGACGGCGACTACCAGCCCATGGCCGTGCTGGACGACTGGCTGGACAACAGCCATCCGCACTGGCTCGTCGGGTCGCAGATACTGTGGAGCGGCAATGTCAAATCAAAGGACCATGGCGTCACCCCGCTTCTGCTCTCGATGCCGGTGACGGTGACGAACCATCTCGGCGAGGTCCAGCGCCTGCTCGTGGCGACCACGAATGCGCATATCCTGATCGAACCGCCCGCGTCATCGAACGACACGTACAGCGCGAAATACTACAACAAGGCCGGCATGCGCATCCTCGAAGACGGCACCGTCCAGGGCGTCAGCAACGCCGTCATCACCGCGTACGGGAGCACGACAAACGTCGACCATGACTACGTCATAGGCCATGCGACCAACATGTCGTGGATCGTCACGACGAACCGCTTCTGGAACACGCGCGAGCAGGCGTACATCAGGCCGCTGGACATCGACATCGCAAAGCTCGACACGTGGCTCGCGTCGTGCGCACTGCCGCTCGAGCTGACGCGGACGAACTCCGCGCGCTTTGGCGTCCTGTACGTCACGACGACCAACGCGCCCGGCAGGGCCGTGCGTCTGGCGAACGGCGCGCGCCTTCCCGACACGCTGCGCAACAGGCTGACCGTCGCATCGCCCCGCCCAGTCTACGTCCTGGGCAACTTCAACACCGAGCTCAAGATCAATGGAAAGGTGACCTCGGGCACCAACGCGCCCGCAAGCATCGTCTCCGACGCGTTCACCGTCCTCTCGAAAAACTGGCGCGACAAGGACAACCAGTTCAACAACATGGAGCGCGCAAAACAAACCGAGGTCAATGCCGCCATCATGACCGGCATCGTTCCCACCGTGGATGCGCTCTACAGCGGCGGGCTCGAAAACTATCCCCGGTTCCTCGAGGACTGGAAGGGAGTGAAATTCACGTTCCGCGGCTCGATGGTCTGCCTGTGGCACAGTGTGTACGAGACCGGCTCGTGGCAGCCCACCGGCATCTACTACGAGGCGCCGAACCGCGAATGGGAACACGAATCGCAGTTTAACGACCCTGGCGGGCAGCCGCCTGGCACGGTGCCGTACCTGCGGTTCTCCGTCGTGCCCGGCAGTTGGCGCCGGACGCGGTAGCGCGACGGGAGGCGGCACGCATGCACCAGCACATGTCATCCGTGGTATTCGCGCCCGGCGCGCTGCTGTGCGCCGCGGCGCTCATCGCATCAGCAGTGACGGTGTCTGAGAAGCACTACAGGGGCGACGGCGGCACGACGGTCTACCCGCTCTACATCAACGGCCACTGCCGTTTCGTCTTCATCACGCCCGAAGGCTGGACGCTCGACACGGCGCCTGGAGGCGGCCGCGCGCTGCTTCTCTCGCCCGCGGCGACCAATGCCGTCTCGCTCGTCGTCGAGAACACCCCCGTGAGTGTCGCCGAGCGCGCAATCGAACAGTGGCGCATCGACGATTTCAAGAAACAGCTTGGCGCCGGGCGGATGTTTGCCATCGAGCGCGAACGCGTCTGGCCGGTCGACCAGACGCGCGGCTGGCAGGTGTGGGGCGCGGACGCGGTGGTCGAGTACACGGCCAGCGGCATGCCGCGCACGAACCTCTTCATCGAGCGCCATTCATACCACATCAAGTTCGGCTACCTGCACCACGTGTGGTTCCGCGCGCCCGAAGCATTGGCGACGGCCTACCAAGCCGTGTTCGACTTCGCGTGTCAGCACTATCTCGCGGACGACGGGCAGTGACTGCGGCCTGGCGGCGCGAGTGCCGAGATTGATGATTCATGGTGATGCGGCTTGACTGCGGGAAGACCCGGCGCCGGGAGCCAGGCGGGCGCGTTTCTCGTCAATGAGCTTGCGCATGATGCGCGTGGCATGCGCCTTCATTGACTGGCTGCCATTCCAGTGTGCGGGCGGGCGTGCATCCCAACTCGCGAGAATCTCTTCGAGGACATCCGGCGCGAGCGCGTTCGTGGCGGCTTTCCACACACCTTGCTGTTGGTCGCGCAAGCTTTGGATCGGGCAGTTAAGCGCCCAGTCGCGTGCGTGCCCGGGATAACTGTCGGGATCAAGGGCAACATAGCGCGGCACCGGCTCTGAACCCGTTTTGCTGACCAGTTCACTGTAGAGCGCGTTGTGGAGAAGGACGTTCGAGTAGGCGTACGGCCACGGGCCAAGGAGCGCACCCATGCACAGCCGCGCGGTCTGGACGTTGGTGGAATAGTGGTCTTCCCGCGTCAGGCCATCCAACGGAAAAAACCATCTGCGCGCACCTTCCGCCAGCACCGTGCGGAACGCCGGATTAGTGGCCTGTTCGATAATGATGCCAAGGCCGCAGAGGTTATGCTCTCCTGTGACGATTGCCGAGCAATCAATGGTGAAACGGAGGAAATCCAGGAGATTGGACGGCGGGACGATGCCCGCGGAAAGGCCTGCATTCAGGTTGCTGAGCACCAGCGGATAAGTGTGTGCATAGCGGGCTATGTTTGTGCAGTAGAATTCGATGGCAGCCGGAGTGAACGGGCCATGGTGCGCGGGATTGGGTGATTCACGGAAGAGCTTCGGAGCGGGAGGCTGGTCGTGAGGTGAGGTGCGAACAGACGGGCCGGACTTCGTGCTCTGCGCCGGCCCGTGCTCTGCGAGCGGGGGCGCGGACGCCGGAGTGGATTCCTCCTTGATGCCCTCCGGCCGTGCGGGCAGCGGCGTTGCGACAGGCCCTTGTTCGCCCTGCGCAGGCCGCCAATGGACCAGAATGGCCACGCTTGCGACGACGGCAGAAGCCAGAAGGCAGACGGCTGTGAGAAGTCTCTTTTCATTCATGACACGCCAGAGCAGCGCCCAGGAGCATCGTCTTCATAGTGCCCTCCCGGCCCGTTGTTATCCGCGTGCGATAGCCGCACTGTTCTGTGCGCGTGCGACGCGTGTTCACAACGTATACGCCGAAAAGGCGTTTTTCTTGCACTCCGGTCCTACGCAATGCCGCATCGTCCCGTACATGGGGACCGGGATGTCCCTCGGGCACGGCATCGGGACAGGGATGTCCCTCCTACACTATCTGAACTCGATGTCCTTCGCCTGCTTGACGTGCAGGTCGAGCTGGTCGCCGCACATCACTCTCTCATCATCGAGATAGACATCCTCGAACACGACGCCTTCAACCGTGTGTTCAGCGTTGTAGCCGCCGATGAGCGACGTCGAATAGCCGGCGTTGTACGGGCTTTGCTTCACACGTACGTTCTTCAGGTGCACGGTGCGAATCTGGCCGCGTTGCGGGTCGCGGTTGTAGCGCGAGCGCATGACGCGGAAATCGACGAGGTGGGCATAGTAATGATCCACGCGGATGTTCTCGTAGCGCACATCGCTGACGATCGCGCGGTCGCCTGCGCGGATGGACATGGCGGCGCCGTGCCCGTGCACGGCGAGGATGTCGCAATCGCGGAACGTGATGTTCCTCACCGAGGCCGTGCGGAGCTCGTGGCCGATCTCGAGCGCGCTGCCGCAATCCATCACCAGCAGCGAGCAGCCGTTGACGACGATATTGTCGATGTCCGTGTTCCATCCGTCGGCCGCATGGACATCGATGGCCTTGATGACAATCGCGTCGTCGCCCGTGCAGAGGAAGCAGCGCTCGATCAGCACGTCGGTGCAGCTCACGACGTCAATGCCATCCGACCCGCCGCCGCGGGTGATCTCGCGCAGGCCGGAGATACGCACGCCGCGGCATGAATCCATGCGGCACGTCCAGCGGGACGGGTCGATGATGGTGATGCCTTCAATGACAACGTCCTCGCAGTGTTCGAGAAGGATGGGATGGCGCGCGGTGCCTTTGCCCCGCTTGAAGAAGCTCCCGTCAAGCACGCCCTGGCCGGCGATGCGGATGCCGCGCGCGTCACGTGCGTGGATGCAGCCGCGGAGCACTGCGCCCGCCTCGATGTACACCGTTTCGCCGCTGCCGATCTCGATCTCGCCCGCTTCGTGCACGCGGCCCGCGGCGAAGTAATGCACGCGCGGCTGCCCCGGCGTCACGTCCGGCTGCTCGTGCCCGGAGCAGAAGATGAACAATGCGGGCCGGTCATCCAGCTCGAGCAGCACATCCATCGGCCGCTCGATGGTGAAGCGGATTGACGCGCCATCCACCTCGGGCACAATGCCGAGGCGAAGAGGCTTGACGGCAGCCTTGGCGAAATGGACGCCTTCGACGTTCACTTCGATGCGCACGGGCCCGGCGGCCGAGCAGGCAGTAAATGGCAGTGTCGCGCTCTGGAAGACGAAGAGCGCGTGTCCGTTCGCCGTGGCTGCAAGGAATTTCGCACGCGGGGATTCCTGCGTGAACGGATGGGGAAAGACCTCTGGTGCGGCGTGGGCTGAATCTGCGCTCATTAGACTGGATACCAGTGGTTCAATCTGCTGCCGTGTGCACCGTGCACAGAGCGGGACACATTGTACCAAAACGCATTTTTTGCCGCATGCGAAAGCCATTGCAGAAATGCGATGATTTGGGGTGATTGCCGCACAATGCGAAACGGCTAAGTATTTGAAAATAAGGTTGTTAGTGCCACTACATTAAGTATGGTACGCGAGGTGCCCTTTGCGCTTGCATGATGGCAAAGGGAAAAAAGCGGACGTGCAAAGGTCAAGCAAAAGCCTTTTCTCCCTGTTTTCCGAGCCAAAAACAGATTATTTTCGCATTTCTGCGCATTTTTCTCGCCGCTCTTTGCGCCCTGTCCTTCAGCAGCGCCGCCGTACGCGCAGCCGACCACGCATTTTCATTGCCGGTGGTGACGCGATGGATGGAGCCGAACGGGCAGCCGAAGCCGGTGCATGAGGCGCCTGTGAGCAGCGGCGCCAGGCGGATCACGGTGTTGCGTCCGGCGGTGGTGTTCTCGGACGGCGCAGCGCAGCCGCGCGTGGCGGTGGTGGTGCACAGCAATATACTCGGCGCGGTGCGCGCACGCATTGACACGTACGAGGCCGACCTCGAGGCGGCGGGGTTCACGGCGGTGCGCGTCGTGTACGCAGACGGTTCCGCCGCGGATGTGCGGGACGTGCTCAAGGGGCTGTACGATGAGGCGGGCGCGCTGGCCGGCGCAGTGCTGGTGGGCAACATTCCGCACATCATCTACGAACAGATGCAGGACTGGGACGGAGAGGGAGGCGCGCCGGCGCAGTACGAAGACTACCCCTGCGACCTGTTCTACATGGACTTGGATGGCACGTGGACCGACTGCACGAGCAACGGGCTTGTGCAGCCGGCAAACGGCAAATACGATACTCGCGCGGGCAATCTTGACCTTGAGATCTGGGTGTGCCGGATAAAGACGGACACACTTCCCGCGCAGGGCGGGGAAGCGGCGCTCGTGGCGGGGTACTTCGAGAAGAACCACAGGTATCGCTCGAAGGAACTCGCCACGGAGCGCCGCGCTCTTGTCTACAACGACGACGATTGGGCCTGCATCGCCGGCGCGGATGCGGCCAACGCCTCGATGCTTTACGAATCGTCGGCGATCACCATTGTCGCGAGCAACGAGCAGACAACGGTTCCCGATTACAAGCAGAACGGCATGGCCGCGTCATACGAGCTGGTCTCGCTCCGCTCGCACGGCTATTATGCCGGGCACGGATTCTACAGCGATGACCGCTCGCAGTTCGGGTTTGTGTACCCGGCTGACTACAGGGCGTTGCAGCCGCGCGCGCTGTTCTATTCACTGTTCGTCTGCTCAGGCGCCGACTTTACGCGGGACAACTACCTGGCCGGCTCGATCAGCATGAACAGCGGCGACGCCGGCCTCGTCTGCTGGGGCAGCACGAAAACTGGCGGCATGTTCAATGAATTCCCCTTCTACCAGGAACTCTCAATGCAGACCGTCGTCGGCGAGGCATTCCGCCAGTGGTTCAACTATATGCAGGCCACGCTGGACCAGCCGACGTGCGAGACGTGGCTCTACGGGATGGCGCTGATAGGCGATGCGGCAGCGATACCGGCGGCGCACACTCCTGAACCTGCGGCGGGTATCCTGGCCTCGGCGGGCATGGTGCTGGTCCGGCGGCGCATGGCCCGGGGCTGAGCACTGGGCGCCAACGGTGTCATCTCGCCCGTGCCGGCTCGATGGCCGTTCCGGACACGTTTGATGAAGCGCTGAAGGTGCGTCAGGGTTGTGCGGCTTGCCTGGCGCGTCTTCAGTGCTCGTTCTTCCTGCGCAGCCTGGCGGTCTGCCCGGCCCGTTCCTCAAACCTTCCCAACCGCCCTGCCGGGCGCATTGCCCGCATCCTCCATCACACCGCTCTCTGCCAGCCGTGTTTTCACGTTTTTTGGTATAATCTACTACGTTGGGGAACATCGGCCAGTATGAACCATACCAGGAGCGCAACATGAGAACAAGCGTGTGGATGTCAGCCTTGTGTGCCGGTGCGGTATTCGCCGCGCCGCCGGAGGCGGATTACTCGAAGGGCATGCTTGACCGTGCGGCGGTGATCGCCACGGGAAAGGCCATTACGACAAACGTCTATCCCGACGCCGATGCCGTGGTGGTGGACAGCGTCGAACGCGCGCTCTACAGCGCTGACGGCACGTCCGTCACGTTCGAAGACACGGCGGCCAAGGTGCTTACCGAGAAAGGCAAACGCGATCTCCGCACGCTCGGATTTGCCTATAACGTCATCTACGGCTCGACCGACGTGCTCCGTGTCGAGGTGATACGGCCCGACGGTACCGCCCTGCCCGTGGACGTCGCTGCCAACAGCCGCGAGATGGTGGACCAGTCGCAGATGGGGATGAACATCTACGACCCGAACAACAAGGTCCTCCAGGTAAGCATGCCCGAGCTCGAAGTCGGCGACATCGTACGCTACATCACGCGCGATGTGACGGTGAAGGCGTTCATGCCCGGCACGTTCAGCGACTACACGCTGCTCGAACACACGATGCCGGCAAAGCGCGCGGTCTACGAGGTCGTTGCGGCCAACGCCCTGCCGCTGAAGCATCATACGCTGAAGGACGCCGTGACGGGCACCGTGGCCGCCACCGTCACCACGCAGGCTGACACGACCACCTACACGTGGACGGCGCGCGATGTGCCGCGCATGTTCCCCGAGCCGCGCATGCCCGCGCTGCACACGGTGGTCCAGCGCGTCATGGTCAGCACCATCCCTGATTGGGAGACGATCTCGAGATGGTACTGGAACCTGTCAGCCAGGCCGCTTGCAGCCACCACACCCGAGATGTCGAACGAGGTTGCCCAGCTCGTCGCGAACGCCGCGGACGAGCAGCAGAAGATCGAGGGGATTTTCAAGCGCGTCTCGCAGAAAATCCGCTACATGGGGATCACGACCGAGAAGGACGCCCCGGGGTTCGAGCCGCACGACGTGTGCATCACCTACAACAACAAATACGGCGTCTGCCGCGACAAGGCGGCGCTCTTGGTCTCCATGCTGCGCATCGCCGGGCTCAAGGCGTACCCCGTGCTCATCCTCGTGGGCCCGAAGAAGGACCCGGACGTGCCGCAGCCGTACTTCAACCACGCGATCACCGCGGTTGAAACGGGCGACTGCGCGTATGTGCTCATGGACTCGACGGACGAGAACACGAAAGACTTGCTGCCCGCCTACCTGGGCGACATGAGCTATCTCGTCTGCAAGCCTGAAGGAGACACGCTGCGCACAACGCCGTTCCGGCCTGCCGGGGACAACCTTGTGCGCGTCAAGACGAAAGGCGCGCTCACCAGCCGGGGCGATCTTGAAGCTGAAACGGAGGTCTTTTTCGACGGGATCAACGACAATATCTACCGCGGGTTCTTTGCGCGCAGCAAACCAGAGGAGCGCAAGCGGCTGTTCGAAGGTCTTGTGAAACGCGTTGCCGCGGGCGCGAAACTCACCTCGTTCACCATCGCGCCCGAGGACTTCCAGGATGTCAGCGAGCCGCTTACGGTGAAGCTGTCGTTCGAGGCGAAGGATGTCCTCGTGTCCGGCAAGGAGGCCGTAATGCTCTCCCCGCCCTGGGTCGGCATGTCCATCGGCCTGGTCAACTGGGTGCTGGGTGATGCGGGGCTCGAAAAGCGGAGGTACCCGTTCGACACCGAGGTCACCTGCGGCGCAAAAGAGGAGTTCACGCTCGATCTCGCTGACGCGGTGGGCGCGGCGATCTCGCTGCCGCAGTACACGCCCGTCGAGGGCAAAACCGTCGAGTGGAAGCGGTCGGTCGTGCAACACGGCGATACGCTTGACGGCTCGAGCGAGTTTCTCATCAACGTAGTCGAGTTCTCTCCCGAGGAGTACCTCGCGCTCAAGGAGACGCTCAAGACAATCGAGTTCAACAACCGGAAGAAACCGATCTTCGCCGTGGGCGCCGCCGGCTCCGATGAGGAGGACGAACCCGAGGCGTTCGAGCCGCCCGAGTACGCCGAGGTGAACGAGGAAGACCTCGAAATCCAGAGCGACATCACCGAATACACGCTTCATGATGCGCATTCATGGACCGTCACTCACACCGTGAAGAAGGAGGTAAAGACCTACAATGGCATGAAGAAGAACGCGGAGCTCAAGCTCTCATACAATCCCGTGTGGCAGAGCGCCGCGCTGCGCGACGCCGTGGTAACGGACCCCGAGGGCGTCGAGAAGAAGATCGGCAGGGAGGAATTGAATGTGATGGATGCCGCATGGGTGGGCGGCGCGCCGCGCTATCCCGCGGAGAAGACGCTGGTCGCCAGCCTGCCCGGCGTGGACGTGGGCAGCGTCATCGAGTACACCACGGTGGAGACGCACTCGAACCAGCCGTTCTTCAGCGCGTATCAATCGTTCAATGGCTTTGACCCGGTGGTCGAGAAGAAAGTGGCGATCAAGGCGCCCTCCGGCCTCGCCCTCGAGATCGCGGAGGAGTTGAAAGACGCCGTCACGGCTGCCAAGGACGATGAAGACGGCAGCGTGACGTATGAATGGAGCGCCGCCGACATGCCCAGCGTGAAACGCGAGGACGACCTGCCGCCGTGGTGGAGCTTCAACGCATATGTGCTCGCCTCGGCAGGCTCATGGCCGTCATACGCAGCGACCCTCAGCAACGCGCTCTGCGCGGCAGCGGCCGGGCAGACAAAGGCGGCGGCAAAGGCAAAGGAGCTCACCGCCGGGCTTGACACGGCTGCTGCGCGCGCAAAGGCCATCCGCGATTTTGTCGCGCGGAGCATTCGCAGCGCCGGCCCGTCGTTCACCGCACTGCCCCTCTCATCCATCACCCCCGCCGACAAAACGCTTGCCGACGGGTATGGCTACACGGCCGACCGCGCGGTCCTGTTGTACAGCATGCTCGATGCGGCGGGGATGAACCCGGCGTTTGTCCTCGCCTCGTGGCTGCCCAAGGTCGCGCCGGCAAGCGCGCCTCTCATCGGCACCGCGCAACGCTGGCCGTTCGACGCAATGCTCGTCCGCGTCCGCGTCGGCGGCGACGATGTCTATCTCAACGACACGCATCAGTATGCCGAACTCGGGACGACGAGCCATGACCAGCAGCCCGCGCTCGACATCGCCGCCGGCGCGATCATCACCGTCGCCGCGGCGCCAGGCAGGGAGGACCGGAGCGAGCAGGACATCGACATCACGGTGGCTGAGAACGGCGATGCGGTGATCAAGAAAACGATACGGAAGTACGGGACCGAGTTCGCCGAGTTCCACCAGCACTTCGCCGAGCTCTCGCCCGAGGAACGCAGGCGGTACTACCAGGAGACCGTCTCCGGTGTCGCCCAGGCGGCCAAGCCCGTGGGCGATCTGGTAACGAAGTACGACGTCTATCCCGGTGTCGAGGAGTTCACCGTCAGCGTCGAGAAATTCGCCGTGCGTGACGGCGACTACCTCTACTTCGCGGTGCCGGTGAACCTTGCCAACCTCCTCCTCCTGCGCGCCGACACGCGCGACAATCCGCTGTACTGGGACGACGCCCGGCGCATGAACGTGACGGTGAACATCACGCTGCCCGAGGGATTCGACGACATCGAGCTCGCACCACCCGATGTGGAATGGACCGCGCCGGCGGACGCGGGGACCATCGTCGTCAAGACGACGCGCGGCGACAATGCTGCCACGCTGAGCATCGCGCACGACATCAACCTTAAGCCGGCCATCATCCCGGCGGACGACTATTCCGCCCTGCTCGACATCAACCGCACGCTCTCCCATCAGCGCATGCAGACGATCCTGGTGGGCAAAAGCAGGAGGTGACAGCACCGATGAGACTTGTGTCCGCACACTCCACCCTCTCCGGCGCGGTGCGCATCCCCGCGTCGAAATCGCACACGATACGCGCGCTGCTCATCGCCTCGATGGCCGAGGGCCGGTCGGAACTCATCGAGCCGCTGGCATCGGGCGACACGCTGTCGTGCCTTGCCGCGTGCGAGGCATTTGGCGCGTCAATCACAAAGGCGCCTGACCGCTGGATCGTCGAGTCGTCCGGCGCGTTGCGCGTGCCTGACGATGTCGTGAACACGGGCAACTCGGGCACGACGCTCTACCTCGCCATGGGCGCCGCCGCATTGTGCAATGGCGCGACAGTGTTCACCGGCGACTACCAGATTCGCCGGCGCCCCGCCCAGGAGCTGATCGGCGCGCTCGGGCAGCTTGGCGCGCACGCCTTCTCGACACGCGGGAACGGCTGCGCGCCAATCGTTGTCTCGGGCCCGATGAAGGGCGGACGGGCAGCGCTTTCGGCGCCCACGTCGCAGTATCTCAGCAGCCTGCTCCTTGCCTGCCCGTGCGCGCAGGGGGACACGGCGATTTCGCTCAGCCTCGTCAATGAGATTCCGTACGTCGAGATGACGCTTGACTGGCTTTCCAGCCAAGGTATCCGTTTTGACCGCGCGGACGACTTCCGTTCGTTCCACATCCCTGGCGGGCAGCGGTACAGGCCGTTCGTCCGGGCGATACCGGGGGATTTCTCGTCGGCAACGTTTTTTCTTGTCGCCGCGGCGATCACCGGTTCGGACGTGACTCTCCATGGGCTCGACTTGAACGACAAGCAGGGCGACAAGGCCGTCATCGGCATGTTAAGGGCCATGGGCGCGCGGATCGACGCGGCGGATGACGGCATTCGCGTGCGCGGCGGCGCGCTGCACGGGTGCGAGCTTGATCTGAACGCGACGCCGGACGCGCTGCCGGCGCTTGCCGTTGCCGGCTGCTTTGCCGGGGGTGAAACGCGGCTGGTGAACGTGGCGCACGCACGCAACAAGGAAACAGACCGCATTGCCGTGATGAAGACGGAGCTTGAGAGACTCGGCGCGGACATCTCGGAGCTGCCCGACGGCCTCGTGATCCGCCACAGGCCCCTGCGCGGCGGCAGCGTGCACGGCCACGACGATCACCGGGTCGTCATGGCCTGCGCCGTCGCCGGCCTGCGGTGCGCCGAGCCCGTCGTCGTCGACACGGCCGAGGCGATGGAGATCACGTTCCCGTTATTTGTGGCGTTGATGCGCTCTCTGGGCGGGAACGTTGCGCGCGAGACGCGCTGACCGGTCCACGGAACGGCGAACAACGGAAAACGCGGAAGATGAAACCGAAAGAGATGGCAACGCGAATGTGCAGGAGCGGATGCAGATGAACCGCTCTGTCGATGAACTGCTTCAGGAAGTCAACGAGCTGCGGCGGCGGATAGCGGCCCTGCGGTCTGCCGAGGCGGAACGTGTTCGCGCGGTTGAGGCGTTGCGCGCGAGCGAGGAGGACGCCCACGATTTCAACGAGAAGCTGACGGTCCTCCACGAGATGACCAACAGGCTGTCGAAGGCGGCGACGGTCGATGATCTGTGCTGCGACGCGGTTGTCCTGGCGCGTGAACGTCTTGGCTTCTCGCGCGTCGGGATATGGTTTGTCACCGAGTCCGGGCAGCTTCGCGGCTCGTTCGGCGTGTCTGAGGCGGGCGAGGTGCGCGACGAACGCGGTGTCGAGCGCCCGGTGCTGGCCCCCGCGGCGAAGCAGGTGCTGGCGGACAGGTGCCGCGTGCACGTCACGCCCGACGTGGTGCTGTACGATCATACCGGCACGCCGGTCGGCCGTGGCAACCAGGCGGTTGCAGGCCTGTGGGACGGCGAGAAGGTCATTGGGTTTGTCTCGGTGGACGACATGCTCAAGCCCGGCAGCCTGACAAACCGGCAGGCGGAGCTGCTCGTGCTGTTCGCCTCCGCGCTCGGCCACCTGTGCTCGCGCAAGCGCGCGGAGGAGGAACGCTTCAAGCTCGAGGCACAGGTGCAGCACACGCAGAAGCTCGAAAGCCTTGGCGTGCTCACCGGCGGCATCGCGCACGATTTCAACAACCTGCTCATGAGCGTGCTCGGCAATGCCGACCTCGCGCTCGAAGAGCTCCCGCCGGCCAATCCCGCGCGCCAGCGCATCGAGGAGGTCATCGCCGCGGCCAAACATGCAGCCGAGCTCACGCGCCAGATGCTCGCCTACTCCGGCAAGGGCGCCATCATTGCCCAGCCGATCGACTTCAAGAGCCTTGTCCAGGAGACCCTGCCGCTCCTCTCGGTCACCATCTCGAAGAAGATCAACGTGGTGTACAATCTATCCGGGACTCTGCCGCGTGTGAACGCCGACCCGTCGCAGATCCGCCAGATCATCATGAACCTGGTCACCAATGCCTCCGAGGCAATCGGCGACCGCGAAGGCGTGATAACCATCTCGGCGGACGTGATGGAGTGTGACCAGGCGTATCTGTCCCAGACGGTCGTCAACGACGATCTGCCCGCGGGGCAGTATGTCTACATCGAGGTCTCGGACACGGGGTGCGGTATGGACCGGCGGCAGAGCAGGCAGATATTCGAGCCGTTCTACACGACGAAGTTTGCCGGGCGCGGCCTCGGCCTTGCCGCCGTGCTCGGCATTGTGCGCAGCCACAAGGGCGCGATCAAAGTCTACAGCGAACTCGGGCGCGGAACCGTGTTCCGCATCCTCTTCCCGGCATCCGGGGGCGGCACGCAGGCCGCGCAGGCACGGGCGCCCGAGCGCGAGACGTTCCGCGGCAGCGGCACCATCCTGCTTGTCGACGACGAGGCGTCCATCAGGGACGTGGGGACGCGCATGCTGCAGCGGCTGGGCTTCTCGGTCGTCCAGGCGCATGACGGGCGGCACGCGGTGGACATGTTCCGCGAGCACGCCGCGTCGTTGGTGTGCGTCATCCTCGACATCGCCATGCCGCGCATGAGCGGCGAGGAAACGCTTGTCGAGCTGCGAAAGCTGAAGGCCGACGTCCCCGTCATCGTCACGAGCGGGTACTCGGAGGGGGAGGTACGGCCGCGGTTCGGCGAGGCGCCCTTCGACGGCTTCCTCCAGAAGCCGTACACACATAGTACGCTCACCGCGGTGCTCCGCGCCACGCTCGCGCCGCGCGGCCAGGCGGGCACGGGCCTTTGAGCGGCGCGCCGCTGCTACGCGTCCAGCCCGTGTGTTTCAATGAGGATGTGCCTGATGCGCTCGTTGACGAGCGCGGGGTTGGCCTTGCCTTTGCTCATCTGCATCACGGCGCCCACAAGCTTTCCCGCCGCCTTTCCCTTTCCCGCCTTGAGCGACTCGATCACGTCGGGATTCCTCGCGATCGCCTCGTTCACCCACGCGTCGATCTCCGCGGAGTCGGTGATCTGCACGAGGCCTTTCTCGTTGACGATCTCTTCGGGCGCCTTGCCTGTATTGAACATCTCGGGGAAAATCTGCTTGCCGATGTTGCCGCTGATGACGTTGCCTTCAATCAGCGCGCCGAGCTCGGCAAGATGAGCCGGGGTGATCGGGCAGTCCGTGATGGACCTGTGTGCCGCATTGAGCTCGGCCATGAGGTTGTTGATGATCCAGTTCGCCGCCGCCTTGCCGCTCATTCCCGCCGAGATTGCCGCCTCGAAGTAGTCGGCAAGCGGTTTCTCGGCCGTGAGGACGCCTGCGTCGTACGCCGAGATTCCGTACTGCGCGGCAAACCGTTCCCTGCGCACTGCCGGACGCTCGGGGAGCTGCGCCTTGAGCGTCTCGATTTCCGCTGCCGTGAACGTCATGGGCACGAGATCGGGATCGGGGAAGTACCGGTAGTCATGGGCCTGCTCCTTGGTGCGCATGGAGACCGTCTTCTCGCTGTTCGCGTCGAACAGGCGGGTTTCCTGCACAATAGTCTGCCCGGCCTCGATGGCGGCAATCTGGCGGCGCACTTCATAGGCAAGCGCCTTCTGCACGGCCTTGAACGAGTTCATGTTCTTGATCTCGACCTTTGTGCCGAACGCCGCCTGGCCCGCGGGCCTCACCGAGACGTTCGCATCGCACCGCAGGCTGCCTTCCTCCATGTTGCAGTCGCTGATGTCGAGGTACGACATCAACTGCTTGAGCGTGACCAGGTAGGCGTGCGCCTCGTCGGGCGAACGCATGTCAGGCTCGCTCACGATCTCGAGCAGGGGCGTGCCCGAGCGGTTGAGGTCGACGAGACTGCCGCCGCCATGCCCGTCATGCACGAGTTTCCCGGCGTCCTCCTCGAGGTGAACGCGGGTGATGCCGAAGCGCCTTGTTCCGCCGTCCATTTCGACGTCGATGTGCCCTTTGCCGCAGAGGGGCAGGTCGTACTGCGAAATCTGGTACGCCTTGGGCAGGTCGGGATAGAAGTAGTTCTTGCGGTCGAACTTCGAGAATTGGGCGACGGCGCAGTTGAGCATCAGGCCCGCCTGGCGCGCATAGCGCACGGCGGTCTCGTTGATCACCGGGAGCGACCCGGGCATGCCGAGGCAGACGGGGCAGACGTTCGTGTTCGGCGCATCGCCGAAATGGTTGCGGCACCGGCAGAACATCTTCGTCCGCGTGTTCAACTGCAGGTGGACCTCGAGGCCTATGACCGTTTCAAACGCTGCCATGGTGTAGTGAAGTTGTCGGGCACTCCCTTAGCCGGCAATACCGTTCTGCGCCGGGCGGCGGGTATGGAAATCGGTGGCCTGCTGGTACGCGCTGCCCGCGCGGATGAGGGCCGGCTCGCCGAACGGTCTGGCCAGCAACTGCAGCCCGATCGGCAGCCCCGTGTCCGTGAAGCCGCACGGGATGCTCATGCCCGGGATGCCGGCAAGGTTGACCGAGACGGTGAAGATGTCCGAGAGGTACATCTGGAGCGGGTCGTCCGCCTTTTCGCCCGTCTTGAACGCCGCCGTGGGCGACGTGGGCGTGGCGATGACATCGACGCGCTCGAACGCCGTGTCAAAGTCGCGCGTGATCAGTGTGCGCACTTTCAGCGCCTTGAGATAGTACGCGTCATAATAGCCCGAGCTGAGGACGTAGGTGCCGAGAAGCACACGGCGGATCACTTCGTCGCCAAAGCCCTCGCGGCGGGACTTGGTGTACACGTCCCACAGGTCCTTCGCCACCGGCGCGCGCCGGCCGTAATGGATGCCATCGTAGCGCGCAAGGTTTGAGCTCGCCTCGGCGGTGGCGACAATGTAGTACGTGGGAATCGCATACTCGGTATGCGGGAGCGATATCTCGATGATCTCCGCGCCGGCCTTCTCGAAGCTCGCGAGCGCGGCGCGGACAGCTTGCGCGACCTGCGGGTCGATCCCGCTGACGAAATACTCCCTGGGCACGCCGATCTTCATGCCCGCAACACTCGCGTGCAGCGCCGCCGCGTAGTCCGCCACCGGCACTTCGGCCGACGTCGAGTCGCCCGGGTCGTGGCCGGCGATGACGGAGAGCATCAACGCCGCGTCGCGCACATCGAGGGTGAGTGGGCCGATCTGGTCGAGCGAGGAGCCATAGGCGACGAGGCCGTTGCGCGAGACGCGGCCGTACGTGGGCTTGAGCCCGGTGACGCCGCACAGCGCGGCGGGCTGGCGGATGGAGCCGCCGGTGTCGCTGCCGAACGCCGCGGGCACCTCGCGCGAAGCCACCGCGGCAGCCGAGCCCCCGCTCGATCCGCCGGGTATGCGCTCGATGTCCCACGGGTTGCACGTCACCTGGTAGCCCGAGTTCTCCGTGGACGATCCCATGGCGAATTCATCGAGGTTTGTCCGGCCGATGATGATCGCGCCTGCGGCGCGCAGCTTCGCGACGACTGTCGCGTGGTACGGGGGAATGTAGCCTTCGAGCACGCGCGACGCGCAGCGGCATTCGATCCCCTTGTCGCAGAGGTTGTCCTTGATCGCAACGGGCAGGCCGGCGAGGCGGCCCAGCGGCATGCCCGCGGCGCGTTGTGCGTCGATGGCGTCCGCGTCGGCAAGGGCCTGCGTGTTCTGGAGCGAGAGGAATGCGTGTACGCGCGGCTCGCACGTTCCGATGCGCGCATAGGCGGCTTCCACCGCTTCGCGTGCGGAGACAGCCTTGCCTCTCAGTGCATCAAGCCATTGTAGCGCGGTCTCGAACATGGGAATGTGTGAAGCGCCCGGCGGCGCGGCTACTCGATCACCGGCGGCACGTGGAAGAAGCCGTCGGACGTGCGGGGGGCCGAGCGCAGTGCATCCTCGTTGGCGAGCGACGGCGCCGCGTCATCCACGCCGGCGACATTGCGGAGCGGAAGCACGTGTGCAGTCGGCTCGACGGCGCTGACGTCGAGCTCGTTGAGTTTCTCGACGTACGAGAGGATGCTCTGCAGGTGCGGGGCAAAGCGGTCGAGATCAGCGTCATCGAGCTGCACGCGGCTCAGGCGTGCAACGTAGGCCACATCGTCGCGGGTGATCATGCGCGTTCAATCCCGGCAGGCGCCGCCTGCTCACTGCGGCGGGATGTACAGCACCTGCCCGACGCGCAGCGCATTGGCACGCTGCAGCGTGTCCCTGTTATACTGGAAGATGACCGTCCATTTCGTGCGGTCGCCATAGACTTTCTGCGCGATGCCGGAGAGGGTGTCGCCCTGCTGCACGCGGTACGCGCGGACGGTACGTCCGCCGGTTGTGGTGCCGGACGACGGCGTCACGCTGTATGCGGACGGCGCGGGGCGGCGGTACGAGCTCGCGGGCGTAACAACCGTCTGCGCGCCCGCCGTCCGCGGCTGGGTGCTGACGGCCGCGCCCGCGGCGCCCACCTGCCGCGGCGGCTCAAGCTCGGGCTTCCACGTCGTCGTGTACTGCGACCACGTGTCCTGCGAGCCGCTGCGCTGCGCAGGAACGGGCTGCGGCGAAGCGCCCGGTGTGATGTCGACCTCCGTCTGCTGCGCGGGAGCGACCGAGGCGGTCTGTGCGACGGAAACCGGCTGGCCGATGTCCACCGCGGGCGCGCCGGACTGCTTCTCGAGCTCGGCAATGCGCGTGCGCGCCTTGTCAAGCTCCTTCTCGAGCTCGTCCGTCTTCAGCCTCTCGGGCTCGGCGGCAGCGGACGCGCGGGCCGCGGAGAGCTGTTTCTCGAGGAGCCCTATCTGGCGTTCCTTGCTGTCGAGCGAGCGGTTGAGCTCGGCGACGAGCGTGGATGACGGCGCGGGCGTCTGGGCCGCCGAGGCGCTCTGCTGGAACTTCAGGTTCTGGTCGGTCAACGAGGCGATCTGCGCGTCACGCTGCATGAGGAGCTGGTTCTGCTTCTTGATGGTCTCCTGCATCTGCATGATCTCCTCGGAAAGGTCGGTGAACTCGCGCCCCACTGCCGGCTTGGCCGATGCGGGGAGGGTTTTGAGCGTCTCGACCTGGCGTTCAAGCTCGTTGACCCGCTGCTCGGCCTCGGTGCGCTTGGCGCTGTTCTCGTTGTAATCGGTCGTGATCTTGGCGATCTGCATGCGGAGCCTCCTGTTCTCCTCGGCAAGGGACTCCTTTTCGGCGGGCGAGGGCGAAGCGGCGATGACCTCGTCGGTGCGCTTCTTCAGGTCGGCAAGCGCGGTCTCGACGCGTTCCCTGCCGGCCTCGGCTTCCGACTTGTCCTTGTCAAGCTGCGCGATGCGTTCCTGCAGCCGTTTGATCTCGGCATCCTTGGCCTCGATGTCCGCGGCGGGCTGGAGGGCTTCGCCGATCCGCGCCGATTTCTCGAGCGAGGAGATCTTGGTGTTCAGCGCGCGGTTCTCGTCGCGCAGCGCAGTGATCTGTGCCGCCAGCTCCTTGTCTGCGACGCCGGACTGCATTGCCTTGTTCGCGGCGGCAAGTTCCTGCTTCAGCTTCACGAGGCTCTCCTCGAGCCCGCGCGCCTTGGTTGTTTCCTGCTGGTACTGCGCCCTGGCCTGCTCGACCTGTGTTTTCATCTGCATGAGCGACTGCTGGAGCTGCTTGTCTGATCCGCGCAGCTCGGGCGACGCGAGCAGCTCGGTGAGGTCCTTGCGGGATCTGCCTTCATCGAGTTTCTGTTTGAGGCTGTCGCGGTCGACGGTGAGGTTCTCGACCTTGTCCTGCAGGTCGCGGTTCTCCGCCTTGAACTTGCGCAACTCGTCGCGCACCCTGGCGAGTTCGGCCTCGTTCTTCGCGATCAGCTCCTTCTCCTTGGCGGAGAAGTCGGATTTGAGCTGGTCGCGCTCCTTGGAAACGATGGCGGTGACGGCTTCGCGCGCCGGGCCGGTGAGCATGATCACCTGGCCGGTGGCCGTGGCAGCCGAGGCCTGCATGGCTTCGCGGGCCAGCCCCATCCACCGGCGGACGATCTCCTTCTGCCTTTCGTTGGCGGAGATATCCAGGTATCTTTGATACCAGGATATTGCGCCCGCCTTGTCCTCGAGCATGTCGTCGTAAATCATCGCGGCCTCGAGGTACGCGTCGGCGAAATTCGGGTCGAGCTCGACCGCCTTCTGGAAGAGCTGGAGCGCTTCCTGGTAGCGCTGGGCCGACTTGAGCTCCATGCCCTTCTTGAACTGCTCGGTGGCGGGCGACACGGGTTTCGTGCATGCCGGCACAAAGGCCAGCAGGCACAGCGCAGCAAGGCTAAGGACGGTGGTCCGCATAACTACCTCCGCAGTTACCGCGCCCCCGCGTTCCTCGTGATCCACTCGCGTACAAGGTCCGCGTACGAGGTGTTGGGAGCGAGCTCCAGATACGTCGTGAAATGCTCCAGCGCGGCTTCCCGTTGCTGAAGCCGGTCATATACCGTGCCGAGGGCAAGATGGCTCTCGGCGTAGTTCGGGTTCTTCTCGAGCGCCTTCTGGAAGTACGCGATGGCGTCGGTGAAATTCGTCTGCATCACATAGACGAGGCCAAGATTGTAGTACGCGTTCGGGTATGCCTGGTTGATCGTGATCGCCTTTTGGAAGTACCGGCGCGCTTCCTCGAGCTGGCTCGAGGCGATCATGGCCGCGCCCCTGTTGATCGCCGCGTCGTATGTTTCGGGCTCTTCGGCGGCGCGGGCCTCGGCCTGGCGGCGCCGCTCGTCCTCGGCGCGTTTCCGCTCGTCTTCCTCGCGGCGCTTCCGTTCCTCCTCCTCGAGCCGCCGTTTGCGCTCGGCGCCCTCGATGCGTTCGTATTCCTCGCGCAGCTTCTTCACGTACGCCACGCTCGCCTGGAACTCCTCGTCGTTGTTGCGGCACGCCTCGAGATATTTCTCGTAATAGGTGATCGCCATGTTGAGATCATGGAACTCGCGCTCGTAGATCTTGGCGATCTCCTTGTTCAGATAGGCGCGGCTCGGGTCCTTCTCGACGGCCTGCTTGAAGTACCGAAGCGCGTCCTTGGGCAGCTCGTTCGAGACTGACCGGCTGCCGAGCCGCATGTAGTAGTCCGCCAGCTCGCGCGCCTGCTTCTCGGCGGGCGAGAGGGGCGGCGCGGGCGCCGGCGCGGCGGCCTCGGCGGCCTGCTGCGTCTCAGCGGGCTCGGCAACGGCGACGAACGGCACGGGATTGCTGATCAGCGGCCCGCTCCGCGGCTCGAACGTCTCGGCAACGGCTTTTGCACGCTCCGGGTCGAGCTTCGCAAAGGCCTGGAAGTACTCACGCGCCTTGCGCATGTTGCTGAACCGGTCGCGGTAGAGCACGGCCAGGCGCCGCGCGGCCTCGGCATTCTGCTTGTTGGCGGCAAAGGCCCGTTCATAGTTCTCGACGGCGAGCGGCCACTGCGCCGCGCGCTCGTAGCACGAGCCGATGAGCGCGTACAGCGCGTCGCTCTTGTTGCCAAGCGAAGCGGCATGGGTGAAATTCATCGCCGCGTTCGCGTACTCGCGGCTCTGATAGTACGCCATGCCGAGCTTCATGTACACCAGCGGGTTCTGCGTGTCGAGCGCACGCGCATGGCCGTAGCAGAACATCGCCAGCTTCCAGTCGTCCGACCGCATGTAATACATGCCGAGGCCGAGCCACGCGAGCGCGTTCTTGCGCCCGCTGATCTCGAGCGCGCGGGAGAACTCGCCGCCCGCGTACGGCAGCCAGCCGAGCTTCAGATATGTGAACCCGAGACTGATGCGCACGGTGACGGAATCGGGATACGCGGTCTTGAGCTCGTGATACAGCCATGCCGCGCGGCCGTAGTCGCGCGCCGCGAACGCCTCGTCCGCCTCCTTGAGCATGGCAAGCGGCGCGCGCTTCGGGCCGCAGCCCGCGCACACGAGGATCGCGGCAATCGCCATCATCCCTGCAAGGCAGATGCGTAGTGTCGGCCTCATGCGCATGTCAGAACGAGTGCTCCGCGTCGGGGAATTCACCGGCTTTCACGTCGCGTGCAAACGCGGTGATCGCCTCGCGGGCCACGGCGCGGACGGAGGCGTATGGCTTCACGAATTTCTTTGGTTTCTCCGTCCAGCCGAGCAGGTCGTGCGTGACGAGGATCTGCCCGTCGCACGCCGGCCCGGCGCCGATGCCGATCGTCGGCACGCGCAACGCCTTGGACAGCCGCCCCGCAAACGCGCGCGGCACGCATTCGAGCACGACGGCAAACACGCCTGCCTCCTCGAGCGCACGCGCCTCGGCCCTGATGCGCCGCGCCTGGCTCTCGGTCCTCCCCTGCACCTTGTATCCCCCAAGCTCGAGCACGGACTGCGGCTTGAGCCCGACATGGCCGAGTACGGGGATGTGCGCGGAGGTGATCTTCCGTATCGCGGGGATGACGTCGATGCTTCCCTCGACCTTCACGCCCGCCGCGCCCGCTTCCTTGATGAACCTGCCGGCGTTGCGCAGCGCCTCCTCGGGCGACAACTCGTATGAGAGGAACGGCATGTCCCCGATCACCGGCACTCCGCCCGCGCCGCGGACGACCATCTTCGTGTGGTACACCATCTCGTCCATCGTCATCGGCAGCGTGGACGAATAGCCGAGCACGACGTTCGCCACCGAATCGCCCACAAGGATGAAATCCACGGGGCATTCCGCGAGCAGCGATGCCGTGAGACAATCGTACGCGGTAAGCGCAACGATTTTCTCCCCGGCCGTCTTCTTGGCACGCAAGCCAGCCAGGGTCGTTCTCTTCTGTTGGTCTGTCATCGGTTGCGTCAACCGTATGCCGCCGGTGCTGGCCGCTCCTTGAAGCCAGTGCGCCGGCGCTCCAGCGATGCCGTGTCAACCCCTTTAAATGGCACCTGCTGTCTACTGCAATGGAATTATACCAAAAAACCCCGTTTTTTCAAATTGTACGCCGCCTCAAGGCATGAAAGGCCGAAAGGGCCGGCAGCGCCACAGCCACCATCACGCACCCGCCAGGCTCGGGGATGGCAAAGTCGAAGTACTCGTCCACAAGGCTGCCGCTGTCCACATAATACGTGCGCTGCGCGCCGATGACGAACTCGGAGACGCCGATCACGCGCGGGCTGTTGGTGTCATAGAACCAGTCGAAGGAGTAGCCCAGGCCCGTCCAGGGAAACGCGCCGCTGCCCGAGTAGATCGTGGCCTGGCGATTGGTGAACCACGAGAAATAGCTCCTGCCATACGTGCCGCCGAACCAGGCCGGGCCGTCGGTGTCGTGATCCGTCCAGTCACGAAAGGTCGCCGCATTGGTCGTCGTCCAGTTGATGGCAGGCCGGAACAGCCCGTCCGGCGCCACCCAGAGGGTTGCCGCGAAGAGGTGCGTGGCGGCGTTGGAAATGCCCAGCACCTGCTCCGCGCGCATGGCCACACTGGTCAGCGAACCCGTGTCGAACTCGTTGGTCCGTGCGGTGATGTACTCTTTCAGCTCGGGCTCGAACGAGACCCACGATTCGTAGCCCGCGCCGTTGGAAAGCGCGACAGCCCAGCCTTCGTACGGCTGGTAGTAATTGGACCACGTGCTTCCTGTCATCAACGAGACGGTCTTCAGGTAGGTCGCGCCGCCGACATTGGTCGTAATAAGCCGGTCGTAACTGAGCGTCAGAAGATTGGTCGAAGCAGGCAGACCGGAGAGATCCTGTGCGCGGGCGATTGCCTCCCAATAGGTCGATGCCCCGGCCGCGCGCGGCAGGAGCACCGGCAGAAAGAGCAGAATGGCGGATCCTCGCATCAGAAGCTTTTTCATGGCAATCCTCTTTCCGTGGTGACAGACCGGGAGTATCCTCTCCTCCGTGCGCTCTTCCCGTTCGAGTACTCTCCTCGTCCGGCAGGCATTGTACCATATTCGATGAAAGAACCAGGCATCGGGCGCGAAGCACCCATCCACAGACGGCACAAACGGACGCTGATCCGGGCGCAACTGCAGGATCGCCGCCTATCCCCTGGAAACGTATTGGGGGATGCCATCCCCCAGTACGGAATTTGGGGGATGCCGAACGACGGGCAAACGGGTACGGGCACACTGGGGGCGGCGTGGGCGGCGGGAACGGCCTCGCTGAAGCGAGCACTCCAAATCCCCCATGAGACAACGTTGGGGGATGCCCACACCACGGACACCCACCACGCCATGTCCGGAGCGCGCGTTCGAACGCCGTATCCGATGCTCCCGTCCGTTGCCATACGAGCAGTCCGATGCTGAATGCCGGGCTCGCGCGGCGCGGGGCGTGCCGGGCCGCGGTGGGTTTGACAAGACCGTGTTCCTATTCGTATAATGCGTCAACTCTTTATGAAGGAAACGGCTATGGCAGGAGACACACACGCCCTCGAGGAGGGCAGCGCATTCGCGCTTGATTTCGGCAAGCTGGCCAAGGTGGCCGCGTGCGGCCAGCCGCTCGTTCCCGTTGCCGTGCAGGATGCCGGGACGGGCGAGGTGATGATCATCGCGTATGTCAACAAGCTCGCGCTTGATCACACGATCAAGACGGGCCATGCGACCTTCTGGAGCACGTCGCGCAACGAGCTGTGGGAAAAGGGGGCCACGTCAGGCGATGTGCTGCAGATCGTCGAGATTCGCGTGAACTGCGAGCAGAATTCGCTGCTCTACCGGGTCAGGCGGCTCGGCAAGGGCGCGTGCCACACGAAGGATGCCTCGGGCAGGACGCGGAATTCGTGCTTCTATCGCACGCTCAAGAACGGTTCGCTCGTGCCATCGGCATAACATAAGAGAAAACCCTACTACGGATTGAACGGATGGACCCGGATGTTGAACTGAAAGGAATGAAGCAGGTGCCGCCGCTCGATTCGTGTGAGCAGCTCATCCGTTCTCATCCGCGACATCCGTTGCTGCGAAGTGTATGACGCCTGATTTCAAGACATTTGAACGCCTCGCCTCACCCGGCGCCGTCATCCCGGTGTACACCGAGCTTCTGGCGGACATGGAGACGCCGCTGGCCGTGTACTCGAGGCTGGCGGACGGGCAGTATTCCTTTCTGCTCGAATCGGTGGAGGGCGGTGAGAATCTTGCGCGGTACTCATTCATCGGGTCGCATCCCCGTGTCGTGTTCAAGTCGAAGGGCAGGAACGTGACGCTGATCGAGGGCGGGGTCGAGAAGACGTACGAGGTCGCCGATTCGCCGGTCGAGGATCTGCGGCGGATCATGAAGCGGTATTCGTTCGTCGCGCTGCCCGGGCTGCCACGGTTTGCCGGAGGCGCCGTGGGATATGTCAGCTACGATGCGATCCAGTATTTCGAGCCGGTGCCGCAGGGCAATCCGGACGACCGTGATCTTCCCGAGCTGTACTTCGTGCTCACGTCGTGCGTCGTCGCGTTCGACCATGTGCGTCACCGGCTGATCGTGGTGGCGAACGCGCACTGCGACGGAAGGCCTGCGCGCGCTGTGTACGATGAGGCGCTTGCGTGCATCACGCGAGTCGAGCAGGCGTTGCAGACGCCGCCGGCGTTCCGGCCGCTGCAGGCGATCGACTCGGGCGCGCTGGCGGCGACGGATTTCAGGCAGCCGCCGTCGAACTACACGATCGAGGAATACGGGACGATCGTCGAGCGGTGCAAGGAGTACATCCGCGCGGGCGACATCATCCAGGTCGTGCCGTCCCAGCGGTTCGAGTATGCGACCGGGGCGACGCCGTTCGACGTCTACCGTGCCGTGCGGTGCATCAACCCGTCGCCGTACATGTTCCTGCTCGAGTTCAAGGGTGTGGCGCTCGTCGGGTCGAGCCCGGAAGTGATGGTGCGGGTGGAGAACGGCGAAGTGGAGGTGCGGCCGATTGCCGGCACGCGGCGTCGCGGGATGACGCAGGAGGAGGATGCGGCGCTCGAGGCCGAGCTGCTGGCCGACGAGAAGGAGCGGGCCGAACACGCCATGCTCGTCGATCTCGGGCGCAACGACATTGGCCGCGTGTGCGAATTCGGCACGGTGCGCGTCTCGGAGCTGATGGTAATCGAGCGGTACTCGCACGTGATGCACATCGTGTCGTGCGTGCTTGGGAAGCTGATGCGGGAGAAGGACGCATTTGACGTCCTCGCCGCGACGTTCCCGGCGGGCACCGTGTCCGGCGCGCCGAAAATCCGCGCGATGCAGATCATCGAGGAGATGGAGAAATGCCGGCGCGGGCCGTATGCAGGAACGGTCTGTTATCTTGGGTACGAAGGGAATCTTGATTCATGCATCACGATCCGCACGATTGTGATGAAGGGCGGCAAGGCATACGTTCAGGCCGGCGGGGGGATAGTTGCCGACTCGATACCCGAGCTCGAGTACAAGGAGACGGTGAACAAGGCGCGCGCGTTGATCAAGGCGATCCACCTTGCCGGCACGTTTCGCGAGGCATAATCCGCCGTGGAAAGTCCGCCGCAGCGCGGCGTGTTCAATCACTGATGTGGGCGCACCATGCTGGTCATCATAGACAACTACGATTCGTTCACCTACAATCTCTACCAATACCTGGGCGAGCTTGGGGCGCAGATGCGCGTATTCCGCAACGACAAGGTGACGCTGCGCGAGCTCGACGAGCTCAAGCCCGGGAAGCTGCTCGTGTCGCCGGGGCCGTGCACGCCGAAAGAGGCGGGCATATCATGCGCGGTGATCGAGCATTTCGCCGGGAAGATACCGGTTCTCGGCGTCTGTCTCGGGCACCAGTGCATCGGCCAGGTGTTCGGCGGACATGTCATCCGCGCGCAGCGGCTGATGCACGGCAAGACGTCCCAGATTCATCACAACGGCGAAGGCGTGTTCAAGGGCATGCCCGATCCGTTCGAGGCCACGCGGTACCACTCCCTCATCATCGAGGCGGCAACCTGCCCGCCATGCCTTGAAGTCACCGCGCACGCCGACGACCGGAAGGACGAGATCATGGGTGTGCGGCACAAGACGCTGCCGGTCTACGGCGTTCAATTCCATCCCGAGTCGATCCTGACGAACAACGGCAAGCAGCTCCTGCAGAATTTCCTCTCGATGTGAGAGGAGCTGAGCGGCGCGGCGAAACATTCTTGAACCACTGAGCCGCAGAGGCACGGAGGACGGCGTTGGTAGTATGCCCGTCAGGGCATGCAGCGCCGCCGCTGTCGTGCACTGCAGGTCTTGGCCGGTCATGCGGCAACCGGGACGGCCGCCCTCCACGTTCTGTATGGCAAGTGCGCAGCGTGTGCGAGTCGGGACAAAGCCCCGGCTGTTTGCCCCGGCGCGCGTTTTATGGTATACTAGTACCAGAATGAGGATAAGAGCTGTTGGCCCGCTGTTCGAGGAGCTGTATTGCCGGTTCAACAAGCCGGCGCTGATCTATCCGGATCCCCTGGTGTTCGCCCATCAGTATGACGACCCGGCAGACCGGGAGGTCGCGGCGCTGGTTGCGGCATGCCTCGCGTACGGCACGGTGAAGCAGATTCATGCGAGCGTCGCCGCGGCGCTTGGGCACATGGGCCCGTCGCCGGCGGCGTATGTGAGTACGCGCGCGCCGGGAATGATGGCGCGGGACTTTGCGGGCTTCACACACCGGTTCACCTCCGGGGCGGAACTGGCGCGGCTGCTGGCAGGCGTGGGACGCGTTATGGCCAGGCACGGCTCGTTGGGCGCGTGCTTCTCGGCGGGGATGCGCGAAGACGATGAGACGGTGCTGCCCGCGCTCACGGTCTTCATCAATGCCCTGGGCGGCGGGAGCGGGCTGAAGTTCCTCCTGCCGTCGCCGGAGCGGGGCAGCGCGTGCAAGCGCCTGCTGCTCTACCTGCGATGGATGGTGCGCAGGGATGCGGTGGACCCGGGGTGCTGGGCCGGCGTGCCTGCGGCGAAACTGGTGATGCCGATGGACACGCACATCCACCGCTTTGCGCGCGAGACGGGCATCACGCGCCGCGCATCGGCCGACATGAAGGCGGCGCTTGATGTGACAGCGTTCTTCCGTTGCATTGCGCCGGGCGATCCGGTGAGGTATGATTTTGCGCTCACCCGCCTCGGCATGCGGCGCAATGAGGAGACAAGGGCACAGCGGCGTGAACTGGTGACCGCAGTATGCGCCGCCATGAAAGACCTGGAGAAGGCCGGGGCGCACATGCGCGTACACTCGCCAAGGCCCGCCCTGGCCGCGCGGATACAAAGGTGACGACTATGACCACGTTTATTACGAACACTCTGATGGCATTTTGGACGACGCTGTGCGAGATGGCGCCGTACCTGCTGTTCGGTTTCCTGGTTGCGGGAATCCTGTACGTCTTCATCTCGCCACGGACGGTCGAGCGGCATCTTGGCGGAAGCGGATTGTGGCCGGTGTTCAAGGCGTCGCTGTTCGGCGTGCCGCTTCCGTTGTGTTCATGCAGCGTGATACCGGTGACCACGTCACTGCGCACGCATGGGGCGAGCAAAGCCGCGTCGCTGGCGTTCCTGCTTTCAACGCCGCAGACAGGCGTTGACAGCATTGCCGCGACGTACGCCTTGCTGGGCCCGGTCTTTGCCGTGTTCCGGCCGCTGGCGGCGCTGATCATCGGGTTCATCGGCGGCGCGGTCACGGCAGTCCTTGACAAAGACCCGAAGGTGAACGGCACGATGCCCCGCTGCCAGGACGAGTGCTGCACCGGCAGCGCGAGGAAAACGCACGCGTTGATTCGGATGCTCCGCTATGCGTTCATCACGCTGCCGGCCGACATCGGCAAGCCGCTGCTTGGCGGGATTGTGGTCGCGGCGCTGATGAACGCGATCATCCCGGACAACTACTTCGCCGAGAAGCTCGGCACAGGAATATGGCCGATGGTCGTCATGATGGCGATTGGCATCCCGATGTACGTGTGCGCCACCGCATCGGTGCCCGTGGCGTTGGCGCTGATGATGAAGGGAGTGAGCCCGGGGGCTGCGCTGGTGTTTCTGATGACGGGCCCGGCGACCAATGCCGCGGGGGTTATGACCATCTGGAAGATCATGGGCAGGCGCACGGCGGTCATCTATCTGGTTACAATTGCGGTGACCGCCCTGGCATCGGGCTGGCTGCTTGACGCGCTGTTCACAATGCCCGCGATCGCCCATGCGCACGCGGAGCACACCGGCCACATGGCGCTGCCCGCGTGGGCGAACGCCGCGTCAGGAATCGCGCTCGTGGCAATCATCGCATGGGCGTATGTCGCGCCGCGGCTGAGCCGCAAGGCCGACGCGTGCTGTTCGGCGGAGATCCTGAAGGAGACCGGGAGCGAGAAGGCGTGCCCGCATTGCCACTGAGAGGACGGCAAGGGACGAAGAGGACCGGGAAGACGGGGAATGGGCAGCGGGCCGGTGGGACAGAGCGCGCTATGGCCGCTGTTCCTGTGTGGCCAGCGTGGCGTATTTCCGCGCCGTGCGCCGGTCGAGGCCGGTACGTCGGGCGACCTCCTCGAATGTGCCGTGGCGCGCGAAAATCTGGCGGCAATACCCGGCAAGGAGGTCTCGCGCAGTGTGCGTCTGCTCGGCAATGCCCCGGGCGAAGCGGGCGGCGGGGTCTTCCGGTTGCGGCACTGCTTCGCCAGTGTACGACCGCGTGAGGATGATGCGGCGCACGGCCTGTTCGAGCTCGCGCACATTACCGGGCCAGCGGTAGTCTTCCGGCAGGCATGCGCGCAGCGTGTCGAGCGCAAGCGTGCAGAGCTCGGGCGCCGGCGCGTCCGTCATCCTTCGGACGAGGTGTGCGACGAGCGTGTCGAGCTCGCCGGGGCATTCGGCCAGGCGCTCGCGCAGCGGGGGTACGGTGATGACGTCCGAGCACAGGCGGTAGAAGAAATCCTCCCTGAACACTTCCCTTGCACGGAGCGCATCGAGCGGTTTGTTTGTCGCAGCGATGACGCGGCCTTCGAACCGGAGTGTCTTGTGGCTTCCCACGGGCGAGAACGTCCGTTCCTGCAGTACCTGGAGCAGTTTGATCTGCACGGGCACGGAGACATCGCCGATTTCATCCAGAAAAGTGGCGCCATGCCTGCTGCAGCGGGCAAACACGCCGTCATGCGACTCGATGGCGCCGGTGAACGCGCCCTTTTGGTGGCCAAAGAGCTCGGATTCGATCAATGACTCGGGGAACTGGGAGAGATTGATCGGGATGAACGCGCGGGTGAAGCTTTCGGCGAAGCGCTGTGTGCGCTCGTCGAACGGGATGAAGCCCGAGCGTCCGATGGCAGCGGCGCACGCGCCCTTGCCCGCGCCCGTCTCGCCGAGCAGCAGTGTCGAGAAATCCTCCATGCGCCGCCAGAGATGGCGGTCATACCACCTGACATCGGCGGTGAAGACGTTGTTCCACAGGGAGCGGCGGAGCGTGTGCATCGAGGGGCTCTCGCCGATCAGCGCGTCGCGGATGAAGTAGAACGCGCGGCGGAGCTGGAAGAACAATCCGAAGTAGCGTGTCGCCTCTTCGTTCGAGAATCCTGATTGCTGAAGCATGCCGAGCGCGTCGCGGCTGAACGGCGCTGCCACCGGCTCATCTCCCGCGACGAGCTGGGCACGGATGTGCGCATCCATGTCGTTGACGCAGCGATGGTAATGGTGAAAGAGGAGCGCGGTGGCAAGGGTACGCCTGTCGTCGCCGGTGTAACGCGCGAGATGGAGCTTGTCGCGCTGTTCGAGCGAGGCGAGGCGGGCGGCGAGGGCGGCGAGCATGCGATCAACGGTTTCGGGCCTGCGGGCGGAGGGGCCGACCGCGGCGATGGCGCGGTCGACGCGTTCGCGTTCTTCGCTGAAAGGGTTTGCGAACGCGGCCGAGGCGGCGAGAGCGAAGAACTCGCGGTCAGCGTGGCCCAATCTGGGTGGTTTCATAGTACATTTATTGTATAGCTCTATACAATAAATGTCAACATGAAGCGGAATGACGAGAGAGGAGGTTCGGCTAATATGGTGCAATGAAGCAACTTAGATCGTCACACGCCGTGGCATGTAACGTGTACTATCCACCAAGGAGATGGATCCATGAAACAGCGAGGCCACGTAACCACACCACGGAACATCACGGTGAGTACGACGACGAGACAGAGCGAAATACGGCAGCTTGTTGCCGAATCACAAGCAGACCGGAGATTGCCATGAATATCCTTCTTGTTCTTCCCGCGGCTGAACATGTGCGCGTCACACAGGGCAACCGGCATGTGCCGCGGCGCGCAATGCTGCGCTTCAGCCTGCTGCCGCTGCTCACCGTTGCCGCGCTCACGCCGCGCAGGCACCACGTGACCATTTGCGACGAGCACGTCGAGCCGCTTGATTTCGACGCGGATGTCGATGTCGTCGGCGTGACGTTCATGACGGGCCATGCCGACCGAGCGTTCGAGATCGCCGGCGAGTTCCGCCGCCGCGGCAGAGTCACCGTGGCCGGGGGCTACCATCCGACGTTCCGCCCCGAGGAGACCGCGACGCACTTCGACGCGGTGGTCGTGGGCGAGGCTGAATCGTCGTGGCCGCGCGTGCTCGAGGACATCGAGCAGGGCGTTCTCAAGAGCATCTACCGCGCGGCAGGCCCGTGCGACCCGGCTGACATTCCCGCGGGCCGCCGCGACCTGCTCCGCGGTACCGGGCGCTACTACGCGACGACACACGCCGTGCAGGCCACGCGCGGCTGTTCGCATGGCTGCCGTTACTGCTCGATCACGGCGTTTCATCAGAAGACCTTCCGTGTGCGGCCGCTTGATGCGGTGGTGGCAGAGGTGCGGCAGGCGCCGCGCGACTTCATCTTCGTCGATGACAACATCATTGCCGACCCGGAGTATGCGCGGCGCCTGTTTCGCGCCCTGATCCCGCTGAACAAACGGTGGGTGAGCCAGTGCTCGATCACCATCGCCGACGATCCCGGTCTGCTCGAGCTGGCGCATCGGGCCGGCTGCTGCGGATTGTTCATCGGCATCGAGACGCTTGATGAAACCAATCTCGCGGCCATGGACAAGGGCTTCAACGATGCGGCAGGCTACCGGCGGAGGATTCGCGCGATCCGCCGGCAGGGCATCGGGATCATCGCAGGCATCATCGTGGGCATGGACGGCGACGATGTCACCGTGTTCGGCCGCACGCTGCGGTTCCTGCAGCGCACGGGCATCGACGCGCTGCAATTGAACATCATGACGCCGTTGCCGGGCACGCCGCTGTACGACGATTTCGTGCGCGAGGGGCGCATCAACGACACGCGCTGGAAGCGGTACGACTTCCGCCATTGCGTCATCCAGCCGGCGCGCATGGCGCCGCAGGAGCTGCAGGACGGGGCTGACTGGCTCTACCGGCAGTTCTACCGGCCAGACAGGATCGTGGTGCGTGCGGTGCGCACGGCGTGGACATGCGGCTTGACGACCGGCGCGCTTTCACTGAAGCTGAACCTGACGTATCTGTACGACAATGTGCGTGAAGGCGTCGCCGGCAGAAATCCCGCGGCACGGCTGGCGCGCAGGCCGGGGTTTGTGTATAATGGTATTCACAGGATTCGAGCGACGATGAAATTCCTTGAGACCGCGCTTCTCCGCGCCTGCCCCATGCTGCTGCTCGCCCTTGCCGCCATGTCATGCGTGAAGCATGAAAACCAGGCTCACACCGCCGGACAGACGAACGCAATCAGGGAGCATACGATGACAACCGGCACGAGCGCGCTGGAGCTGCTTGCCGCCTCACTGAGCAACGATGTGCACGTTCTCGCCGGTGAGATAGGCGAGCGCAATTTCTTCCGGCCCGAGCGGCTGGACGAGGCGGCGGGGTACATCGAGTCGAATCTGGCTGCAAGCGGCTATGCGGTCGAGCGCCATGCATTCACGGCGCGCGGGAAGGACTACGTTAACCTTGCGGCCGAGCGTTACGGCGCGGCGCTGTCGAACGAGATTGTCGTGGTCGGCGCGCACTATGACACAGTGGCCGGCACTCCCGGTGCGGACGACAACGCGAGCGGCGTGGCCGCGTTGCTCGCGCTCGCGCGGATGAATGCGACGAACACGCCCGCGCGCACGCTGCGCTTCGTGGCCTTTGCGAACGAGGAACCGCCGTTCTTCTGGTCGGACGACATGGGAAGCCGGCGGTACGCGATGCGGTGCGCGGAGCGGAACGAGAGGATCGTGGCGATGATCGCGCTCGAGTCAATCGGTTTTTACACCGATGCGGAGAACAGCCAGCGGTATCCTCCGCCGTTCAGCCTGTTCTACCCGTCGCGCGGCAACTTCATCGCGTTCGTGGCGAACCTTTCATCGCGCGGCCTGGTGAAGCGGGCAGCGGCGGCGTTCAAGGAGCACAGCACGTTCCCCGTGGAGTCCGCCGCCGTGCCCGGATGGACGCCGGGCGTCTGGTGGTCCGACCACTGGTCATTCTGGAAGGAAGGATATGCTGCGTTCATGGTGACGGACACGGCGCCGTTCCGCAATCCCGAGTACCACGAGCCGTTCGACACGCCTGAAAAGCTCGATTACGGCAGGATGGCCCAGGTGGTCGAGGGCATGCGGCACGTGATTGACGATCTCGCGAACAGGGAATGATGCGCATATGACGATGACGGGAAGCACCGTACACGGACACAAGACGGCCATGCGCTGGTGGATGCAGTGCGCATGCGCGGCGGTGGCGCTGTATGCGCTCGTATTCCTGCTGGCGGGATGCGGGCCGAATCTGCTCATTTTCCAGCCGCCGCGTTCGAGTTACGCCGAGGGGGCCAACATCATCAAGGTGGCCACCGCGGACGGCAACGTGCTTGCCGCGGTGCATTATCCATGCTCGAACGCGACGTACACGCTGCTCTACTCGCACGGCAATGGCGAGGATATTGGCTGGCTGGACACGCTGTTCAAGTGGTACAACGAGCTCGGGTTCTCGGTGTTCGCCTATGACTACCGCGGGTACGGCCTCAGCACAGGCACGCCGGACGAGGAGGAATGCTATGCGGACGCGGACGCGGTGTTCGCCTACGTGACGAACGTCTGCCGCGTGCCGCCTGAGCGGATCATCGTCCACGGGCGGTCCCTTGGCGGGGCGATGGCGGTGCACCTTGCAGCCACGCAGCCGGTGGCGGGGCTGATCATGGAAAGCACGTTCCTGACGGCGTTCCGCGTGGTGACGCGCGTGCCGCTCGTGCCGGACGTGATGGACAGGTTCCGCAGCATGGACAGGATCCCCTCCGTGCGCTGCCCTGTGCTGGTGATTCACGGGCTTGACGACTGGGTGATCTCGCCCTGGCATGGCGAGAAGCTGTACGAGCTGGCGCCCGGGCCGAAGATGTCACTCTGGGTGGCCAACGCGGGGCACAACGACGTCGTGAAAGTCGCGCGCGAAGACTATGGCAATGTGATGAAGGAGTTCGCGGGACTCGTGGCCGCCCAGCAAGCGGCTGAAGGGACACCCGATGCGACTAGCGCGCAGGCAAGGGCCTCATTTCCTGGCAGATGATCCGCGGCTGAAGCCTGCCGGCGCGCGCGGTGAATTCCCGAAGAAGAAACGCGTCGTACGCGCGCCGCGCGGCACGGCGGCCGCGCACGAGGACTTCGGCTTCGACCCGCGCGGTGTAGGCGTCGGTGCGCGGAGCCGAATCGCCGGGCCTGGCTGCCGTGTGTGAAGAAAGCAGATAGAGCCCTCGGAGCCATGCGCGATCCTGCGTGCTGATGACGCGCATGCGGAGCACGCCATGGCTGCCGACATTGCGGCGGCGGACGGCGCCGAGGCTGCATGTGTCGCGTTCGCCGAGCATGTTCGTGATGGCGGCCGGTTCCCACACGGCGCGCGGGAAATTCCACAAGAAGACGGAAAAGACGGGCGGTGCGTTCGTCTCGGGCGGCGAGAACGCGCTGAGATACGCGTCCGCGGGCAGGCGCACGGTGTCGGGCAGCGTGAATTCCCACACGCCGTCGGCGTTCGGCTCGACCGCGGCGTAGCAGGCGGCGTGCCCGTCGGGGCTGAGGAAAGGGTACGGGAGTTCCGCTGCCTGGACGGGGCGGTCGACCGTGAGGTGCCCGCCGGTGGAGGCGCTTATGCGCAGGCGTGTGCCGTTGCCGTCGAACCCGAGCATGCATCCTTCCCAGAAATTCTCTGGCCAGTCTGTGAGGTGGACAAAGCGCCATTGCATGGCGCCGGCGCGTTCGACGGCTGCGCGTGTATCGCGCCATGCACTGCCGGCGGCGAGGCGTGCGCCGGCAAAGGGCAGCCATGTGCCTGAAGCGGCGATGCGCTCATCGAGCCGTGCGGCGAAGGCGGCGATGCCTGCGGGGCCGGCTGCGCGGCTGAGGCGGTTCCAGAGCGGTGTGGAGGCGATCTGGCTGCTGGGCGGCGCGGTGTCGTCAAGCGGCGCAGTGCGCGGCGCCGGCGGCGCGTCGCGCGGCGTGCGGCTCGTGAGGCGCCAGCGTGTCTCTTCCGCCGCGGCCCATGCCGTCAGGGGCGGCAGCTCATCGAAAGCCGGCGTGCGGGCACACTGCTCGCCCAGCGCGTTGAGCACCGCGCCGGGCATGCGGCGGAAGCACGAGGCCAGCGAACCGAGGCGCACAATCGAGCCGGTGCGGGGCGAGAGCTGTTGCGCGATGCTTGCCGGGCCTGCATGGACGTAGAGCGTGCGGTCATCGTTACGGTACACGACGAACGCCAGGCCCTCGTCCGCCCGGCCGTCGTCCAGGCGCAGGACCGAGCCGCGCCAGATGTCGTCGTCCCAGCGGAATCCAGGGTGCTGCAGCACGTCGATGCGCCAGGCAATGCCGCCATAGGGTGAACGCACGGGCGCGCATCGTTCGACGACGTACGCCTTGCCTGCCCCGCCGGGGCTCACGGGTGACATCACGCCGCGCAGTCCGCCCGGCAGCATTGTCGCGTCCGTCGCCCAGAACCACAGCGCGCCGGGCGGCACGTCAAACGACTGCTGCCGCTCGACAAGCCCGCCGCGCACGTCGCTGCCGTTGTTGAACGTCACGGTGTCCGCAACCCCTTCGGGCGACTCACGCGACCAGCGCCAGCCGGAAACATACTGCGCCGCGGCGCTCTCGTTGCGCCACACGACCGCATCGCCCTGCCGCAGATGCAGCCCCGCAACGCTCATGCCCGGCACGCACGACACTTCATACGCCACGAACGGCTGTGGCGACGCCGCGGTGCGGATGCGGCGCCATGCGCCCGCATTGGCGTCGCCCGCCTGCGCCGGCGTCCGCGCGGGCAGGTTGGCGCCATTGACAAGCTTCATTGCGGGCCGCGCGGCGGCGGTGCCATGAACGAACCGCGCGAGGTATTCCTGCCCGGCGAGCACATTGGTGGCAAACCACACGTCAATGCCTGGCGCGGCGGCCGCGAGCGCACCGGGAACGCTCGTTGCATCGCACAGATCGAGGGTGAAGAACCGGTTTACCCTGCAGAACTCGAGCGGATGGCCCTTCAAGTAGATGGCATCTCCGTCGTTGTCGATCACGGACACGGCATCGCCGTGCCCGCCGCACTCCATGACGATCCTGCCCGCGAGGCCGCGCCAGGCGTGCGGGATGAACGGGGTGTCGTAGACGGTGTGCCAGAGGTTCGTGAACAGGCGCCACGATGCGTCGCTCTTCAGCGGCGAGGCGGAAAGGCGGATGCGGGTGTTGGTGACGCCTGCATCGGCATCATACCATGGGTCCACCGCGGCGATGATGAATGCGCGGAAGATGTCGTCCACCGGCACGGCATAGAAATAACTCTGCCGCAGGAACGCCGCGGCGGGAACCACCTGCTCGTCGCCGCGCCACACAGCCGCAAGGGAGAACCCCTCGTGGCCGAGAGTGTGAGGGTGGCTGAGCGTGCTGAGCGTGCCGTTGGCGTCGTACGCGTCGGCAATGGTAAGGGCAAGCTCCTCGGCACGCTGTTCAGGCATGCTGCATGAGACGAGCTCGGCCCTGCATGCATCAACGAGATCGACAAGCGGGGCGACGAGCGGGTCGGTTACGGGCTGCCAGCCGTCGTTGCGCCACACGGTGCGCGCGGCGAGCAGTGCCTGCGCCGAAGGCCACGGAAGCGTGCCCGCATCGAGCGCCGCGTTGGCCACGACAGTCCAGCGATACCGTGTCTGGCACACGGCGTTGGAGTCGAGAACCACCCAGCCGCCTGACGAGTCCCGCGGGCCGCCGGCGAGGCTGCCATCGGTGTTGGCCCCCGAGGCGGATGCCTTCGCATGTTCGAGCGCGGAGTACAACGCTCCGTCAAGCGCGCCCTGCGCGGCGTACTGGCCCGCCTGCGCGCCCTCGTTCATCGAAAGCATGAGCCACGGGCACGCGAGCAGCGCAAGGAGTGTCAGCAGCAGGAGGGTAACGATCAGCGCGCCGCCGCGCGGTGGATGCACAATCGTCACTGGGGACAGTGACTCCCACTCTGCCTGCATCGTCACCGGGGACAGTGGCTCCCACTTTGCCTGCATCGTCACCTGTCCGGTCCTTCGTGTCATGCGTGTTGTGGCTGCCGCGCCGGTGGTGGCCCGCGCGGCCGCGGTATGGCTCGATCAGGCGCGCGGCCGTGTCTTCCTGCGCGCAGGCAGCATCATGCAACAGAGCATCAGCAGCGCCGCGGCGGGCTCGGGCACGGGTGCTTTTGCACCGATGAAATTCACGCCGCCGTGTCCCGGGCGGTTGTCCGCGGGGCCGCCGGCAAGCGGCGCGAGAAACAGCGGGTCGAGCGGATCGGTCGAGACGAACTGCGGGTCTGCATACACGTTGCTCGTGCCGAACGAATCCCAAGGGTCCGCCACGGCGTTTGTGTAGAGCAGGTTGTTGTTCGCGATGAGCGCGTTCGTGTCGGCGGCGTCGGCGCTGAAGCCCGCGTAGTTTTCATAGAGAAGGTTGTTGTGCAGCCCCGCGGTGCCGTGATAGCCGAGCGCGGCGGCATTGACATTGACGCCCGTGCCGCCATTCTGGTAGAACGTGTTGTTCTGCACGAGCAACTGGTCGAAGTTGTCCGCCTTGATTGCGTCACCGGCCGTTGCGTGAAAGATGTTGAATGCGATGACCACGTTTGTGTACGGCCTGATGTATGGCCAGAAATTCGTCTGCAGGGCCGTGATCGCCACACCGTTGCTCGTGAACGTGTTGTCCGCGATGCGGGCGCATTGGAGCGGCATGAGCATCACACCGGTGCGGCAGTCGTCGAACCGGCATTGCTGGACCAGGCTCGTGTGGTAGTTGGCATACGGAATCCCCCACGGCACCATGTGTCCCTGGTCAAGGTCGCGCAGCCTGACGCCTCCATTGCGCCCCGCGCCGTTGAACACGCAGTTCGTCACGCCGAACCGGTATCGCTCGGGCGTGTTGGTAAGGCCGGGCTCCCAGCTTACCCATGCCTGGATATCGGCGCAATACCAGTCGCCCGGCGCGGTGGTTTCATTGATGATGACAAGGTCCTCGAGCCCCACCTGCGAGGGTGGCATGCAGGCGTAGAGAGGGCTGGCGTAGTTCGTGCCGCTCATGATCGTGCTGTGCGGCCCGCTGCCGCGGTAGGCGATCGTGGGCGTGCCGCCCCAGCCTTTCAGCCGCATGGCGTTGATGTTCGGGAACATGAGCGGGCCAGGGTACTCGACCCCGGTGTCCTTCACATTGATCGTGTTTGCGCCAAAGGCTCCGTTGGTGGCATTGGCGAAGTTGATGGCGGCCTGGATGTTCGTGAACGGCTCGGCCATGGTGCCGTGCGTGGCGCCGGTCCATGTGTTGTCGACATAGTAGCCGTCCCAGGAAGCAGCGAGGTAGTAGTCAGCCCAGAGCGCGGGATCGTAGTATTTCTCGGAGGATGTGGCGTGAGCGGCATGCACGGCAAGGCAAAGGACAACGGAGAGGGTGGTGGGAACAACGGGTATCATATGGCGAATCCTTCCGGGGGTTGTGATGAATAGTAACACGTTTTCTCAAATTCGTGTTACTATTGTAGCCATTCCCTGCTGCATTGTCAAGGGGCGCCCATCACCTGTGTTGCAAGTTTTTAGAAATGACATGCTTTACGTTTAATAGAACTGACATGGTTTGCCACGCTTCGCGCGAGGGCGCTGAGGGAGCGTAGCGAGCGAAGCGCCCTCGCGTGGCACGATGTGACTCCAGTCACGTCGATGCGCGGCACGCGCGCCCGGTGTGGTTTGCCGGGCGTACACGCCGTATATCGGGATTTCAGGAGATGGCCTTTGAAACGGATTTGACACACACGGCATCGTTGTGGTATACTGAATGGTCAATGGCTGTTCAATTGACCATGCCACCTTCTCTTGCGGACCTCTGGAGCTGCTGCGCCGTGCATCCCTAATCAGGGGCGGGATGCGGCACCGGCGCTGTACAGTCTCTGATTGATTCCACGATCCAGCGGTGCCCAGCCTTGTCTTGCCGCCGCATCAGGACCGCTCACCGATTCCCTTACCATGCGCAACAATCCGAACCACGTCATTGCTCTGGCTTTGTATGCCGTGCTGCATGTGCCATTCCTGCACGCGCAGCTAGTGATCAATGAGATACACTACAATCCTGACGGACAGATGGAGGATACCGAATTCGTCGAGCTGTGGAACTCCGGTGATCGTGCGATTGATCTCGGCAACTGGAGCATGAGCGCGGGCATTGCCTACACGTTCCCGGCCGCGGCGTTCATACAGGCGGGAGGCTTTGTCGTCGTAGCGCGTTCTCCGCAGGCCTTTGCGGTGACATATCCGGGAGTTCGCCATGTGTACGGGCCGTTTGCCACGGACGGCAGGCTGAGCAACAACGGCGAGCGTCTCGCATTGAGCGACGCATCGGGCGTTGTTGTCCGCGAACTCACCTATGGCGCCAGCGCGCCATGGCCAGTGGAAGCCGACGGCGGCGGCGCGTCGCTCGAGCTGCGCCACCCTGCATTCGATCCAGAGCGTCCGGGCAGTTGGGCTGCCAGCACCATTGCCAGGGGCACGCCCGGCGCGACGAACTCGTGTTTCACACCGGACGCCCTGCTGTTCAGGACCTCACGCACGCCGGAATCCCCCGCTTCCGGCTCGAATGTGCTGTTGTCCACACGGTTCCTGCTTGGCGTGCCGTCGAGTGTGACGGTTGCCTGTTCGAGCGGTGCGGAGTGGAGCGAGCAACCGGCCGCACGCTCGGCGGATGGCATCTGGACCGCGGAGCTCCCCGCGCGTCCAGACGGCTCATGGGTCAGCTACTTCGTGTATGCGCAGGCGACGAACGGCGTCATGTACGGCCAGCCGCCCGTCGAGACGCAGATGTACCGTGTCACGGACCAGCCCATCACCGCGGGCGAGCTGCAGATCAACGAAATCATGTATCACAGCGCTCCGGACGCGCACTTCACGCCCTACGAGTACATCGAGCTTGTCAATGCGGGAGCAAGGACTGTTGACATTGGCGGCTGCGTGTTCGAGGATCTTCGTCTGCCGACAAACGAGCTGCTGCTCGCGCCGGGCCGGTTTGCCGTGCTGTCCGACGAACCGGGCGTCATGGATGCCGTCTACGGCCCGATCGACCGCCTGATCCCCCTGGGCATGGGACTGTCTGACGACGGCGAGCGGCTCGTGCTGCGCAGCCCGAACGAGGTGAAGCTCTCCGAGGTGGAATATGCCGGCAGCAATGGCTGGCCGGCGTCGCCGGGTGGCATGGGCCCGAGCCTCGAGCTGCGCAGCCCGTATCTTGACATGGCAGTGACGACGAGCTGGGCCGCCTCAGCAGGCTACGGCACGCCGGGCGGGCCCAACAGCGCGGCGATGCAGGATGTCGCACACACGCTGTTCAACGTCCGCGTCACGCCGCCTTCGCCTGTCGAAGGCGAGCCGTTCATCATCAGCGCGCATGCACGCGCGTCGACGAACATCACGGCGGTCATCATCGAGTACCGCACGAACGCCAGTGACGTGTTGACGGTCGAGATGACCGATGGCGACACGCCCGACGACGGCGTCTACGAGGCCGTCATCCCTGCAATGCCGCATCCGGCGTATATATGGTATCGTTTCATGCTGATGCTCGCCGACGGCTCATCCTATCCATACGCCGGCGCGCCCGGCGACCCGGCGCCGCCGCTGACGGTGCGGCTCTCGGGCTCGGGGCTCGAGACGACCGTTGACGCGCAGGATGCATGGCAGGTTGCCACCACTACCGGCGCGGCGACATCCAGCCGGTTGTACATGTATCTCGAGGGTGCAGGGGCGGCGCTCGTTGATGACGTCTCGATTCTCGAAATCGGCGGCGCGGGCTTCGAGCACATCAGCAACGGCGCCTTTGCCGTGAACGATGCCACATGGACGAAGGCGGGCAATCACAGCGGCTCCGCACGCGAGCCGCTGCTGGGCCATGCGTCGCCCGGATGCGAACGGATCGTCTCGACGGGTGTTGGTGGAAGCGCGGGTGACAGCGTGAACTGCCGCACCGCCGGTTCGCTGCTCACGGACGGTCGGGAGTATCAACTGCGGTTCGCGTACCGCCGTGCCGAGGACGCATGGTTCCTCTGCCACTACGGCCGCCGCGACTACTCGGCCGTGCGCATCAACGAGATCATGGCGTCCAACAATTCGACCTATCCGGACGAAACGGGTGCGTTCTCCGATTGGATCGAGCTGTACAACACAGGCGACACGCCGGTGCCGCTGGGCGGCCTGTTCCTGACGGACAATCTGGACAATCCGACGAAATGGCAGATTCCGGCGACGGCGGCTCTCGCGCCGCACGGGTATGCCGTGTTCCGGGCCGACGGCACGGGCAGAGGACTTCACGCGAGTTTCGGCCTGTCGCGCGACGGCGAGGAAGCGGGCCTGTTCTCGCCCGAGGGCGAGTTGATTGACGCGGTTGCCTTTGGCGCCCAGTTCGGCGATGTGTCCTATGGGCGGCAGCCGGACGGCACCGGCGTCTGGGCGTTCTTCGCCGCGGCGACGCCGAATGCACCCAACGGCGGTGAGACGTTTGCCAGCGTCGCCTTCGCGCCCATGCCCGAAGCCGCGCCGGCCGGCGGATTCCACGGCGGCACACAGAGCGTTGTACTTGCCGCGGACGCGCCCGGCACGGCCATCCGTTTCACCCTCGATGGCACGCTGCCATCCCCGGATAGCGCCCTGTACGACGGGCCGATCATCACCGCGTCCACCACCGTCGTGCGCGCCCGCGCGTATGTGCCGGGGATGATGCCGAGCGCGGCGGCGACGTTCACGTATTTCATCGGGCACACCGGCCCTCTGGCTGTGGTCTCGCTCAGCACAACGCCGGTCTTTTTCTTCGATGAGATCACCGGGATGTACGTCAACGACATCAAGGACGTCGAGATACCGGTGCACATCTCGATGCACGAACCTGGCGGCGCGTTGGCGTTCAGCATCGACGCAGGCACGCAGCTCGCCGGATACAACATCTTCCGGTTCGCGCAGAACCCGCTCAACATCTTTGCGCGCGGCCGTTATGGGGCCAGCCTGATCGAGTATCCGCTGTTCCCGGACCTGGCGGTGGACGCATTCAAGCGCATCGTGCTTCGCAACTCGGGCGACGACTGTCCGTACACGATGTTCCGCGATCCGATGATGCAGCGCCTCGTGCGCGGCGAGATGCCCAACGCACAGCAGGCCTACCGCCCCTGCGCCCTGTATCTCAACGGCCAGTACTGGGGGATTCACAACATTCGCGAACGGTTTGACAGCCAGTACTTCATCGGCCACTTCGGCCTCCACCCCGGCCAGTACGAGTACATCGCCTTCGACATGTATCTGCAGAAACCCGTGGCAAGCGAAGGCTCCACCGCGCACTACGACGCCCTGCTCGACTACATCACGACGCATGATATGAGCCTGTCGGACACGTTCGCGCATGTTGCGTCACAGATGGACATCGCCAGTTTTGCCGACAACCGCATCCTCCAGGCCTACACGGCGAACACGAGCTGGCAGCACAACCAGGAATGGTGGCGCCCGCTCGCCGCGGGCGGCAAATGGCAGTGGGTTGTCGTTGACACCGACCGCGGGTTCCACACATCCAACCTCTCGCTGAACATGGTGAGCAGCATCATCAACGCCGACCCTGTTCTGCGCGCGTTGCTGAATAACGCCGAGTTCCGACGGGAATTCGCCGCCCGCTTTGCCGCGCGGCTCAGCGCCACGTTCCAGCCTGGCCGCGTCATCGGGATCATTGACCAGATGCGCGCCGGCATCGCGCAGGAAATGCCCCGGCACATCGCGCGCTGGGGCGCGCTGGACGGCATCGAGTCAATGGATGAATGGGAGGACAACGTCGAAGATCTGCGCATCTTCGCCCGCAGCCGCCCGGCGTATGTGCGCGATCACCTCCGCCAGCAGTTCGGGCTGGGGGCAGGCGTGGCGCTCACCCTTCGCGTGCGGGAGCCGGGCGCGGGACGCATTGCCGTCAATGACGTTCCGCAGCACGGCGATCTGTGCGACGGCGCGTATTTCCAGGGCATGCCCCTGCGCGTGGAAGCCACGCCGGCCATCGGACATCGGTTCGTCCGTTGGGAGGAGTCTCCCGGCGGCGGCACTGCGACGCTTGTCAGCCGCGGCGCGCAGTGGCGGTATCTTGACACCGGAGCGGACATGGGCGCGGAATGGCACGCCCCGTCGTTCGACGATGCAACATGGCAGGAAGGCCCCGCGCAGTTCGGGTACGGCGATGGCGACGAGGCGACGGTAGTCAGCTACGGGCCTGAGAGCACGAACCGTTACGTGACCACGTATTTCCGCACGGCGTTTTCAGTGGCTGATCCGGGCCGGTTTCTCTCGCTTCAGCTTGCGCTCCTCAGGGATGACGGCGCGGTCGTCTATCTCAATGGCACCGAGATCGAACGGTCGAACATGCCTGCCAGCTCGGACTGTCTCACGCTTGCGCAGTCGGCGGTGTCCGGCGGCGGCGAGACGACGTTCTACTACCGGGCGGTATCGCCCGCGCTGCTCGTGGCAGGCGTCAACATACTGGCGGCCGAGGTGCACCAGTCATCGCGGAGCAGCTCGGACGTCAGTTTCGACGCAGAGCTGACGGGCGTGATGGGCGGCGGGGAGACTGGCGTGGTGATTGCGACGACGCCCGTGATCGCCTACACGGTCAACGAACCGGCAGTACTGGCCGCGGTATTCGAGCCGGGCGGTGAGCGTCTCGCGCCGTCCGTTATCACCGGGTTGATGCAGCTTACCGGAACGGGCGAACCGTACTATGCCCAGGGCGACATCATTGTCCCGTCGAACGCGACGCTTGTCATCGGCCCCGGAGTCGAAGTGCGCATGCCGCAGGCGGCCTCCATCCATGTGTACGGCGAGCTCCACATCATGGGGAGCACGAACAACCCCGTGCGCATCGCGCCCAACAACGCGGTCGCGTCCGCGTGGGGCGCCATCTGTTTTGATCACGCGCAGGGAACGTCCACGCTCTCGAACGTGCGACTGGAGGGCGCGACCCACAGTGACAGGCAGGCGACGCGCATCGGCGCGGTGTCCTCGCACCACTCGTGCCTTGTCCTTGACGGCGTGGTCATCGAGGCGGAGTTCCCCGTCCACGCCGAGCATGGGTACACCATCGTGCGCAACTGCAGGTTGCACTCGAAGGCAACGTGCGACCTCGTCCATTTCATCGGAGGGTCCGGCCGCGTCGAGGGATGCGACCTGAGGGGCTCCACTGCCCCGGATACGGACGCCATTGACTACGACGGGGTGGCCAATGGCGAGATCACAAGCAACTACATTCACGACATCGCCGGCCTCAACTGCGACGGCATAGACCTTGGCGAGGGATCGTCGAACATCACGCTTGTCGGCAATATCATCCGCGCCATCAGCGACAAGGGGATTTCGGTCGGACAGGCATCAACGGCTGTGGCGCTGAAGAACCTGATCACCGGGTGCGGCCTGGGACTCGGCGTGAAGGACAAAGGGTCGTTCGTGCTGATTGACCGCTGCACGCTCCACGGCAACATCATCGGCGTCGCCTGCTTCGAGAAGAGCGCGGGCGACGGCGGCGGTCGCGCCACTGTGATAAACACCATCGTGTCGCGTTCGTGGGCGCTCGCGCTTGTTACCGACGCATTCTCTCGCGTGGAGGCGGCGTATTCGCTCTCTGACATCGATGTGCTCGACGGCGAAGGTACGCTGTTGGCCGACCCGCTGTTCGTCAACGCCGCCACGGGCGACTTCAATCTCCGGCTCGAATCGCCCTGCATCAATGCCGGCTGGACGAACTCGCCACCTGATCCCGACGGCACCCGCGCTGATCTCGGCGCGTTCCCGTACACGCTCCCGGAGCCGGCGGCTGCGCTCGTGCTCGCCGGCATTGCGCTCGTACTCCGCCGGGGCACACGGCGAATGACGGATGCGCGCCTTTGCGTCGTGCGCCCCCCGCGGGCCGTTTGCCTCTCCCGTCTGCTTTTGCTACACTAGCGGCGAACAATGAACTCGGGAGCAGCCATGACCCCCCTCGTGATCACAGTGGTCGTTGCCGTACTTGTCGTCATCTTCCTGGTCCTGACGTACAACCGCCTCGTCGGCCTGCGCAACCGCGTGAAGAACGCGTGGTCGCAGATCGATGTGCAGCTCAAGCGGCGGTACGACCTCATTCCCAACCTGGTCGAGACGGCCAAGGGCTACATGAAACACGAGCAGCAGACGCTCGAGAAGGTCGTCCAGGCGCGCGCCATGGCCATGAACGCCCAGGGTGTCGCCGCCAAGGCCGATGCGGAAAACCACCTGACCCAGACGCTCAAATCGCTCTTCGCCCTCGCCGAGAACTACCCCGATCTCAAAGCCAACCAGAACATGCTCCAGGTGCAGGAGGAGCTGACGTCGACGGAAAACCGCATCGCGTTCGCCCGGCAGCACTACAACGATTCGACGATGACGTACAACAACGCGATCCAGATGTTCCCCAGCAACATCATCGCCGGCATGTTCAATTTCGCCGCGCTGGAGTTCTTCGCCGCGCCCGAGGCTGAGCGCGAGAACGTGAAAGTGCAGTTCTGATGTCCGACACCGGCATGTATGAGCTGATCGCGCGGAACAAGCGGAATTCGTGGCTGCTTGTTCTGATCCTCATGCTGCTGCTGACGGCGACAGCGGCAAGCTTCGGGTTTTATTGGGGCGGCAAGGAATATGCGGTTGGCGCGGCGGTCGAGATCGGGCTGCTCGGCCTGGTGTTCGCCGGCGCACTGTCGCTGTTCGGGTACTTCCAGGGCACGTCGGTCATCATGGCCATAAGCAGCGCGCACAAGGCCGACCCGGACGGTGAACGGCAACTGCACAACGTTGTCGAGGAGCTGTGCATCGCGTCCGGCCTGCCCAAGCCTGAAGTCTACATCATCGAGGATTCCGCGCCCAACGCGTTTGCCTGCGGACGCAATCCGGAGCACAGCGCCGTGGCCGTCACCCGCGGCCTGATGGACAAGCTCAACCGCAATGAGCTCCAGGGCGTGCTCGCGCATGAATTGTCACACATTCAGGATTACGACATCCTGTTCGCCACGCTGATCACCGTGCTCGTGGGAACGATTGTCCTGATGTGCGATCTGTTCCGCCGCATGACGTTCCTTGGCATGGGGCGGCGGCGCAGCAGCCGCAGCGACCGCGGCGGCGGGCAGGGGCAGGCGATCATGGCCATCGTCGCGCTGGCGCTGATGATCATCGCGCCCGTCTTTGCGATGATCATACAGTTCGCCGCATCGCGCCAGCGCGAGTATCTTGCCGATGCCGCGGGCGCGAAGCTGACGCGCGACCCGCTCAGCCTTGCTTCCGCGCTCGGGAAGATCGCCGGGGATCCCGACCCGCTCGAGGCGGCCAACCGCGGCACGCAGCATCTCTACATCATCAACCCGCTGAAGGCGCAGGCCGAGTTCCAGTCATGGTTCGCGACGCACCCGCCGACGAAGGAACGTATTCGCCGCCTGCGCGAGATGACCTAGTAGGGAACTCGCACGTTCCGAACGGCGTGGAACGCGCGTGTTCCAGGCGCTTCGCGGTAACGGCAGGGGACACTGTGACAAACGGCCGGGGGAAAATGATGACGCGACAGCATTCGGCGGATTCTTTCGTTGTCGCCCTGCGGAAAGAGTATCTGCACGCGCGGCTTCAGAGGCGCAATCTCGATCGCAACCCTGTCGAGCAGTTCCGCGCGTGGCTCGACGAAGCGATGCGCGCGAAGGTCGAGCAGGCGGAAGCCATGACGCTGGCGACATGCTCGCCCACTGGCGAGCCGACCGCGCGTATTGTCCTGCTGCGCGGCTGCGATGAGAACGGGGTCGTGTTCTTCACGGACTATGGCAGCGTCAAAGGGCGGCAGCTTGCGCGCAACCCGCGCGCGGCGCTCGTGTTTTTCTGGAGCGGGCTGCAGCGGCAGGTGCGCATCACCGGCACGGTTGCGCGGGTGCCCCGCGAGGAATCGCGGGCATACTTTGCCGTGCGTCCGCGCGGCAGCCAGATCGCCGCGTGGGCGTCGCGGCAAAGCGCGGTGGTGAAAGACCGCGCGGCGCTAGAGCAGGCGTACGAGGAGATGGCCGCGCGGTTTGAGGACCAGGACATACCGTTGCCGCCGCGCTGGGGCGGGTATCGGCTGGTGCCGGACGCATTTGAATTCTGGCAGGGCAGGCGCAACCGGCTGCATGACCGGTTTATCTACCGCAAGGCGCGCGGCGGCGCGTGGAAGATCACGCGCCTGGCGCCGTGAGCGTGTGTGGGGACCGCCTTATGATACATGCGTGCACGGATACCGTGTAAACGATCAATGGCGTGTCATGTTTCGTTGGGTGCAGAACAACGCACACGATGTCTGCTTGACTGACTATCACTGAGTGAGAAACGACAGGACAGATGACACCGTCTCCGCCGCAGCCCGGCCGCCGCTCGTCCGGCTTCTGAACCCGCTGCCCTGGACGGATTCAATATGACGCGTTCGCGTGCGTCACGGCCACGTTGTTCACCTTCATGAACTTCGGCACAAGATACGCCGTCGGGTTCCGGTCACCGTACGTCATCGACAGGTCGGCCGCCACGCGCTCTGAAGAAAGCCAATCGATGTTGCCGAACAGCGTGAACAGCGTGTCCGTCACGCGCACATTGTACGGCACAGCCACGCTGCCGTCCTGTTTCAGCAGCAGCGCACCGAAGCGGGAGCTGCCGGTGAACTGTCCCTTCGTGGCGTTCACGACATTCATGTAATGCAGGTAGGGGATGTAGAGCACATCCTTGTCGCGTTTCATTCCGAGGACGGCCTTCAGTGAATTGACCGATGATGCGCCGGGCGCGACGGCGAGGTTGAGGTGGGGCACCGTGTGGGCCGTCTCTTTCTGCGAGAACTCGTCCGCGCTGTCCCTGTCCCAGTAGAACTGCCTGAACACGCCGCGCTCGACAAACGGGAATGCCGTGCGCGCAAGCCCGTTCAGGTCGAACGCATAGGGGAACGACTCGCGCACCGCCGGGTCGTCGATCACGGTGAACAGGTCCGAGAAGCATTTCCTGCCGATATGCTCGTCGCGCAGACAGGAGAGATTGCGCTTGCACTGCCCGCCGCCAAAGCCGAGCCAGACGAGGAACGCAAGCACATGCGCGGTGGCGTCGCTGCCGAAGACGATGTCATGCGTGCCGAGCGGGAGCTGCACCGCCTGGCCGTCGCGGTACTGCGTTGCAAGCAGAGCGAGATCGGCGTTGACGGCGCCGGGATCAAGATCCTTTTTCCGGGCGGCTGACTGGGTGGCCTGGACTTCCCACTTGAGCTTCTCGTGGTTGATCACGAGCGATGCGCCGGCATCGGTGGTGGCGTGGTAGAGCACGGCGTCGCCAAGCGTGTTCGCCGTCGCCTCCCATACCGCGCCCGAGGAGAAGCTGCCGGCGAGTTTGAGCGCATCGGATTCGAGACCCGCGGCCGCGCGATTCACATAGTCAAGTTTCTCCTGCGGCGTCATGTCAAGGAGTGCGTCGTCGAAATGCGCGTCGTCATCCGGCAGCGCTGACAGCGGCGTGATGCTCTGGTGGTATGTGGCGGGGACGGCGTGGCGGGCTATTTCCGCCGCCTGGTCGACCGCCTTTCTCATCCCGTCAACCGCGGCGAGGTCGGTGACGAGCGCACAACTGCCCTTGGCGTTCTCCCGGTAGACGCTGACGCTCACCGTGACGAGTTCCTCGGTCGTGTTCAGCGATATCGCCGAGTTGGCAAAGCGGACGAGCGAGTTATGCTCGGCGTGAAAGAGGAACTCGGCGACGTGGCCTTTGGCCCTGGCGTACGCGGCGAGGTCGGCGAGCAGGTTTTTCGCGGCGTGTTTGTAGTCGTTCATGTCATTTCCCGATCTGCACGTTATCAAAGCGGCACACCGGCACGCGATGGCCAAGCTCCATCGTCTGGTTCGGCTGGCCTTTGCCGCAGTTGGGCACATAGGCCAGCTCGCACGTGTCATCCGAGCCGACGGCGGAGAGCGAGCGCCAGAAGGGGAGCGTGGCGCTGCCGTACGTCGGGTTTTTCACCACGCCTTTCACGGCGCCGTCCTCGACCAGCCAGCCGATCTCGCAGGCGAAATGGAACTGCTCGCGGTTCGAGCCGATCGACCATGAGCGGGTGCCGTCGAGTATGATGCCGCGCTCGGTCTTCTTCACAATGTCATCGAGCAGACCGTCGTCGCCGGGATCGATGTTGATGTTGGTCATGCGTTCGAGCGGCACGCGGTTGAACCCGCTGGCGCGCGCGCAGCCGCCGGGCTCGGTGAAGATTTCGCGGCCCGCCTTGGTGTTCGCCTCGACAATCGTATGGCGCGAGGTGATCGCGTTTTTGAGGATGCCTTTGTCGATGAGCACGGTGTTCCTGCACGGCGTGCCGTCGTCGTCATAGCCGAAACTGCCGGGCGAGTTCGGCAGCGTCGCGTCGGCCCGCACGGTCAGCTTCTCCGAGCCGTACTGGAGCGAACCGAAATCCTCGAGCCGCACAAACGAGCCGCCCGCGTACGAAAGCTCATAGCCGAGTATCCGGTCAAGCTCGAGCGGGTGGCCGATCACTTCGTGCGTCTGAAGGAACATGATGCCGGGCAGGAGGATGACTGATCGCTTGTCCTGCGGGCATGCGGGCGCGGCGAGCAGCCTGGCCAGCTCGCCGATGATGCGCGGCGCGTGGTCCTCGAACAGCGCGGCTGTCTGCAGCGATTCCCATCCCCGCGTGCCCTGCCCGGAGCCGCAGAGGTCGTGCGACCGCTCCTGCGACAGCCCGTCCTTCTCGATGCCCACGACTTTCATGCTGGCAAAGACCTCATGAATCTTCTTTTCGATCTCCGCGCCTTCCGTGTTGAAGAAGAGCATCTGGCGCTTCATGAAGTCAAGATGCGTGAACCGCTGCGCAACCGTCTTATCCTCGAGTTTGCCGTCGATGCGCTTGAGAAAGGCGATCTTCTCCGCCGTGCTCGCCTCGAAGGGGTCGACGGCGCAGGGCGACTCGTACGATGCCTTTACGGGCTGCTGCGCCGCGAGCCTGGCGGGGAAGGTGACGCGCTGCGCGGCAACCTTTGCGTTGTCGAGCGCGCGATCAAAGAGCGCAGGGAGACTGTCAAGCGTCGATGCGGCTGCAAAGCCCCACGCGCCCTTGTACAGCACACGCACGCCAACGCCCGTCGTGCGGGCCCGGTAACACGTCTTCAGGTTGCCCTGCACATACGCGATGTGCTCGGTCTCCTCGACGGGGAAGTACCGCGCATCGGCGTAGTCGGCCCCGCATGCCTTGACGCGCTGCAACTGGTGCTTGATGTGGTTGATCATCGGTAACGCTCCTCGGTAACAAGATGGGAAGATTATAGCAAAAGAGCGCAATCCGGTCACGCGGGATGGCATGGTTCACCGTGATTCACGCGCAGGACGCCCGCGCCACCATGGCAGAAGAGTGTTGGTCAGGAGGTGCGGGCGGTGACGTACTCGGCGAGTGCGCCAAGGAGCGTGTTCTGCCAGTTGCGCGCCTTGAGGACGGCGTGTGCGGCGGCGGTGTGCGCGGTGGCGCGTTCGCGCGCCCCTTCGAGGCCGTAGACGGCCACGGCGGTGAGTTTGCCTGCCGCGGTGTCCTTGCCCGGGGTCTTGCCGAGCGTTTCTGCATCAGCGGTGCAATCGAGGATGTCGTCGACGTACTGGAACGCGAGGCCGAGCTGTTCACCCAGCGCGGCCAGGGCGGCGATCTGCCCGTCCGTCCCGTTGCCGGCGATGCCGCCTGCCTGGAGCGACGCGGTGATCAGATCGCCTGTTTTGTGCGTATGGACAAACGCAAGTCGCTGTTCGTCAGGCGCCTGGCCCGTGGCCTCCAAATCGGCGACCTGGCCGCCCACCATGCCCTGGCTGCCGGCAGCACGAGCGGCGACGCACACCAGCCGCGCGCGCTGCGCCGCTGTGCAGTCATGCGCTGATGCAAGCCACGAGAACGCCAGTGTGAGCAGCGCATCGCCGGCGAGGAGGGCAAGGGCTTCGCCGTAGACTTTGTGGCATGTCGGCCTGCCGCGCCGCAGATCGTCGTCGTCCATGCATGGCAGGTCGTCATGGATGAGCGAATAGGTATGGATGAGTTCGATCGCGCAGGCAGCGGGGAGCGCCACGGCGGCGGCGCCGCCCACCGCTTCGCACGCGGCAAGCGCGAGCAGCGGCCGCAGGCGTTTGCCGCCCGCCATGACGGAATAGCGCATCGCCTCGTGCAGTCGCGCGGGTGGTGCGGCCGCGGGCGGCAGGTGCTGGTCGAGGTACGCATCGATGGTGCGGCGCTGTGTGCTGAAGGTGTCTTTCATCGTGTTCTCGGGATTCGGTCACAAGCCCCGCTGCCCGGGCTGGGAGAAGCGGATGACGCGCAGTTCGTCGCCGGTGATTTCGAACGTCACCCAGCGTGTGTGCCCGGGGAGCACCTCGGGAAAGCGTTCCGCCCACTCGACGATGCAGACAGCGCGGCCGGAGCAGTACTCGTCCCATCCGATATCGAACAATTCGCGCGCGTTCCTGATGCGGTAGAAGTCGAAGTGGTACACCGGGAACGCGGCGGTCAGATACTCCTGCACGAGGGCGAAGGTCGGGCTGCCCTGAAAGGTGTCGAGCCCGCCTTGCAGTGCGGCGATCACGCCGCGGGCGAACAGCGTTTTGCCCGCACCGAGCGGGCCGGAAAGCGCGATCACGTCGCCCGGCCGAATGGACGCAGCGAACGCTCTTGCCGTCTCGACCGTCTGCTGCGGCGACCGCGTTTCAGAGCTCTGGTCCAAAGTGGTCGAATCCCCGTGGTGTCAGTTTTCCGCCGTCGATGAACACGCCTGGCGCGCCCTTTCTCACTTCGCCAATGACACTCAGCGTCACACTGAATTTCCTCGCGAATATCCCTGTTTCCCTGCCGGAGATCCTCCCGGCAGGGAAACAGCAGAGGAGCTCGAAATCCTCGCCTTCGTGCAACGCGGCATCAAGCGAGCTGCCGCGCGCGACGGGGATTGCCGCCGCATCAAGATGCAGCGCGACGCCGCTGGCGCACGCCATCCGCTGCGCATCGAGCGCCAGCCCGTCGCTCAGGTCCATCATTGACGACGGCTGTGCGTGAGAGACGAGCCAGCGGGCTTCGGCGGCCCGCGGCATGAAATCAAGATGCCTGCCGCTGGCGAACGAACCGCCGAGCCGCCCTGTAACGGCCACGAGGTCACCTGGCCGCGCGCCGGAGCGGTAGCACACGCGCGACGGTTCGACACGGCCGCGCAAAGCAATCGTGATCGAAAGCGCCGGGCCGCCCACGGTGTCGCCGCCCACCACGGTCACGCCGTGCGCGCCAGCCATTTCAGCGATTCCCGCCATGAGCCGCCCGACGAAGGCAAGAGGCTCGCGGCCCGTCAGCGTCAGCGAGACAACGGCATGCATGGGAATCCCGCCCATGGCGGCGATATCGCTGATGTTCACCGCGAGCGCCTTCCGGCCAATCCGCCCCGGCGGCGTGGCGGGGGCGAAATGTGTTCCTTCAACGATCGTGTCGATCGCAAGCAGCTCAAGCCACCCGCGCCCGGCGGGCGCGAGCACGGCGGCATCGTCATCAATGCCGCGGACGACCCCGGGCGCAGGCCGTGCGCCGCCCGAGAACAGGCGCCGGGCGCGCGCGATGATGCGTTCCTCGCCCGCGCCGGAGACGGTGCTAGTCTTGCGGCGCGATGAGTGCAGTGACAGGAAAGCGGGCATGGTCGCGTAGCGCGCTGTTAATCTGCGCGGGTGTAACGTTCCGCGCGTAGGTTTCAAACGAACGGGAATAGAGCGTGTCGTAGCCGAACTGCGCGTACAGGGCGATGTACTCGGCCGCGGCAGGCATGGCGGCGAGGCGCGCCTGGTGTTCGAAGAGCGCGCGGCGCCGCACGGCGTCCAGGAAACCGGCATCCGTGCCAAGCCGGTCTGCCGCACGCGCGACAAGCACCTGGATGCGCCGCGTTGCCTCCTGCCCGTGCGCAAGGGACACCGTGCAGTAGACGTACGCCCAGCCGCCGTCGTGGACGCGCGCGCCATCACAGCCTGCTGAGGCGATGACGGGCGTGTTCTCCAGGTCGCGCCATTCAGCGCGAAGCGCATCGAGTTCGGTGCGCAGGGCGGCACGGACGACATCAAGCAATGCGGGCGGGGCGTTCGTGTCGTTCATGCCGGGCAGCGGGATGCCGCATGTGACGAGCACGTCGTCGCGCGGCGCGGCGAACAGCGCTGCCGCGGCGTTGGTGCGCGCGGCGTCGGCGGGAAGGCGGACGGTCAGGTACGGCGGCGTGCCATGGAGCTGGAACACGCCATGGCTGATGAAGTAATCGCTCTTCTCGCGTTCGACGAACCGTTTCAGCGACGCACGGAATGCCGTTTCCACCGCCGCTTCGTCCACATCGCCCGCGATGAGAATGGTGGTGTTGCGCGGCGTGATGAAATCATGGTGCGTCCGCTCGAGCACGGAAAGCGCCATCCGGCGCAACGACGCAGGAGAGCCGAGCTCGTTAAGCCCGTACGGCCGGCTGGTGAACAGCAGCGAGCGGAACGCCAGATCGGCCAGCGAATACGCATTGTCCGCCTGTGCGCCCAGCGCGGCGGCGCCTGCGGCTATGGCGGCATCCAGGCCGGCGTTGTCGAACCGCGGCTCGCTCCACATCTCGGCGAGGAGCCGTGACGCGGCAGGCGCATCGCCCGGCAGGCATTGTCCGAAGAGGACAAATGTGTTGGGCCGCACGGCGCTCTGCGGCGCAAGGCCTGCGGCGTCGCACGCGCGTGCAAGGTCTCCCGGTTCACGTGTTCGCGTGGCATGGCGCATGATTCGGCCGAGCGTGGCAAACGCGCCGTTGTCGTACTCGTTCTCGCACCACAGGCCGCCAATGGCGGAGAAGATGATGTTCACCGAAGGCGCGCCGGGCGCGGTGCGGAAGAGCAGGGTCACGCCGTTCTCGAGCATCACGCGGCGCAGGGGCGCCTGCTCGATCCCGAGCAGCGAGCGTTCCTGCGCAAGGAGCGCCTCTTCGGCGTCCGTGCGCATCGCGGACACACGCGGGCGGAGCACCACGACCGTCATCCGCTCGGGGCGCATCAACGAGGCGCACGCGGCGCGCACACGGCCGGGAGTGGCCGCGGCGATGCGTTCGATCGCTCCGTCGGGCAGCCGGGCATTCTGCGCGCACAGGACGGCTGCGTTCATGTCTTCGGCAAGCGTTTCCACGGATGCCAGGCGTGCGGCGCGCGCAACCATGCACCGCTTCGCCGCGGCAATGATGTCCTCATCACGCCAGTCGCATTCCGTCAGCGCTCCGAGCCAGGCGTTCACCGCCGCTGCCACACGGCCCGCGGCGGCAGGCGGGCAGGCGACCGTCACGAGCACGTACCCCTCGCCCGCAACGGGGCGCCATGTGTCCACGTCAGCCGCCACCGCTTCGCCGCATGCCATGCGCACTGCGTCGCCAAGGCTCTGTTCCTGCCGCGCGCGGCCAAACGCGCGGGACGGCGGGGTGAAAAGCGGCGCATCATGCCGCAGCAACGCCGCAATCACTTCCGCCTCGGCGGCGCCGGGCATGAATGCGCCCGCGGTAGACACCGCCACGCACACGTGCGCCTGTGTGATCGCCGCAAGGCGCTCGATCCGCCGCGGCCCGCCTGTCAGCGGGGACACGCAGGCGGGCAGCGCCGTGGCCGCACGCCGGCGGAACGCAGCAAACGCCGTCTTGATCTCCTGCGCCACTGCCTCGGGCGCCACATCGCCCGCAACAACCACGGACAGGCGGTCTGCCGTGTATTCCCGCGCATGGAAGCGCTTCAGATCGTCAACTTTCAGCCCGGCGTACTGCGCCGGCGCGCCCTCGATCGGGAAACGGAGCGGATCGTCAGGATGCACGCATTCGAGAAGGGCTTCCTTGAGCAGCGCCTTGACGTCCCGTTCCCTGGTGGCGGCGCGGCGGCCGGCCTGCTCGCGCACGGCGCGCCAGTCGTCAACGCTGAGCTGCGGCGCATTGAGCACAGCGGCTACGGCGCGCAGCGCTCCGCCCAGCGTGTCCCGCGGTGTCACAACGGAGAACCATGCGGCATCGTGTGTTGAGCCGGCTGAAACAGACCCCATGTACGCTCCGGTCGCCTCCTCCGCGCGGAGCACCCGCATGATCTCGAGGAAGAGCATCTCACGCACCGCCTGGGCAAGCCCCGAGCCTGCATACGCCCCCTCGGCAAGCAGACCACCGCGAACGCTGATACGCACCGCCACCACCGGCGAGCCCGGCACGGCAGCGACATGCACACCCAGGCCCGCATCGGTCACTTCCGTGTAGGCCGCCCGGCCCGCCGCGCCGCATGGCGCAACGGCCACGGCAGCGCACAAGGCCGCGGTGACAAGCGACCTGTATGTCAGGTGTGTACTCACGGGCATGGCAGCCGTTCCACGTTAGTTGCAGCTAGAGATGGGCTCGCAGCGCCGACACCAGTTCCGGCGCCACGCTCTTGTCAAGCGAGCCGTGCGGCCAGGGAATCCGCACCCCGTCATCCTCGTACCGCGGGATGACGTGCAGGTGCACGTGCGGCACAAGCTGGCCGGCAACGGCGCCGGAGTTCACAAGGATGTTCATGCCGTCGCACCGGAGGCCAGCACGCGCCGCGTGCGCGATCCGCGTCGCCAGGCGCATCATGTTCGCCATCGTCTCCGGCGGCGCATCAGTGACGCACTCGACGTGGCGTTTTGGCACGACGAGCACATGGCCCCGCGTCACAGGCATGATATCGAGGAACGCTATCTCGGCATCCGTCTCGGCAACCTTGTGGCACGGGATCGTCCCCGCGACTATCTTGCAGAAGATGCACTCTGTTGCCATGGTCTCTCGCCGCGCAGTGGTTATATCAGAACAGGTCTCGATTAAGTATTGTAGTAGATACACGCCCAGAAAGCCAATGCAGCGGCATTCCCGCACTGCTGTCCGGTAAAGAAAAGAAAAAAGAGAACTCCTGAAGGAAGACTGGTAGAATATGGTTGGACCCAAAACCAGTAACCATCAGGAGTTCAAAGTCATGGCACATTATAACACAATTCTGCAT
>JAAYZF010000123.1 GCA_012514975.1 bacterium
AAGCCGCCCGGCCCATGCTCACCGACCGCGAGGTGCGCTCGACGCTCGGCAGCTTCGGGTTCTCCGGCGACAGCGTGGACAAGGTGTGCGACGTGCTCAGCGGCGGCGAGAAAATCCGCCTTGCCTTTGCCCGCATCCTCGTCAATCCGCCGAATTTCCTCCTCCTCGACGAGCCGACGACACATCTCGACATGGCCGCGTGCGAAGCCCTTCAGAATGCCCTTGCTGACTACGAAGGCACGCTCGTCATCGTCAGCCATGACGTCGAGTTTGTCCGCAATGTCGCCACGTCGATCATCGCGATGACGCCGCCCGGCATCACGCGCTATGCGGGAGATTACGACTATTACAAGGAAAAATCCGCCGCGATGGCGCTCGCGGCGCTCTCACGGCTGGAAGCGCCGCGGAAGGAAACACCTGCTGCCGGCAAGAAGGCCTCGCGGCACGAACGCGCGGAAAAAGTGCGCCAGACCGCGGCACAACGCCGCCCCCTCCAGCAGAAAATGGCCGCGGCGGAGAAACGGCTCGATATCCTCCATGCCGACCAGGCTGCCGTGCTCGAAACGCTTTCATCCCAGGCGGCCGGCACTGATTTCGCACAGCTCAACCAGCGTCTCGCGGCATTGCAGAAGGACATCGCCGAAACCGAGCGCGCATGGGAAGACGCGGCGGAGAAACTGCAGGAACTCGCGTAACCGCATGCCGCGGCGCCGCGGCTCAGCGGTGCGGCTCCGGGCAGTGGCGCAGGGCGGGGCCTGTGTAGATCTGGCGCGGCCGCGCAATCTTCCGATTCTTGTCCTGCACCATTTCACGCCATTGCGCAATCCATCCCGGCAGACGGCCAAGGGTGAACATGACGGTGAACATATCCTCCGGGATGCCGATGGCGTGGTAGATGATTCCGCTGTAGAAATCGACATTCGGATAGAGGTTCCTGTCGACGAAGTACTCGTCCTTGAGCGCTTTTTCCTCGAGCTCGCGCGCGATATCGAGCAAGGGATCCCTGACATGCAGTTTGTCGAGGATTTTCGCGCACATTTCCCTGATGATCCTTGCGCGCGGGTCGTACGACTTGTAGATGCGGTGTCCGAAGCCCATCAGGAGGAACGGGTCCTTCTTGTCTTTTGCGCGCGCCAGGACGGAATCGACGGTTTCGCTCCTGCTCTGGATCTGGCGGAGCATGTTCATGACCTCCTGGTTGGCGCCGCCGTGGAGCGGGCCGGAGAGCGCGCTGATCCCCGCGGAGATCGTGGCATACAGGTTCACCTGGGCGCTGCCGATGACGCGGACCGCCGTCGTCGAGCAGTTCTGCTCGTGGTCGGCGTGCAGCACAAGCAGCAGGTTCAGCGCATCAACAATGTCCGCGTCTATCTTGTACGGCTTGACGGGCGAGTTGAACATCATGTTGAGGAAGTTCGCGCAGTACGAAAGGTCGTGCCGCGGATACACCATCGGCTCGCCGATGGATTTCTTGTAGGCAAACGCGGCAAGCGTGCGCACGATCGATATCAGGCGCGTGGCGCTCGTGTCGATGTCCTCCTTCAGCGACAACAGGTCGACGTTCGGGTAGAACGTCGCGAGCGCGTTGATCATGGTCGAAAGAATGTGCATCGGGTGCGCGCCGCGCGGGAATCCGTCGAAGAAGTGGACCATGTCCTCGTGAAGCAGCGAGTACTCGTTGAGCTTTCTCGAGAACTGAGCGCGCTGCTCCTTTGTCGGAAATTCGCCGTGAAGAAGCAGATAGGCCGTCTCGACAAACGTGTACCTCCCCGCGATCTCCTCGATCGGGTAGCCGTAGTAGCGCAGGATGCCCTGCTCGCCATCGATGTACGTGATGCTGCTGCGGCACGAGGCGGTGTTCTGGAAACTGCTGTCATACGTGACCAGCCCCGTGTCGCGGCGAAGGGTGCTGATGTCGATCCCCTTCTCTCCTTCACTGCCGGTGACGATGGGGAACCGGTACGTCTTGCCTGCATAGTTGAGTTCCGCGGTATTGGCACTCATGGCGTTGTTCTCCGCTGTTCGTTTCGCGTTCGCTGTAGGATCTGTCCTCAATCAATAGATGGTACCCAATCCGGGCAAAAGTTGCAACAACTGCATGCCATAACAGCCGGTTTGTCAATTCCCTTTTTCTTTGCTACAATCGCCGCATGAGAAGAACTCCAGCTCCGCCTGCAGCGCACCCGGCACGCACCGGCGCATTGCGCACACGCATTCCGTTGTCCTGGTCGGTCGGTTTCACGAAAAGCCCGGCCACGCCGCCGCGCCGCTTCATCCCCGCTGCCGTGCCTGGCGCCGTCCAGCTCGACTGGGCGCGCGCGGAAGGATGGCAGGACCATTTTATCGGGGACAACTGGAAGCAGTACCGCTGGATGGAAGATGTGTGGTGGCGGTACCGCGCGACGTTCGACCGGCCGAAACTCGCACGCGGCCAGCGGCTGTTCTTTGTCTCGAAAGGCATCGACTATCAGTTTGTCATCTTCATAAATGGCGCTCCAGTCCATGAACAGGAGGGGATGTTCACTCCCGTCGCGATTGACATCACGCCGTTCAGGGCCGATGCCATCGAAATCCTTGTCATGCCCGCGCCCAAATCGTTCCCCGAGCCGGACAACCGTTCGCAGGCCAACCAATCGTGCAAGCCCGCGGTGAGCTATGGTTGGGATTTCCATCCGCGGCTCATTCCGCTGGGCATCTGGGACGAGACGTATCTCGAACTCCGCCCGGCGGCGCATCTTGACCGGCCGGATTTGACGTATGCGCTGAATGACACGTTTGACGAGGCGCGTGTGTCGCTCTGCGCGTCAGTTGCCCTGCCTGTACGCAAAGGCGGGAACGCGCGCGGCCTTCGCGGCTGCGCACTTCGATGGAAGATCGTCGGCCCGGATGGCCGCGCCGTGTTCCGCCGCAGAGTCGCTGCGGCGCCGGGCGCTGCCGTGCTCAGCGCGACGGTAAGGAACCCGCGCCTCTGGTGGCCGCACGACCAGGGGGACCAGCCGTTGTACACGTCGGTGCTCGAGCTTGTCGGGCCCGGCGGTGCGGTGATTGACGCCATGGAGCAGCGCTTCGGCATCCGTCGTGTGCGCCTGGTGATGCAGCCTGACGCATGGTCCGAGCCGGCCGTGTTTCCTAAAACGCGTAGCGTGCCGCCCATCACCTTCGAGATAAACGGCCGCAGGATTTTCTGCAAAGGATCGAACTGGGTAAGCCCCGACGTGTTCCCGGGCGCCATCACCGCCGGGACGCATCGCGCGCTTCTCGAAATGGTGAAGAAGGCGAACATGAACATGCTGCGCTCATGGGGTGGCGCAATCGTCCAGAAGGATTCGTTCTTCGAGCTGTGTGATGAGCTGGGCATCATGGTATGGCAGGAATTCCCGCTGTCGTGCAACCGGTACGAGGGGACGCATGCCTATCTCCGCGTGCTCGAACAGGAGGCGCGCTCGATCATCAGGAGAATCAGGCATCATCCATGTCTCGTCATCTGGTGCGGCGGCAATGAGCTGTTCAACGAATGGTCGGGAATGACGGACCAGGACTATGCATTCCGCCTGCTGAATTTGGTGTGCTATCAGCTCGACCGCGACAGGCCGTTCATACCCACCGCGCCGCTGATGGGCATGGCGCACGGCGGATACACGTTTGCCGACCGCGACGGCGGGGAAGTGTACCAGGTGTTCAGAAACGCTGCGAATACCGCGTACAGCGAATGCGGCTGCGTCGCCACGTGCTCCGCCGCCTGGCTGCGCCGGATTGTCCCCGAAGAGGACCTCGAGGCGTTGGACAATGCTTCACAGCCTGAAACCGAAGCCGGTAAGGCACTGCTCAGACGCGTTCAGTGGACGCAGGTGCCGCGCTATTTCCCCGAGGCCCGCTCGCTCGAAGAGCTTGTCGAGCGCTCGCAGCTCCTGCAGGCGGAAGGGCTGAAGTGCATCTTCGAGGAGGCGCGGCGGCAGAAACCGCATTGCTCGCTGGTGCTCAACTGGGTGCTCAACGAGCCATGCCCGCGGATCGTCAACTGCAGCATCATCGGCTGGCCGGCCGAGCCGAAAAAAGCGTGTTACGCGGCCGGCCTGTCGTGCCGGCCGGTGCTTTCGAGCGCCCGTGTGCCGAAGTTCACCTGGCAGCCGGGCGAGCGGTTCGAGGCCGAATTCTGGCTGCTGAACGACGCACCCGAGGCCGTGCCGGCTGGCCGCGTCAGCGCCGTGCTGCGCTTCGGCGGCGACGAGATTGCCATGGGCACGTGGGCGCATGATGGCGCGGCGGCAAATACGAATCTTCGCGGGCCCGCGCTGTACGCCGCGCTCCCCGATGATGCGGCCGGGCTCTTCGAGCTTGTGCTGCAGTATGAAGGAAGACCGGAGTGGGATTCCACGTATGTCTTCCTCGCCAGGAAAAACTCGTGAGAGGTGTGCGATGATCATCCAAGCCGAGATAAGCCTGTACCCGATTGGCGCGAATGATGTCACGCGGGAGATTGTCGAGTGTCTGGATGTCATCAGGAACGAGGGCGTGCGTGTTGAGATGGGGAAGCTGAGCTCGCTGCTGGCTGGGGAGAGCAGCGAGGTGTTCCGCGCGCTGCACAAGGCGTTTGATAACGCAGCGCAGCGCGGCCGCATCGTTCTCGTCTCGAAGATTACGAACGCCGCCGC
>JAAYZF010000124.1 GCA_012514975.1 bacterium
CCGCGTCAATCCGTTGCCAGTTGGTGTAATCCGTAGCAAGGCCGTGTGGGCCGGCGCGTCACGGCGACAGCAACGCCGCCAGCACCTGTTCGGCCGACGGATCGTACGCGTCTGTCCCCCGCGTGATACGGCCGCGGACGAGCAGGGACGTGACGATCACTTCCCCCTCGCCGGCGGGAATGGCGGCCATGCATGGGCGGTCGGGATTCCCGCTCCAGTAGAGCGTGTGCGCGCCCGGCGCCGCGTCAACGCAGAGCGGTGCAGTGGCGACGATGCCTTCGAGCCCATTCCAGCGCACGAGCCCCTCGGACGCGATACGCTTTGTGAGGGCGTGCGTCGCGTCGCGATACGGGAACGCGCGCCTGCGGCCCCAGTCGGCCTTTGAATCCATGTTCGTCACCGTGCAGCCGGTGACGGGCGCGGCATCCCAGTCGGAATCGAGGAACGCGACCACGCGGCCGCCGCTCTGCGCGTACCGGCGCACGGTGGCGAGCGCGTTGCTTTCCGCGGGCGAGAGGCGCGTCGGGCTCCAAATGAGGACCGCGTCAGCCTGCGCGAGGTCGTTGCTTGCCACGCCGCACAGGCGCGCGCCGCGCGCGGCGCACCATGCGGTTACGGCTTCGTCCGCGCCCAGGACGGCGATCGTACGGCCGGCAAGCGCGGCAGCGGCGGGCGGCTGCACTGAGCGCACGGTGCGCTGGGACACGGCGGGCGTGTCGCCTTCGCGGCGGGTGACGGCGGCGAGGTAATAGACGCCCGTTGCAGCCGGCACGTTCCATTGGACGTTGATGACCTCGCGTGCCTGCGGCGCGAGCGTGCGGTCAAAGCGCTGCGTCATGATCGCGGCGCGCAGCGCGGTCTCCTCGGGGATGGACAGCGGGTTCGCCGGCGTGAGACAGATGTCGACAGCCGCATGCACGCTGGTGTCCAGTTCGTTGATGAGCACAACGGGCGTAGCGGCTCGCGCGCCGGCGGCGAAGTTCCTGTCGGACAGATCGAAGCTGGCAAGCACGGGGCGAAGCTGCTGTGGAGCGCGGCGGCCATGGGCGTGGGATAGTCGTCGCGCCACAGCTCGCGCGTGCGCATCCGCGTCCATCCGGCATACATGTATGGCAGGATGCAGTCGAGCCCCGCGCGGCGCATCGCCTCCGTGTGTTCCATGCAGATCTCCGCGAAGAGGAACGGGAACAACGAGATGTCGGGCGTGCCGCACCACTGGTTGACGAGACCGTCGCGTTCGTTGAAGACATTCATGTACTCGGTGCAGCCGATTGTGCGGTTGCCGCCCGAGGCCATGCGATCGCGCAACAGCGTCTCTATGTCATCCTGAACATGGTCCCTGGTGATGTTGCTGCACCAGTGGCGGTCGATGCACTCGGCGGTCTCCTCGCCCGCGCGGATGGTTGTGCGCGTGGGATCGAGCTGCCTGACGTGATCGTGGTACGGCCCCATTTCCCATTCCTTGTCATGCGACTCGTTGCTGATGACCCAGATGACGACGGATGGATGGTTCCACAGGCGGGTGATCCACTCGCTCACCTCGGCGATGCAGTTGCTGTGGTAGACGGCCAGCTCGTCCGGCGTGTACTTTGGGTCGGCGTAATTGAACAGCACGGGCATTTCGGCCAGGATCATCATGCCATACGCATCGGCAATGTTGAGCCACGAGGCGGGGGGCGGGAGGGTGTGGGTGCGAAAGCAGTTGATGTTCATGTCGCGCGCCTCTTTGACGATGTACTCGCGCGCGTCGATGTTATTGAGGACGGCCCAATTCCAGTCGGTCACGAGGTTCGAGCCGCGAAGCCAGAGCGGCTTGCCGTTCAAATGATAGTGGCCGTTGACGATGGTGATCTCGCGCATGCCGAACGTGAAGCGGATGCGGTCGCCGCTCCCCTTCGGCCCTTCAGCGATGAGCTCGGCGGAATACAGATACGGCGACCCGGGCGACCACAGATGCGGGCTGGCGATGCGCACGACGAGGTCGGTGGTGCTGGCGCCGGCGGCGACAGTGCAGCGCGCGCGGCCGGCCTCGGCCCCGGTGTCCTGCTCGCGCACGACCGCGTCGAGCGTCACCGGCCCGGCGGCTTCCCTGCCCCACTCGAGCGAGACGCGCATGGTGGCCGTGCCGGCCGTGACGTCCGGCATGGCAAGGGCGTGCTTGATATAGACGCCGTTGTAGAATTCGATGCGGATATCCTCTATGACGCAAGGGTTCTTCGCGCCCCAGCCCTGCATGAACGCGCTGTTGGCGAACAAAGGGAACCCTGATGCCGCTTTGAGCATGTCGGCGAACCCGTTGATCTTGAGCACGAGCGTGTTGCGGCCCGCACGGGCAATGCCGGGCGGAATCCTCGCGGTGAACGGCCCGGCGTGCACGCATTCGGCGATGAGCGTCCCGTTGAGCCAGACCTGTGCGCCGAAGCGCACGCCGCCCCACGAAAGCACCTGGCCCGCCGCCGCCTGCGCCGGCGTCAGCGTGAATGTCGTGCGCAGCCAGACGCAGGTGATCCCCATGAAGTACTCGCGGTCCTTCACGGGGAACAGCTGGCCGGGGATGTTCACCGTCGTCCAGCCGGCGACGGCATCAGCCTTCTGTTCATCCCACCCCGCGAGGTCGCCGTGCTCGATGAGCATCGACCACTCGCCGGTGAGACTGAGCGCGTTGCGCGCGACGTGTGGAGCGGTGAGAGTGTGTGCCGTTGGAGCATGCATGGTTGAACTTGTGTCACCGGCGGCTGCGCCGGCATACAGGATGGCCGCCGCAGCCGCGGCGGGAGGAAATGATAGTGTCATGTCGTGTGTACCCCATCAGAGTGGTTAGCGTGGAACCGCGTTGGGATGTCCTAGTGGTGATGTTCCGCGTGATCGGTGACCGGCGTGTGCACATGCTGCATCCCATGCGCATGCATGCGGTTGTGCAGGCTGCGGTGCGCGGCGACGAGCTGCATGCGCATGCGTTTGTACGCCGCGGCGTCGGGGCGGGTGGCGATGGTGTCAATGAAGGCGAGCGCGCCCTCGATCTGGTCGAGTATGGTGAGCGCATCGGCCGCGGCAACGAGCTCGGATCCGTCGACGTTGATCATGAAGGGCGACGAATGGGCGGTGATGATCTCCGGCTTGCCGGGGTAGTGCCCGCGGATGCGCAGTGCGATCCATGCGCTGTGCGGCACGCGGACGGACCATGCGCCGGCCGCCTCGCGCGGCGCGACGGAGAGCGCCTCGCGCACGACGCCGTTGACAACCAGCTCGACCTGCGTCATGGGCACGGTGACGCTCGCGGCGCGCCATGCGACGTCAACCGTCCCGCCGCCGGCAGGCATGGCGATGCGCGAGCCCGGTTCCATTCCCTCGACCGTGCATTCGAGCAGCGGGCCGTAGGTGACGAACGTGCGGCCCGCACGCACAGCCTGTTTCCACGCCTCGTAGGTGAAGGGGCCATCGACCCGCGCATACGTCCTCACGCAGCCCACGGCGGTCGCCGCGTTCATCTTGTCCGTTCCGCCGACCGCGGGGACGAGGTATCCGCAGTTGAGATAGCGGTACCAGTCCGAGAGGCTGTACGGGTCGATGCCGTTGTAGAAACTGCCCCACGAAGTCATCTCAACGGCATCGATGGCGCCATCGACGATGGCCGCGGCGCCTTCAAGGCGCGGATTGGGGAAATGAGGCAGGACGACGATGCCGCCCTGGCGCCTGCACTGCCGCGCCCACTCGGTGAGGAGGACTTCCACCGGGTCGCCGAGCGCTGATTCATCAGGGCCGCCGGTCGTCATCGGGGCGATGATCCGCCCGTTGTATCCGAGGAGGGAGATATGGCCGAGAACATGCTGGCGGTTCTCGGTGCCGACGCGGACGAGGTGCTCGCCGTCGCCGCCCGACTCGCGCGAGCCGAACGTCGTTGCGCCGTCGAAGTCCCCGACGTTCGTCATCAGCTCGCCCCACTGGCTGGCAAGGAGGTTGACCACGTTGACGCCCTCGCCCGCGCCCTCGAGCAGCGCGCTCCGCGGCGAGAGGAAGTGGACGTGCGTATCTGCGGACACCCACCCGTTCGCGCGCCACGGCAGCACGCGTTCGAGCCGCACGGTCAGCTCCTTTGTGGCGCGGGTGATGCGCGCCGTCATGCGGACCGGCTTGATCTCGAAGCCTTTCGAGATTTCGATGTGGACGGCGCCAAGCGAGAGATCGAGCGTTGTCTCGCCCGGGATGTACGTGCAGTAATGGACGCCGTTATGCGCAAAATCGACGCTGTAGTCCTCGAACCAGGCGGCGTTGGGAATACGGTGGCGGTCGAGCGGCGCAAGATATTCGCCTGCCGTGCCATGCACATGCAGCCGGACGGGAACCGGCGCGGACGTGTCCCCCTCGACGACGCGCAGGCGCACGCGCTGCGTCGCGGGCGGCACGGCCTGCAGCGCCCCCGCCCTGCCGTTGCGTTCGAGGGATGCCACGGCGATCGTCTTGCCGTTCCAGAGGTGGAACCGCGCATCGGGATGGGCCGTGTACTCGACCAGGACTTCCTGCGTCGACACGCCGGGCAGGTGGTTGTGAGGGCTGCCGCGCCATGTGCGCACCGGGTAGATGCGGCGCGGCGTTGCCGAGATGACCTGCCCGAGGTCGAGCTGCAGTTGCGAGAGCACCCCTCCCGCGTGAAGTTCATGGTCGAACACGGCGCCGCGCGGGAGCGTGAGCACCGCCTTCCTGCGCGTGTCCCAGCGCAATGGATGCCGCACCGCGTCGCCCGCGGCAATGCCTCCCAGCGCGATCGCCGCGTCGCGCGGCTCGATCCTCACGCCGCACAACGCCGCGCGCGGTCGTGGATTGCGCCACGCCCACAGCCAGTACGCCCACCGGCCCGCGTCGGCAGCCGAGACGCGCGTCTGGCTGTTGCCCCAGCCGCGCGCCTTTTGCTCGTGATCGGCCCGGACGGGGTGCGGCTTGCGGTGCGCGACGGCCTCGACACACACCTCGTTCCACCGGCGCGTGTGGCTGCCGATCTCGTGCCGGCGCCGGATCGTGACGCGTTCCTCCGCCCCATCCGCGTAGATGAACACATACTCCGCCGCGGGTTGTGCCAGCAGCCCTTCGCCGCGCATCGGGGAGATGACGCCGTCCCCGTTGAATTCGACGGGCTTCAGGTCGGCCGTGTGGAGAAACACGAACCAGCGCGCCGCCACCGGCGTGAACCTGAACGTGACGGGCGTGCGGGACGCGACGGCTGGCGTGCGCGGGACGCGGAACGGGATGCCCCGGCAGACGCACCTGCCCGCCGGCGCATCCTTGAGCGCCGCGCGCATTTCAGCCGGCAGGGGCTGCCGTGCCGCGCGGCCTCGAGAGACCGCACGTGGATTCAGCGCGTTGAAAAGGGATGTCGCCGGTCCGTCAACCGCGTGTGACATTGTTCCTCCTTGCCCGTTGGATTACTGAAGGCGCATGACTGCGATCAGTATACTATTTTGCCGGAATGATTGCACGTTTGGCCGGCAAAGCCGCGCGTGCTTGATTTTTCCGGCCGCTTATGCTATAGTTATGGCAATGCACCACGCGCCGTACGGGGGAAGCATGTGCGGCGCAAGGCGCAGACATACAGCCGGGAGTCCCGGCCGATAGCGGGAACGGTGTGGGGGAGCAGGCAGCACCGCATGAAGATGCACACCAGCCACCCGCGTGGACATGCCAATCCCGTCGCAGCGCCGTGCGCGCTGTCGGCGGCTTTTTTGTTTCCTCCGTGTCTCTGCCAGTGCGACGCGTGCACACCCGCAGAACGTCACCCTGAAAAAAGCGCAGCGCGCGCCTCCGTGCCTTTCCGGCCGCGGCCGGCCCGCGCTGCCCGGGAGTAGCGTTTCATCATGGCCCTCTTCTTCAAACGGAAAAAGCGGCGGGCGCTCTCAATCGACGTCGGCACGGCCTCGGTGAAAGTGCTTGTCAGCGAAGGCGCGTCGCCCGGCGAGATCGAGGTGCTGGACTACCGGCTGCTGCAGGTGGGCACGGCAGGCAAGCCGTTGAACGCGCCGGAACTCGTCTCCGTGCTCAGGGAGATGCTCTCATCGCTGCACGTCCACATCAGCGACACGCGCGCGACGTTCTCGAACCGGCAGGTGGTCGTGCGTGTCGTCGAGATGCCGAGGACGCAGCGCAACGAGTACAAGAAGGCCGCCGAATTCCAGCTCAACCGCTACATACCGATGAACGCCGAGGAGGCCGTGTTCGATTGCGTGCCGCTGCCCGACGCGCCCTGCCGCGACGGCTGGTCAAAGTGCGTGCTCGCGGCGTCACGGCGGACCGTGGTCGACCAGTTCACCGATTCACTGCGCCAGGCGGGGCTTACGCCCCTGCTGCTCGATGTCGAGCCCGTGTGCGTCATGAACGCCTTCATTGCCACGGCGGATGAGTTCGACCGCGACAAGGGCATCGCCCGCGTCGAGTCCGGCGGCGTCGGCCTTGTGCATATCGGCGCCACGCACACGGATCTTTGCGTTCTCCAGGGCCGCATTCCCATCGCGTGCCGCGTGATCGAGTGCGGCGCGGGCGACGTGGTGCAGGAGCTCACCGTGTCCAAGCGTGTTGACTACCAGGCTGCGCAACAGCTACTGCGTGAGCCGGGGGAGGAGGACGCAGCGCGCAACAAGGCAGTCGAGAAGGTGCTTGCGCGGCTCGCCAACGAGATCAAGACGTCGCTCGAGTACTGCGCCCGTGAGTTCGAGTTGAAGAGCGAACGGCTGTACCTGACGGGAGGGCTGGCGGACTGCCCCGAGGCCGCGGGGCTCGTCGGCAGCCTGACGGCGCTGCCGACCTTCCGGTTCGATCCGTTCGTAAACGCACGGCTCGGCCCGCTTGACACCCGCGTCGGCGACCTGCGCGCCATGGCCGCCAGTTTCGTGCCCGTCATGGGCCTTGCCGTCCGCGAGCTCACGATGCCCTGATCTGCAACGCCATGAACACCGCTCTCATCCAGACGAATCTGTCCGACGAGTTCGCCCGGCGCCAGAAGAAGCACGGCCCCGCCGTGCGCATGCCCGCCGCGTTCGGCGTCGCCATCGCCGCCGCCATCCTGGTGCTCGGCGGGCTCTACCTCGTCGTCCACTTCCGTTCCGAGCGCCTCCGTTCCACCCGCGCGGCGCTCGAACGGCTCGCAGGCCCCGCCGCCGAGAGCGAACGCCTCCAGAAGGAGTGCGACCGCCTCGCCGCCCAGGTGAAGATACTCCAGCAATGGCGCGCCAGCCGCATCGAATGGTCGGAGCTCTGGCAGCGCCTGGCGGGCCTCATACCTGAGACGACCTACCTCTCCGAGATCATCGTCTCCAACCCGGATGCCTCGGGCGACAACCAGCGCCTGCAGCTCCGCGGACATTCGCTCGGCGCGTCCGGCGAGTCCGCCATTCTCGAGTTCGTCAGGAATCTGAAGATGGCCCCGGCGTTCAGCAATGCGTTCCCCACCATCACGCTTACACAGGTGATGACCGAGCAGGACGAGAAGGCGTTCAGCATCGATCTCATGCGTTCACCCGCAAGTGGAGTGCGGTAATGGCCATGTCGAAGGAGAGAGGCGAGCAGATTGCGCTCATCGTGATCGCCATCCTGGCCGTCTGCGCAGGCTCCTACTACCTTGTCCTGCGGCCGCAGTGGGCCAAGTGGCAGCGCGTCGGCGCGGAGCGGGAGACGGTGGAGGCGGAACTCGACGCCGCCGAGACAAAGGCGAGGAACCTCATGCGCCTCCAGGGGCAGTCGGGCACGCTCCAGGCGCAGGTCATGCAGAACGAGAAACTGCTGCTCGTCGGCGGCTCGTTCACGGAATGTCTCGCCATCATCAAGCGCGCGGCAGAGATCGCGGGTCTCAACCTCCGCAACGTGCGCCCGCGCGATGATGTCGGCCTCATCGCCCGCGGCAATGCCTACGGGGAACGCTGGGTCGCCGTCGATACCATCGCCGCGTATCATACCATTGGCAAATGGATGCAGGAAATCGAGGCCACCTCCCCCTTCATCCGCATTGTCGACCTGACGGTGCGCGCCAACCGGAGCACGTCTGCCGGGGGCGAGCATGACGCGTTCATAACAATCGGCTTCCTCGTCAAGAGAGACCAGCCATGAATGCATACATCAGATACAGCAGGGCCCTGTTGGTGACTGCCGCCGTGCTGCTCGCCGTTCTCGTCGCGCAGACGCAGCAGACGCCGCCAACCGCCGTCGCGGCCACGCAGGCGCCAGGGCAGGCCGCTGCCGCGCCCGCCGCGCCTGCCGCGCCCGCCGCGCCAGCGCAATCCGCCGCGCCCGCCGCGCCCGCCACGCGTCCATTGCGCGCGCCGGAGGCCATGCGCGACCCGATGGCCAAGCCGGAGAAAGTGACCGCCGTGCCCGGCGCCGAGGCGGCGGCCGAGCTTGGCACGGACCGCAAGACGCGCCTGGACGAGCTCCAGCGCACCATTGCCTCGCTGCGCATCGAGGGCGTCGCGCTCGGCCCGCGCGACCGCTATGCCGTCATCAACGACCAGTTGCTCAAGGAAGGCGACAAAGTCACGCCGCAGTCCAATGTCCGCATCAGCAGCATCGCGCGGCTCGAGATCGTGTTCGGCTACGAAGACGAAACCATTGCCTACGCCATCACTCCCCCTCAAGAGGAAGCGATACCATGAACGACCGCATCAATGCAGTCACCGCGAGGTTGATCCACGCGTTGCGCGCAACGGCGCGCGGCGTGCTGTGCCTGGTTCTCACCGTCAGCCTCGCCGCGAGCGGCGAGGAACCCGTGGGCAGCCAGGTGAGAGAGAGGACGCAGGCGCTCAATGCCACGATAGTCGATTCGTCCGCCACAGAGGCCGCGGCGCCGGGCGACAACGGCTCGGGCAGTGCGGAGCCCCCGCCCCCGCCCTCGGCCATTGCCGGCCAGGCCCGGCAGGAGCAGTTCAGCAGCACCGCGGAACTCATCAGCCTTAACTACAAGAACGGCGATCTGCGCAACATCCTCCGCCTCATCGCCCGCGTCAGCGACATCAACCTCATCGCCGGCCCCGAGGTGCAGGGAACGGTCACCATCGAGATCAAGAACGAGCCGTGGGAGCGCGTTCTCGCGCTCGTGCTCAGCATCAACGGCTACACCTACGTGCGCGAAGGAAACATCATCCGCGTCGTCAGCACCGACCGCGTGGACAAGGAGCCGCTCGCCGTCTCGATCATCCCCGTCAACTACGCGAAGGCCTCGGAGCTCCTTGTCGTCGTCCGCCCCCTTCTCACGCCCGAACGCGGCAAGGTGGAAAGCGACGCGCGGGCCAACGTCATCATCGCCACCGACATACCCGCCAAGCTCGCCCAGATCGAGAAGGTGATCCAGCGGCTCGACCAGCCCACACCCCAGGTCCTCATCGAGTCCAAGTTCGTCGAGATCAACCTCTCGGACGTCGATTCCGAGGGCGTGGACTGGACCTCGATGGGCAGCTACGGCGTCACCCTTCACGACATGCTCTACACCTTCGACCGGCAGCTCACCGAGACGAAGACGCGCACGGACGAGCGCGGAACGCTGCAGAACATCGCGCAGCGCGGCTACGACATGATCCGCAATGACAACAGCAGCACGACGTACCAGTTCGAGCCGGATGACTTCCGCCTCGCGTTCAGCCTTCTGATGAACGACGGGCGCGCGAAGCTCATCAGCAATCCCAAGCTCCAGACGCTCGACAACAAGCTCGCCACCATCCGCGTCGCCGAGACGCACTACAAACCCACGTTCACCTATAACAACGAAGTGGGCGCCTACGAGATCAACAGCCTCGAGGAAATCTACGTCGGCATCACCCTCGAAGTCACGCCGCACATCAACTATGACGGGTACATCACCCTCGATATCATCCCAGAGGTAAGCGCGCTCACCGGCAACCAGATCATCCAGGGCGTCGAGGTGCCCATCACCAACGTCCGCCGCATCCAGACGCGCGTCACGCTCAGGGACCGCAACACCGTCGCCATCGGCGGCATGGTCAGGGACGACCTCACCGACACGTCCCGCTCGGTCCCCTACCTCGCCGACATACCCTACCTCGGCGAGGCGTGCTTCACCTGGTCCACCAAGGAAAAACGCACGGTCAACCTTGTGATCTTCATCACTCCCACGGTCATCAAACCTGACTCCCCGCACGACCGCTGGGACAGGCAGCTCCGCGACATGCAGCTCACCCATGCCGGCGACTGGCAGGAAGTGGTGAGCAACTACCCCTCGTGGCACATGATCTCGCTGCGCGAGCAGCTGCTCCTCAAGGGCATGACGAACGATCTCGAGGCGGTCCATGACGCCACGCTCAGATACCGGGAGCCCGCGCAATGATGACGACACACGACATCCTCCGCGAGGCGGTGAAACGCAACGCCTCGGACATCCACATGCCCGTCAACCGGCCTCCGACGCTGCGCGTGCATGGCCGGCTCCAGAACATCAGCGACGAGCTGCTCACCGCCGCGCACGTCACCCAGTTCATCAGGGATATCGCGAACAAGAAGCACCTCGAACAGCTCGAACAGCAGGGCGGCGCGGACTTCTCGTACGAGCTTGACGGCACGTACACCTTCCGCGTCAGCATCTTCAAGCAGCGGATGATGCCCGGCGCCGTCCTCCGCCTCATCCCGCCCAACAAGCTCACGCTCGAGGAGATCGGCTTCGGCGAAAGAGTGCGCGAGATGCTCTTCAGGCCCCGCGGCCTCATCCTCGTCACCGGCCCCACCGGCTCCGGCAAGTCCACTACCCTCGCCGCCATGGTCGACCTGATGAACCGCGAGCGCGACTGCAACATCATCACGATCGAGGACCCGATCGAGTACCGCCACGAGCACAAGCGATCGATCGTCATCCAGCGCGAAGTCGGCGAGGACGTTCCCTCGTTCGAGGAGGCCATCGTCCGCGCATTGCGCCAGGACCCTGACGTGATCCTCGTCGGCGAGATGCGCAACCTCGAGACGATCGAGGCCGCCATCCGCGCCGCCGAAACGGGCCACCTCGTCATGAGCACCCTGCACACCACCGGCGCCGTCCGCACGGTCGACCGCATCGTCGACGTCTTCCCCCCGGGCAACCGCGATGAGGTCCGCACCCAGCTCGCCGGGTCGCTCGTCGCCATCATCTCGCAACAGCTCGTCCCGCGCAAGGACGGCAACGGCCGCATCGGCGCCTTCGAGATCATGTTCAACACGCCGTCCATCTCCGCCTACATCCGCGAGAACAAGTCGTTCCGCATCATCTCGGACCTGCAGACGGGCGCGAAGTTCGGCATGTGCTCGATGGATGCGTACCTCCTCAAGCTCTATCTCAGCCAGGTCATCTCCTACCAGGACATGATGGCCGGGTGCTACGACGCGGAGCTGTTGAAGAAACTGCTGAGCGAATACGCCAGCGGAAAGAAATTCGAGGGGTGACGCCCATGAAGGAATCCGCCGCGCATCTGCGCGACCGCGCAGCGCACATCCGCGCCTTTCTCCGCACCGCCTACCCGGATGCGACGTGCGCGCTCACCTTCTCCTCGCCGCTCGAGCTGCTCGTCGCCACCATCCTCTCGGCGCAATGCACGGATGCGCGCGTCAACATGGTCACCCCCGCGCTGTTCAGGAAGTACCCGTCGGCACAGGCCTACGCGGCGGCAGACCCGGCCTCGCTCATGAATGAGATCAAGTCGTGCGGCTTCTTCCGCGCAAAAGCCAGGAGCATCACCGGCATGGCCCGCCGCATCGTCGAACACCACGGCGGCCGCGTACCCCGCTCGATGCTCGAGCTCGTCCAGCTCCCCGGCGTCGCGCGGAAGACGGCGAACATCGTCCTCGGCACCGCGTTCGGCATCAATGAAGGCATCGCCGTCGACACCCACGTCCGCCGCGTGGCCCAGCGGCTCGGCCTCACACGCCACGACGATCCCGTCAAGATCGAGCAGGACCTCATGGCGCTCGTCCCGCGGGATGAATGGACCATCTTCGCGCACCGCATGACGGCGCACGGCCGCGCCGTGTGCAAGGCCCGCACACCCGACTGCCCGCGCTGCGGCGCCCGCGCCTGGTGCGCATACTTCACGCAGCGAAACAAATGAGACTGCCCACCACACCCTTCGCGCTCTCCTGCGCGCTCGCCCTTGCCGCCGCGGGCGCGGCAGCCGATGTCATCTTCCTCCGCAACGGCGACATCGTCGAGGGATTCGCCACCAACGCCGGCGACAGGCTCATCGTCCGCGAGCGCCGCGAGATAGGCGAATTCGCGCTCTCGACCGAGCTCGTCGAACGCATCGCGTACGGCGTCTGGATCGAAAATGTCTTCACCGGGAAGTTCGACGCGTCGGCCATCGACACGTCGGCCATCGACGCGCCGATGGCGCCGCAGACAGAGCCGGACGCGACGCCGCTCGTGTCGCATGCGCAGCAAGTGAGGAAGCCTGCCATGCCCAAGTCGGTGTCGCGGCTGCTCACGGGGGGCAAACGCGGCGCGACCGTCACCATCCTTGTCCTCGCCGCGGGGTTCGTCTTCTTCTCGCTCGTCAGCGCAGTCTGCTACATCGTCGTGCTTGTCGACGCCTTCAAGACGGGCATTCTCTGGGGCCTTCTCTGTCTCTTCATCATGCCGGCCGTGTATGTCTACGTCGCGGCGTGCTACCATGGAGCGCGCGCGAAGGTGTTTTTCGGGCTTATCTCGCCGCTGCTGTGGGCGCTCTGCTCGATCGTCGTGCTGATATTCACCCCGTAAAGCCGGCCCCGCCACGCCATGAAACAGACGCTCAGGAACGCGCGGACACGCGCCGGCATTGTGAGGGACCTGTTCGCCTATCTCTGGAAGGCGAAGGTCTGGTGGCTCATGCCGCTGGTCGTTGCGCTTCTCTTGTTCGCCCTGCTCGCCCTGCTCGCCTCGTCATCGGCTGTCGCGCCGTTCATCTACACGTTGTTCTAGGCATCACCTGCCCGCGGTCACCATGTAGTACAGGCAGTCCGGCAGCAGAGTCACCGTCACCGACCCGTTGGCGCCGCGCGTGCAGGCAACAGGCGTTTTCATCGCGCAGCCGTTCACGTCCAGCGGCGTCACGGCCAGCGTTGCGGCGTCAGGCCGTTTGAATGTGACAGTGGCGAGAATGTCGCGGACGACGAGCGGCGGGCCGCCCACGCTGGCGATCTTCTTCATGCCGGGCACGGCGGTGTTCTTCTTCTGAGCTCCCGTGGCGGATTGCGCGGGCACGTCGGCTGTCGCGGGCAGCGCGGCGGTTTCCCATCCGTGGTTGTTCTCCTCGGTCATCGCCTGCACGAGAATCTTCGCGGATGTTTTCAGCGGCTTCCCGTCAAGCGACACGGCAACGACCGTGGCATACTCGTTGCTCGACGCGATCACGATGTCGCCGCAATCGAGCGCGCCCGCCGCGCCGATGAACCCTGCAACGCCCTGCGCCGCCGGCGCGGTGACGGTCAGCACTCCCCGCCCGTAGTCCATCGTCAGCTCGCCCGTTGCGCTGCGCACGATCCTGTTCGCGCGGTCGATCAGCTTCGGCATCTCCTTGAGCACGTCCGTCCTCGGCGGCGCATCGCTGATCGAGCGGATCACACGGCCGACACAGAACGCCAGTTGGTCGAGGGTGCCCGCGGTACTCGTCTCCATTCCCTCCGGCACCTCTTTCTGGCGGACGGAATCGAGCCCGAGGTCCTGCGACATGCCCGCGCCCTGCAGGTCGTACAAGTTGCTCAGGCAAAGCTGTTCATGGATCGCGACCGGCCCCTGCTTCACCAGGCCGCACCGGTAGATCACCGCCGCGGCGGGGAA
>JAAYZF010000125.1 GCA_012514975.1 bacterium
CGTCCCGGGCCGCCGGTGAAATACTCGAATGCAATCACGGCCACGTCGCCCGTGCCGTTCGGGTACCCGTAGGGAATCCAGTTGCCCGGCACTGCCCAATTGCCGCCGACCGCGTTGGTCCACGTGTATACATGCGGGAACTCAAGTGTCTCAAACCAGGTCGGGCTCGAATAGCCGCCCCAGATGCCGGCACTGTCCTTGTAGCGCACGCGCCAGCAGTATCGCGACTCGTACCAGAGGTGCGGCGACGTGATATTGGTGAGGTTCGCCGCGTCCTGGCCGCTGTCCCACGTCAATGAGGCGAAGTTGCTCTGCATGCTGATCTGCCACTGGCTGGCCGCGTGCGTGTCGCCCATGTTCGGGTCTGCGAATCCCGACGCATACAGCGCGGGTGTGAGCGAGACGCCGGTCGCGGCGTCCATGGGAAGCTGGTTGGTCGGCGCGTGCGGACCGTTGGGATCGAGCTCCGTCTCAAACCATGTGGCTGTCGAGTACGCGCTCCATGCGTTGATCGGATCGGCATACCGCACGCGCCAGTAATACCGCGTGCTGTATCCGAGCGCGGGCGTGGTCACGCTCGTCAGATGCGTCGTGTCCGTGCCGCTGTCCCACGCCCTGGTGGTGAAGCCGGCATTGGTGCTCACCTGCCACTGGCTCGCCGTGTGGTAGTCGCCGGGATTCTGATCGGAGAACACCGAGGCCTGCAGCGCCACCACGACCGGCTGGCCAAGCGTGCAGTCAGCAGGGGTCGCGTTGACCGGCGTGTTGGGCGGGTAGTTCACGTTGAAAAAGACCTCGTTGTCACTGCTCGTGGACGCCGTGTTGCCGCATCCGGCGGCATTGGTGGCCGCGTTCACCGGGATCGTGAGCACAACCGTGCCCGGCTGCTGCATGCCTTGCACCGTCACGTCGAAGATCGTGTGCTGCGACCCTGCCACTTCCGTCACTGTCATGCTGGTCGCACCCGCCGTGCCCGTAAGCGCGATATCGCCGGCAGTCAAGCCGAACACCGGCTGGTCGAACACGGCGCGGAACTGGATGCCCGTCGAGTAGGTCGGGTCTTCCTGCCACGGCGCCTGGTTGATGACCACCGCCGGATTCGTCGCCAAAGCGCTTGCCGCGCACCCCTCGAACACGTACAGATAGATGCCGCCCGGCGGGATGCCGTTGGTTCTGCCGCCCGTGTTTTCGTTCACCACGAACTCCTGCGAGAAACAGGCCGTGCTGATCGATTGCGTGACGATTTGGAAGTTCAACTGCCGGCGGTTCGTCTCGCGCGGATCGCCCTCGAGCTTGTACAGCATGATCGAAGCCGCATTCGTGAACGGCAAATGCAGCGTGAACGGCGTGCAGCCGTCCCCGAAATCAAGCCCGTTGTGCGTCCCGTCCAGTTTCTTGTTGATGGCAAAGACGCTGTAGGTCGTGCCTGTGTTGAAGGCGTAGACCGAGGCCAGCGAGACATTGGGATAGACGGTGTTGGAAGCCACCAGGTCAAATGCCGGCACGCTCTGCGCCGCGGCGACGAGCATCGGCCCGGCGCCGACGTGCTTGTTGAACATCTGCAGCGCGAGCCACGACGGATGGGGCCGGTAGCCGGTCCAGACATGCGTATGCGACGTCCAGAGACCCTGATCCTGTCCAAAACTGAGGAAGCTCTGTTCTTTGATGCCGTGGTAGGCGCCGTACATCCAGAAATCCAGCGTGCCCACCGCCGCGGCGAGGGTGGCGCCGTAGTTGCGCGAGACCTCCTGTTCTTCCGCCGTGAGCGTCACGCCGTTCAACCCGCTCATCAG
>JAAYZF010000014.1 GCA_012514975.1 bacterium
CGACGGCCGATGCCGTCTTCTTCTGCGATGCCCACGCGGCACACTTCAGCCGCACGCTCGAGTGGACCGACCTGACACCGCGCCACACGACGGGCTTCACGACGCACCTGTTCACGCCCGAAAGCCTTCTCGAGATCGTCCGCCGCTGTTACGGCACAGCGCCCAAGGGCGTTCTTGTCTCGGTGCCCGGCACGTCATTCGACATGGGCGACGAGCTTACGGACGAGACGAAGCGCCTCGCCGACGAGGCAGTTGCCCTGCTGAAAGCCGCACTGAAACCGCCAGGGACCACGTGTGCCTCTGCATGCTGACGCATGTGGGGAAACATGGGGACGCTGAACTACCGTCACCGGGTGCGCGTGCCGGCCACCGCATGACGCCCCTTCGTCGTGATGGAAAGCCCGACATCGAACACGTCCTCGAACAGGTCGCGTTTCCTCATGCCTGAATCGGCGGCGTAGTCGAGGTCGCCACTGCCACTGATGACGAGTTCCCACTGGTCCGGAGTGGTCTGGACGGCGGAGATGGCTGAGACGGCGTTTTCGTGCGCGCGGTCAAGCCCGTCGGCGACGCGGATGAGCGCGCCGAGTTTTCTGACCGCTTCACGGTCCTGCGGCTGCAGCACGCGGAACGCGCTGTGTTTCATGGCCGGAAGCGCCTTGCGATGATAGCGCGCCACATTGGCGGCGATCTGCTTCTCGCGCCGCGTCAGCGCGGGAAGCGCGGCGCGAAGGATGAGATCGAGGGAATGCTTGTGATGCTTGTTGAACGAGACGGAGATGCCGATGTCATGCAGCAGGGCCGCGCACACAAGCAGCTCGCGCATCGGTTCGCCAAGGCGGTGCAGCGGCTTGAGCTGGTCGAACAGAAGCGCCGCGAGGAGCGCAACGCGTTCGCAGTGGCCGCGCTCGTCGGGATAGGCGCGCGCAGCGGCGCGCGCGCAGGCAGTCTTCTCACTCGATTCGATCATGTGCGCGCCCGATGGATGAGAAGCGCCCTGCGCCGCGTCTCAGCATTGTAGGCCTCGACAGCCCGCGCAACGGGCAGCACCGACACGTTCACGCCGCGCTCGCGCAGGATGGCCCTGGCGGCATCAGTGAACACGATGCTCCCCGGCTTGTCCGCCGCGATGACGATGGCCTGCGGATGTCCCTTTGTCATCTTCACCGCCTCTTTCAGCCCTATCTTGCCCGTCGGCTTCCTGCGCGGCTTTGCCTTGCCGTTGGGCCTGATGAACACGTCGCCCGTGACTGCCTGTCCGCCGACCACGACCGAGCCGTCAGGGCGCAGCGCGACCTCATGCGCCCGGCTGTCGGCGCGCTGGTCCTTGTCACCCCTGACCTTCCTGATGGCGAGGGCGACCGCGCCAAGGACGACGGCATCGTCCCCGAGTTTCGACCGCATGATCCTGCCCGCATGGCCAATGCCCTGGACGCTGTGGTGCATGGCGATGCGCTCGATCACGGGCATCATGAAATCGCCGCATGCCTCGACCACGCCGCCGCCGATCACGATCACCTCGGGATCGAGCAGGTGGCGGATGGTGAGGCAGGCGTAGCCGAGCACTTCGGACGCGCGGCGGAGGATCGATGTGACAAGTTTGTCGTTCTGCCTGAGCGCCTGTTTGAGCGCGCTGCTCTTGATGACGGCCAGCTTCTTGCCGACGATGGCAGTCAGGGCTGTCTTTGCCCCGAGCTTGACTGCCTGGCGGATGTCACGTTCGATGGCCGTGCGGCTCGCAAGCGCTTCGAGACAGCCGTGATTGCCGCACCCGCATTGCGGGCCGCCGATCTGGATGATGATGTGGCCGACTTCCGCCGCCGCTTCACGGCAGCCGGTGACAAGCTTCCCATCAATGATGATGCCGCCGCCGATGCCCGTGCCGACGAACATGCCGACGACGCTCCGCGCGCCGCGGCCCGCGCCCTGCCAGTATTCACCCATGGTGCCGAGGTTGACGTCGTTGCCGATCGCCACCGGGACGCCGAAGCTCTTCTCGAGCAGCGGGACGACTTCCACGCCGACGAGATTGGTGTTGGGCGAGAAGACCACGCGACCGCTCGACGGATGAGGCACGCCGGGCACGGCGACGCCCGCCGCGGTGACGTCGCGCCACGAGAGCTTCTGCCCCGAAAGCAAGCCGCCGGCAAGGGTCGTCGCGGCGGTGATGATCGACCTGCCCGTGCCGCTCCGCGGCGTCGGGCACCGTTTCGTCGCGATGACGCCGCCGTTGCCCTTGACGAGCGCGGCGAGTATCTTGGTGCCGCCGATGTCGATGCCGACGTACAGGTTCTGCCCGTTGTCCTTCATGGTCACCCTCTCCCGGCGCAGGCGCCCGGCCGCGCGGGCTATTTCAGCCCGATCATCCGGTCTTCCTCGGTGAAATCAATATGGAGCAATCCGGCCACGCTTTCGCGGATTTCGCGCTGGATGTCGCTGACCTCCTTGCGCGCGTCAACCGTTTTGAACGAGAACTCGGCCGCAAGGCGGTCGAACTCGCGTATCAGTTTCGATTGATGGCGCGTGAAGCTGTCAAACGGGTCGCACCCCGGGTTCTGATCCATTCCCGCCTCCCAGTAATCGAGGCCGGAAGACTTGAGGACGCGATAGATGAGCGTTCTGGTGTCGATCTTCAGATAGAAGACGATGTCGGGCTCGACGGCGAAGCCGTAGAGGGCGCGCACCCACTCATTGTCCGCGCGGCGGGCGGCGGCGCGGGCGAACGCGGTGTAGATGTAGCGGTCCGCGAGCACGACGAATCCCGAGCGGAGGGCGGGGATGACCTCGTGCTCGACGCGGTCGGCAAGGTCGGTGGCGTAGAGCAGGTTGAAGGTGAGGGCATTCATCGCGTGGCCCTCCTTGGCGAGATCGATCGTCTCGCCGACGAGCACCGAGCGTGTCCATCCTGTTTCAGCGACGCCGAACCCGCGGACTTCGAGCCAGTTTTTCAGGAGGCCGACCTGTGTGCTGCGGCCGACGCCGTCGCTGCCCTCGACGACGACGAGCGTGCCCGCAAGGTCGCTGATGTCAACGTACGGGAGGCCGCGGCCGAAGAACCGTTTGCCCGCGAGCGGTTGCGCCGGCAGGCCGGCAAGAGCGGTGCGGCGGCGCGGCCGTCTTCCCGACGGCCTGTTTCTTGTGCGTGCAGCAGCCATGTCATTCCCCCAGTGCGTCCGCCGTGCGCGGCGGGACGAGTGCGTGATGTGCGATGCGGATCTGGCGCGGATCGAGGATGTCTCTCACCATCTCGCGGAACATCTGCTGCTGCGTGGTGATCGGCAGCGTGGCGTCCATGACGGCAAGGCCGAACTCGCCGGTCATCTTGTCGTACTCCTCGAGCACCCTGCCCTGGAACAGCTCGAAGCTCTCGACAAGGTCGTCGCTCAGGCCGGTGTCCATTCCCGCCTCGTAGTATTTGATCTTGACGCGCGCGCCCAGGATGCGTCTCAGCGAGACCTGGATGGGGACCTTGAAGTAGAGCGCGAGGTCAGGCTTGATGGCGAAGCGGTAGACGTCGCGGACCCACAGCGGGTCGACGCCGCGCGCCGTGTCGCGCGCGAAAGCCGTAAAGGCGTAGCGGTCGGCAACGACCACCATGCCCGCCTTGAGCGGCGGGATCACCTGGTAACTCAGGCGGTCGGCAAAGTCAGTCGCATGGAGCAGACTGAACGTCGTGGGCGTCAGCAGGTTCTTCTTCTTGCCCATCTTGGTCGCGTTCTTCACCAGGCTGGATGAGTTCCACTCGGTGAAGAAGACGCGTATGCCGTTCGCTTCGAGCCACTGCTTGATGAGCATGGCCTGAGTGCTCTTGCCCGAGCCGTCGATTCCCTCGACGACGATGAGCGTGCCGGGGAAGCCGTGTTCTTTGAGCAGACCGTGCGATGCCATTGCGTTGTTTCCTCGTCCGAATCAGATGCGCGCGAGCGCGGCGGACGTCGCGCGCAGCAGTGATTTCCGTCTCAGATGCCGCCATGCGCGGCGGGCCTCTTTCATCGACGCCTTGCGCCGCAGGGCGAGTCGCCCGACAAGCTCGGTGCGCGCCGCCGGTGCGCACCGCACGCCGCGCCCGGCGTGTGACGCGCCGAACCGCTCGATGCGCTCGCGGTACACGTCACAGTCGTGCACAACGCCGAGCGCATCCTGCACCGCGGTCAGCGCATCGATGAGCTCGTCCAGCCCGCCGGGAACGAGGCTGCCGAAGAAGGCCGCCGCGTAGCGCATGTTCTTGCAGCGTATGCGGATCTCATGCAGCTCATGCGGCGACAGGCCGCGAAGGCTCCTGCCAAAGGGCGCCAGGGCGTTCAAATGCCGTTTGATCGTCTTGCGCGCACGCCAGCCGGCCGGGCGGATGCCGGGCTCTCCTTCAGCCCGGTCAAGGCGCGCGGCAGCGGCATCGAACACCGCGCCAAGCCTCGCGCATGCCCCGCCGGCAACGGCGGCGCGCGCACGCCCGTATGCGTGCTGCCTCGTCCGCCGGACCCAGCGCAGAAGCGCGGCGACGAACGCCCGGTGGTCGCCGGGCGTCACTGCGCCGCATGCGCGCACAAACTCCTCGAAGACATCCGCATCGCGCGCCGAGCCAAGCTGGCGGCAGAGCGCGGAGCTCGCCTCTTTCAACGGGCCGTACGCCTCGCCCAGCGCCTTGCGGAACACTCCCAGCGCCGCCCGAAACCGCCTGAGCGCCACGCGCAGCTCATGCACATACTCCGTGTCCCTAGTATACCAAAGCCCGAACGTCCGCACAAGAAACGCATCCAGTTGCGCCGCAAGGATCGCACGGCACATGCGCGCCTCGGACAGCACGGCATCACTGACGTCATCGCGCAACAAGGCCACGTGCGCCACCGTCATCCGCACACCGAACAGCCGTTGCCACCGCAGCCTCTCGGTCCGCAGTCTGCCTGTAAGCGGAGACGCTGACGGGCCGCGCTCGATTTCGAGCCGAAGCGCGCCCGCGCCCGCGCGCAGCCTGAACGCGCAGCCCGCCTCATCAAGCACAAGGGCCAGACGGACGATTGCCGCCATCTGCTGCGCGATGCACTCCTCAGGATTGTCCCTTGCGGCATTCAGCGGCACAACGGCCGCCGGGCGCGGAGGCACGCGCGCGTGCTCCGTTGCCCTGAGCACCAACGTGGCGTACCGGCGGGCATCGTCTTGATCGCACAGGGCGATCACATCCGACTCCCGCCGCATGCCGCGCGGCAGGAGATCGAGGATGGCGGGGAACAGCCTGCGTTGCGTCTTCGTCAGCCCGTGCACGCCGGGCACAGCGGCGAATATCCCCGCGCAGACGTCTGTTTGACGTTGTACAGCCAGAGTTGACATACGTTTCGGTGAACGGTTGACCGGGGTCGCCCACTGCATCCTGACAGGCGATCAGGTATCCCATAGTATACCAGAACGGGCCCCAAAGCGCCAGCACGCGCACTCTCCAGGTTCCGGCGACGGCATGTGGCCGATCCCGCCTCGGGAATACGCATCGCGGGAAGGGCCTGTTTGCATTACGCCCTTCGTTTTGGTACCATATACATGCGCTTTACGTATGCTAACCCAAGGCCCCTTTTTCTATGAGCCTGATGCACACACTCCGCCGGTTCTCCGCGCTTCTCCTCGCTCTCCCGCTCTGCACGCACGGCGAGATAGCCAATCTCAGCTTCAGCCAGTGCGAGGTGACGGACAACTTGTGGGACGGCATAAACGAGCGGAACGGCGTGCAGGTGTTCACACGCTCGCTCCAAATCCTGGTCGACGGCAGCGCCGAGTCGAGCCAGCGGTTCGGCGCGTCGCCGCGGGTGGCGGATGTCAATGGCGACGGCAAGGAGGACCTTGTCGTCGCCGATGCGCGGGGCTTCGTCTGGACATACCCTCTTTCGCCGCGCAAGCCGGGCAGACAGGCGGGCAAGGGCACGTTCACGCACACCTACTTCGGCGACGCGACCACTCTCTCGCTCTTCAGCTTCACCCCCGGCATGCCGCCCGACCTTGTCTGCGGGAACAACATGGGCAACATCCTCGTTGCGCGCAACAACGGCCAGGGCGTCTTCACCACCAGCGACAATGTGCCGCGGTTCATGGACCCCCAGCAGCCGTTCCCGTTTCTCAAGGCGTCCGGCGTGCCCATCAGCCTCGGCAATTTCTCCGCCCCCTACATGGCCGACTGGGATCGGGACGGGAAGCCTGATCTGATCGTCGGTGACGGCGCGTATTCGGCAAACGCCGTCTACCTGTACCGCAACATCGGCTCGCCCTCCAGCCCCGATTTCTCGACTAAGGAACGGTACTGGCTGGCGTATGGCATGGGCCGCGAGCAGCTCGTCCCCGCCGTCGGCGACATAGATGGCGACGGCGACCTTGACCTCGTGGCCGGCGACCGCCTGGGCTATCTCAACTGGTACGTCAATGAGCCGCGCCAGAACCTTACGGACATGAAGGAGCGTTTCCTTCTCGACCATAAACAGGTCTTCTCGTTCGATGGAACCGAACAGCCGGTCGGCCCTCTCGTGCGCCCCGAGCTCACTGATTGGGATGGCGACGGCGATCTCGACCTCCTGCTCGGCGCAGCCGACGGGCGCGTCATGCTCGCCGTCAACGAGGGCACGCCCAAGGAACCCTCGTTCAAAAGCCCCGTGCCAGTGCCCGGTACCGACGTGCTCAAGCCATACGAGTCCCCCACCAGTTGGCGCATCGATCACATGTGGTACCCCGTCATGGGCAACCCGAACAGCGGCGCGTTCATGATGCGCATGACGGACACGAATGAGCTCGGCCAGGCGGTGAAGTTCGTCCGCTATTCCTATGCAGACGGATTTGTCGGCACGCTGCAGCACATCATCGGCACGGGTGAACAGGAGTTCCAGGCGGATAAACAGTACACGCTCGTCATCACCTGCCGCGGCCAGGGCATCCGCCTTGCGCGGGTCGATCTTCAGCACCACGAAACGGCAAAGCAGAGCGCGGACACCATGCGCGAGGACTGGCCGGTCGACCAGATCCAGTTCAAGCCATCGGCCACATGGACGACCTTGAGGCAGAACTTCACGATCAAACCGCGGTTCCCCGAGAACAACGGCGTCGTCACCTCGTTCAGGAAGAGCATGCGGTACTTCGTCGAGGGAGCAAGCCCGGACGGCTATCTCGACATCCAGAGCGTGGCGTTCGAGTGAGCATGAAGGGCGCGCGGCCGCCCCTCAGGGGCGCTGGTCACCGCGGGAATGGCCCTTGTCGTTCCTGATCGAGCGGGCCGCTGAGATGAACGCGGCGATTCTCGCGTGATCCTTGATCCCCGGCGCACGCTCGACGCCGCTCGAAGTGTCAACGCCGAACGGCATCACCGCCTCGACTGCCGCAGCGACATTTTCCGGCGTCAGTCCTCCTGCAAGGATGATCTTCCCGCCCGCCTCGACCGCCTTGCGCGCGAGAGCCCACTCCCCTGTCACGCCCGTTCCGCCATACACGCCCGGCACCGCTGCGTCAAGCATCACGCAATGCGCGGAATCGTACGCGGCGATCTGCGCAAGATCGCTTTCCGCCGCGATGCGCAGCGCGCGGATCACGCGGCCGCCCCACCGCGCGCAGAACGCGGGCGTCTCGTCCCCGTGGAACTGGAGCAGATCGAGCTCGACCATCCTGTCCATGCGGTCAACGGCTTCGAACGGCGCGTTGACAAACAGGCCCACGAGCGCCACGCGGCCGCGCACGGCTGTTGCGATGGCGCGCGCGCGCTGCAGCGTGACGCAGCGCTTTGACTCAGGATAGAAGTTGAGCCCGATCGCATCCGCGCCTGCATCGGCCGCGGCGATGGCGTCCTCGATCCTCGTTATGCCGCAGATCTTAACGAACATGTCATCCACTGTTGTGCCCACGGAACACACGGAAGACACGGAAAGTCCTCACTATACCACGAACCGTTCGTGCTGCACCGCGGGACTGTGACCGAAGTTCACGAGCAGGCCAACTTGAAGACCGCTCGCGTGGAGGTAGTTCAAGACCTGTGCCCTATGTGCATCAGCTAGCTCCTCGACTGCCTTGATCTCAAGAAGCACCTTGTCAAAGCACACAAAGTCAGCCTTGTACGTGAGCCGCAAAGCCCTGTCCCGATACTTGAGGCCAAGGATCTTCTGCTCGACATAAGGAATGGAGTGAAAACCAAACTCAATGCCTAAGCACTCCTGGTAGACTGGTTCCAGGAAACCGCACCCCATGCGTTTGTATACATCAAAACAAGCCCCGAGGATCCGGTACGTTTCATCCTGCATCAGTAGCTGGCCCACCATTCCTCCTCGTTCCCATACTCCCACTGAATACTTGTTTGCAGCCACTTCAGTTTCGCCCCGTTTCGTTCCGTCCGGTTCCGTGTTTTCAGTGTGTTCCGTGGGCTAGGCAAGCAGTTTCCTCGTCGCCGCGGCGATGTCGGGCTCGCGCATGAGGGCTTCGCCGACGAGCACGGCGGACGCGCCGGCGCGCCTGACGCGGTCGATGTCGCCGCGGGTAAAGATGCCGCTTTCGCTGACGAGAGTGACGTCACGCGGAACGAGCGGGGCAAGCCGTTCCGTCGTTTCGAGCGTCACGGTGAAATCATTCAGGTTTCTGTTGTTGATCCCGAGCAACGCCGGCTTGACGCTCAGGGCGGCCTCGATCTCGCCCTCGTCGTGCGCCTCGATCAGCACATCGAGACCGAGCGACCTGGCCTGTGCATGAAGGTCGGCGAGAAGCGGCCGCTCGAGAATTGCCGCGATCAGGAGCACGGCGTCCGCGCCAATCCGCCATGCTTCGTCCACCTGGATCGGGTCGAGGATGAAGTCCTTCCTGAGAACAGGGAGGCCGGAAGCTGCGCGCGCGGCTTCGAGATACTGGTTCGCCCCCTGGAAAAAGGGCGCGTCGGTAAGCACCGACAGGCAATGAGCGCCCGCCGACCGGTAGGCAACGGCGATTGCCGCGGGATCGAAATCAGCCCGGATGACGCCGCGGGACGGCGAGGCTTTCTTCACCTCGGCGATGAGACCGGCGGGCCTGCGTCCGGGAAGAGCGGCACGGAACGCGCGCGGCGCATCAGCGCGTTCGCCTGCCAGGCCGGTGCGTTTGAGCGCGGCGATCTCCTCGCGCTTCCTGGCGCAGATGGTGTCAAGAATCGTGGACATGCGTCGTAACGCGCACAAGTTCATCCAGTTTCGCCGCCGCGGCGCCCGAGTCGATGGCCGTGCGGGCGGAATCGATGCCCGCGCCGTGCGCGGGTGCGAGGCCGGCAAGATAGATGACCGCTCCGGCATTGATCAGCACGATGTCGCGGTGCGGGCCCTGCTCGCCTGCAAGGACGCGGCGGATGATCGCCGCGTTCTCCCGCGGCATCCCGCCTTTAAGCTGGTCGAGGCGGCATGGTCTGAACCCGAGATCCTCGGGCGTGATGTGATACGTCGTCACCGAGCCGGCGCGCAGCTCGCTCACCTCGGTCGGCGCGGTGATCGTGATTTCATCCATGCCATCGAGGCCGCGGACGACCATCGCGCGCTCGGCGCCGAGGGTGCGGAGGGCGGCGGCGACGCGCGCCGTCTCGACGCCCGGGAACACGCCCATCAACTGCGTCCGCGCTCCCGCGGGGTTCGTCATCGGGCCGACGAGGTTGAAGACGGTGCGGATGCCGATCTCCTTGCGCACCGGCGCCGCGTGTTTCAACGCCGGATGGTGCATGCGGGCAAACAAAAAGGCAATGCCCGTCCGCGCGAGCGACGCGCATTCCTCCTCGGGCGACAGCTCGATGTTCACGCCGAGCGCTTCGAGCACGTCGGCCGAGCCCGAGCGGCTCGATGCGGCCCGGTTGCCGTGCTTGGCGACACGGACGCCCGCCGCGGCAGCCACGAGCGCCGCCGCGGTCGATACGTTGAACGTGTCCAGATGGTCGCCGCCGGTGCCGCACGTGTCAACCGCGCCGGACGGGGCGCCGGGCATCGGGATCGCCCCGGCGCGCATCGCGCGGACGAACCCGGTGATCTCGTCCTCGGTCTCGCCTTTCATCCGCAGGGCGACGGCGACGGCGGCGATCTGCGACGGCGCCAGCCCGCCGCTCATGACGGCCTGCATCAGCGAATACGCCTCCGCCGAATCGAGCGAGATGCCGTTCACCAGCCTGCCCAGCATCTCCGGGAACTCATTCACCATCGTTCACCTCCATCCATGCCGCCACGTTCTCGACGTCCCGCTTCATCTGCGCGCTCAACGCCCCGGGCGTGTCAAACCGCTGGTCGGCGCGCAGAAGCTTCGCGGGCTGCACCATGATCTCCTTCCCGTACAGGTCGCCCTGGTACTCGAGCATGAACACCTCGCAGACGACCGCGCCCGCGCACTCGGGGAACGTCGGCTTGCAGCCGATGTAGATCGCCGCCTTGTGCCGCACGCCGCTCTCGACAGCCCAGCCCGCGTACACGCCCAGCGCCGGCTTCACCATCTCGCCCACGGGAAGATTCGCCGTCGGAAACCCAAGCGCGTGGCCAAGGCCCTGTCCGTGGATCACCCTCGCGTGGAACCGCCATGGGCGGCCAAGCAGGCTCGCGACCCGCGGCATGTCGCCCGCCTGAATCGCCCGGCGGATCACGGTCGAGCTGACGGCCTCAGTGCCCACGTACACCGGCTCGACCTCGTACACGGCGAAATGCTCGCGCTGCGCGTACTCCTCGAGGAACGTGATCGTCCCCTCGCCCCTGTGGCCGAAACGGCAGTCATAGCCCACCACGACCGCCTTCGCGCCGAGCCCCCCGAGAAGAAGGTCGTGCAGAAAGGAATACGCGCTGACTTTTGCCATCCGCTCGTCGAAGGGCACGACAACGGTCATGTCAATGCCAAGCTGGTCGAACAGGGCGAACCGGTCCTCAAGATCGAAAATGCAGGGCGGGCATGCCTCAGGGCGGACGACCGATGCGGGATGTCTGTCGAAGGTGAGGACGACGGCGGGGCAGCCCATCCGCCGCGCCACCTCCTTGAGGCGCGCGAGGATCGCCTGATGCCCCAGGTGCACGCCGTCGAAGACGCCAAGCGTCAGCGCCGTGTGCGCGGCAGGGGCGACGGATGGTAGTCCGCGAACAAGAGTCATCCCGTCATTGGTGTTCTAGGGTATCCTCGTTCAGCGACGCGGCGCCGTCATCCATGACGTCATCGGCGGCTGCGTCTTCCCCCGCGTCATCAGCCCGCTCCCGGGGGGAAGCCTCCTGCTGCCCCGGCTGCGGCGGGCGGCCGGGCGTGCGTGCGCGCTCGCGCCGCCTGCGCATGCGCACCTTTGCGCGCGCCTTTGACCTGCTGACGACGGTGACGTCCTTGCCCTCGGCCGTCACGAGCGCTTCATTGTCAAGCCGGACGCGCACGCGCTGCGTCAGCAGGCACACGTCAACGACATCGCCCGTGCCTTCGGACGTCCGCACCCGCTCGCCTCTGACGGGCACGGTGCGCTGCATGTCGATGTAGCCCTGGTATTCGTACGCAAGGCAGCATTTCAACCTGCCGCACACGCCCGAGAGCTTCATCGGGTGAAGCTGAAGCTGCTGGAGCTTCGCCATCCGAACATTGACGGGATGGAACTCGGCGAGGAACCGCTTGCAGCAGCAGATCTGGCCGCAGCAGCCGATGCCGCCAAGGATTTTCGTCTCGTCGCGCACGCCGATCTGGCGCAGCTCGATGCGCATGCGCAGCTTGCCGGCGAGCCCGCGCACCAGCTCGCGGAAATCAACGCGCTCCGCGGCGGCGAAATAGAGGACGATCTTGCTCCTGTCAAACGTGTACTCCGCCTCGATGATCTTCATCGGGAGCTTGAGACTCGAAATCTCCGCCTGGCACGGCGCGATCTGCTTCCGCGCCTCGAGATCGTTGCGCTGGATGCGCCGGATATCGCCCGGCTGGCATGGCCGGACAACCTGCTGCCTGTCCGGGATGTCCTGGGAACCACGCTCGCCGATGCTCAGCACCTTCCCGAAATCCTGCCCGCGATCAAAGCTGACGATGCAGTCATCGCCCACGGCCACCTGGGCGGTTCCCATGCTGAAGGGCTCGATGGGGCCGAAATTCCGCAGCCGGACCCGGGCCATTGTTGTTTCACTCATTGCGTCCTTCCTCGATCTATGTCAAAGCCCTGTCGCCAAAAGCGCCCGGCGAAGCGGCACATGCTGGCCCACCGGCTGCGCCGCCTGCGCGAGCAGGCCTTGCAGGACAAGGTTGATCCTCATGTTCAGATACACTGCCGGCCCGCGCACAAGGTCGATGTCCGCGAGGTTCCGCATGATCTCCTCGCCGGCATACGCGGCGGCAAGGCTCTTCACCTGCCCGAGAAGGAACTGGTGGAGCACCAGCGCCTCGTCGCCCGTCCATTGCAGCACGAGCACGTCGCGCCAGAGCTCGATAAGCGCCTCGAACAGGCTGGCCTTCTCGTCACGCTCGTCCGCTGCCTGGGCCGACTTGAGGTCCTCCTCGAGCGCATCGAGCATTTCACGCCGGACTTTCGGCTCGATGTCGCTCCACTCCCTGGCGCGCGCGGAAAGCTCGGCCTTGCAGCGTTCGTCGAATGCCTTGCGCCCCGCCTTGAGCGCGTCGCCGATGGCGCGCGCGCACTCGGCCGCGGGCGCTGCCGCCGTCCCGCGCGCGCACAACACGGATGCAAGATCCTTGATCAGCACGCGATACTCGTCAAGATGCCCGGCGAGGAAGCACGCACGCCGCCACCGGCCGCGCGAAAGGGTGCAGACAAGCTCGAGGTCCTTGCCGCGAAGCCCGAGCTCCACGCCCGCGCGCTCGCGCAGCACGCTGCCATCGAACGGCCGCAGGCGGATGACCTGACAGCGCGACTTGATGGTCGGCAGCAGGCGTTCGGGCCTCGTCGTCACGATGATGAAGTACGTGCCGGGCATGGGCTCCTCGAGCGTCTTGAGGAAGCGGTTGGCGCTTTCCTTGCGCAACGATTCGGCCTGGTGGATGACGCCGATCTTTGCGCGGCCCATGAGCGCCGTGGCCTGAAGGCGTCCGATCAGCTCGAGCATGTCATCCGTCTTGATGCCGCGCATGAGGCCTTTTGGCCTGACTTCGTTGAAGTCGGGATGCGCGCCCGTCTTGAACAGGTGGCACTGCGGGCATTCGTTGCACGGGGCGAGAGCGCCGGCCGGGCGTTCGCACAACAGCGTCTGCGCGAGCAGCGCCGCCAGCTCGTCCTCGCCGACATGGCCGGGGCTCGACAGGATGACGGCATGGGGCAGCCTGCCGCGCTGAATGGCCGTGCGCAGCGCGCCCATCGCGTCAGGCTGGTACCGGTCAAGTTCGGCTGTCGTCATCATAGGAACGGGAACCGTTCGTGCACGCACGCGGCGATCCGCCGGGCGATGCGTTTTATCGGGCCTTCGCAGGCGATCACAATGCAGCGGTCGGGCTCTGCGCGCGCGACGGCGAGATAGCCTTCGCGCACTCGCCGGTGGAACGCCAGGCCGGCGCCCTCGATCCTGTCCGCTTCGCCCTCGGGCGTTTCCTTGTGCACGTTGCGCGCGCGGCGCAGGCCCTCTTCCGTCTCGATGTCGAGAACAAACGTCAGGTCAGGCTTCAGCCCGCCGGTGGCGAAGGCGTTGACCTGGCCTACGAAGTCGAGCGGAAGGCCGCGGCCGTACGCCTGGTAGGCCACCGTGGCGTCGATGTACCGGGACGCCACGACGACGCTGCCGCGCGCAAGCGCCGGCTCGATCCGCTCGCGCACATGCTGCGCGCGACAGGCGGCGAAGAGAAGCAGCTCGGTCTCCCCGGCAAGACGGCCGTCGTGCCGCGGCGCGAGCAGCAATGCGCGTATGGATTCGCCGACGGGCGTCCCGCCGGGCTCGCGCGTGAGAACCACGTCCGCGCCGCGCGCGCGCAGGTACGTGGCCAGCAGCTCCACCTGCGTCGTCTTGCCCGAGCCGTCAGGCCCTTCGACCGTGATGAACACGCCGCGTTGTGTACGGGAAGCGGGCATGGCTTTACTCGCCGTCACAAGCGTTTCACGCGCGGGCCTGCCGGCGTGTCCTCGACGGTGAACCCGAGTTCCGCGAGCTTCTTCCTCACTTCATCCGCGCGGGCCCAGTTCTTCGCCGCACGCGCCTCGGCGCGTTCAGCGGCGAGGCGCGTGACCTCCTCCGGCGCCGCGTCGTCCGCACCGGCAACGGCGAGCACCTTGTCCGCCTCGTCCATGAATGCCAGCACTGCGCGCGCATCGCCGCCCTGCATCGCGCCGTCCTGGAGCCATACGTTGGCCTGGCGGACAAGATCGAACAGCGCGGCGAGCGCGGCGCTGGTGTTCAGATCGTCATCGAGCGCGGCAGTCCATGCGGCGCGTGCGGCGTCAACCGCAGCCTGCGCCTCCGGCCTCGCTTCACCGGCGGCGGAAGCGGCGCGCGCGAGGTTCGCCCGCAGGTCGTCCAGCCGTTGCAGCGCGCTGCGCGCGGCATGGAGGCCCGTGAACGTGAAATTCAGCGGCTGGCGGTAGTGGGCCGAGAGCAGCAGGTAGCGGACTTCCCTGCCGGTGTATCCCCTGGCAAGGATGTCGCGCAGGGTGTGGAAATTGCCCAGGGATTTCGACATCTTGCGGCCGTCGACCTGGAGGTAGGCGTTGTGCAGCCAGAACCGCACAAACGGCTTCCCGGTCGCCGCCTCGCTCTGCGCGATCTCGTTCTCATGGTGCGGGAACACGAGGTCTTCGCCGCCCATGTGGACGTCAAGCGTGTCGCCAAGATACTCGCGCGCCATGACCGAGCACTCGAGATGCCAGCCGGGGCGGCCGGGGCCCCACGGGCTGTCCCACTTCACCCCGCCGTCGTCTTCCGTCCACGCCTTCCAGAGGACAAAGTCGCAGACGTTGTCCTTGTCATACTCATCCTGCGCAACGCGCGCGCCGTCCCGCAACCCGCCGCGGTCGAGATGGGACAGCCTGCCATACGCGGGGAATTTCCCGATGGCGAAATAAACGCTCCCGTCTCCCGCAACGTACGCGAACTCCTTGTCGACAAGCGTGCGGACGAGGGCGATCATCTGGGGAATGTGGGCGGTGGCCGCGGGCGTGATGTCGGGCTTGAGGATGCGCAGCGCGGCACAGTCGTCGAAGAACGCCGCCGTGTACCGCGCGGTGAACGCTGAAAGCGGGATACCTGCCGCGCGCGCGCCGCGGATCGTCTTGTCGTCAACGTCGGTGATGTTCATCACGTGGTTGACACGGAAGCCGCGGGCCGCGAGCCAGCGTTTCAGCAGGTCATACGCGACAATGGCCCTGAAATTGCCAATATGCGCAAAGTTGTACACGGTGGGTCCGCACGTGTACAGCTTCACGTCACTATCTGCCAGCGGTTTGAACGGTTGTTTGGACCGTGTCTCTGTGTTCGTGAATACGAGCATACCCTCTCACACTGGTTAGCCGGCCGCTCCGCCGCCACCGGCCCTCCCACCGCGGCGGGGCGGCAGCATCACACGCCCGGCCTGCGCCATGGCCGCCGGGCGGCCGCGCGGCAATGCGCTACGGAATCGTCAACGCCGTGTTGCAGTCCGGGCATCGAACTCTGTCGCCCGGCTTGTAGCCGCTGATATCGAGCGTAACCGAGCAGCTCGGGCATGTGAACAGGTCCATGTCGCTTACCGGCTGGGCGCGCACGACGCGCGTGCCGCCCGCGGCAGGCGTGGCAGGCGTGGTTCCGCCTGCACTGGCGGCCTGGGCTTCCTGCATGGCTCGATCGGCCTTTCGCTCGGCGTCAAACGCCTTGCCGATGCCGTAGCCTATCGCCATGCCCACGGGCGCGCCAAGGCCCGCGCCAATCGCCGTCCCGACACCCGCATTGCCTGTCGCGCTGCCAATAATCGCCCCGGTGCCCGCGCCCATGCCGGCGCCGCCAACCGTGCCCATTCCCGCGCCGATGAGCGAGCCTGAATCATCGTCGGTCGCGCAGCCGCACAGAAGTGCCGCGCAGGCCACGCACGCCATACTGCGCATAGCGTTCGTCTTCATATTCGCCTCCGGCAATCCTGGTTAACTGTTGCCATTACAGTGACGAACTGCCGCGAGGCGGTATTCATTCCCTGCTTCAATTAAAGTATAGGATTAATCGGGCTGATTTGCAAGCGCCGGGGAACCGCCGTCCCGCACCGCAAAACGACGGGTGTACAGGCACCATTGCGCCCACGCCCAGACCAGGATCGAAGGCACGGCCTTGATCGCGTACGGCGCACACCACGTCTCCCTCACCGCGCGCGGAAACACACCAGTGCAGATCACCGAGGTGAACACGACGGCAAGCGCTGCCGCCGCGATCCGCCCCGGCGTGAATGGCTCGAGCACGAACCACAGCGCAATGCCCGTCATCGCGATCACATACGCCGGCGACCCGGCGCCATGGTTGAAGATCACCACCCAGATGAGCAGCGTCGCAAGCGTCAGCAGGCGGTACCGCAGGCTGTCGTGGCATTTCACGCGGAACAGCACGGGCACGAACGCCGCAATCCCCGCCGCCTGCACAAGCGTCTGGTTCACCTGCACCTTCAGCCATGCCGCCAGTACGGCCGTCACTGACAGCGATGAACCGACCGAATCGCCGCGGCCGGAGCTCAGGTCATGCCACCACTGCCCGTACAACCACAACAGGTGATCGAGCGAGACGACCGCAAGAGGCAGGACGAACAGAGCCGCCGCCCACAGCGCCATATAGAACGCGGAGCGGACCCTGTGCGGGTAGAACAGAAATAGGACGCCCGCTGCACAACCGTACACACTGATGAAACCGCCCGCAACAACGCACAGCGCCGCGACAGACGCCATCCTTCGTTCCAGGCACACGAACGTCAGGAGCATCAGCGCGGCACGCAGACCGGTGCTCTCCTGGTTCTGAAGCATGATGCACGCCTCGAGGAAGATCATGGCGAACACGATCAGCTTTCTCGTGTTGCTCAGCGGCAGCAGGAGAATCGCGGCAACGAGCGACAGGCTGTTCAGAAGGCACCAGGCGCCCATGCCAAGCCACTGCGGCATCAGCGCGATGGGGGCAAAAAGGTAGGCAAAGGTGGGGCTGTACTCGAAGCATGCGCCATGTTCCCCGGGATGGGGGCCGTAGAGCGTTGTGCCCTCGACAAGATGGACGTACGAGTTGCGGAAGACGAGGAAGTTGTCCATCGCGCGCGGGCCGCCCGCGTATCCGTGCACGGCGGCGACGATGGCGGCGACGGCGAAGACGGTGAGCGCAACCGCGACGAAGAGCCTGCGGTCGGATACGATCATGCGGGCATGCGTAACCATGGGTGAAGTATACCAAAAGCGCCGTTGCCGCTCAAGCCGGCAGTGTGCAGTTTCCTGGTGTAAATGGTATAATGCCGTATCCAACTGGGACGGGACAAGATGAACGACCGGAGCACTCCTCTTGGCAGCGGGAAGGCGTGGACGGCTGCGCGAGTCGCCATTGCCGTCGTGGCGGGCTTGCTGGCAACGGCAGGCACGCTTCTTTCGATCAACGTGACGATCCCGCCGTTCAGGGTCAGTTTCACCTGGTCGCTGTTCCTGCCGGTGCTTGTCGCGCTTGCATGGGGCTCGCGCTATGCGCTGGTGGCGGTGACGGCAGGGCTTGTCTGGCTGTTTCCCTTCCTGCTCTGGCCGAACAACGGGTGGGGCAGCGCGGTCAACGCGGTCACATACAGCCTGTGGATTGTGTGGCATGGCTATTGCGCCGACAAGCGGCGGAGCAGGCCGACACTGACGAACAACCCGTATGTGGCGCAGGCAGCGTACTCGGTAGTCTATGCCGCGGTGACCTCGACGCTGTTTCCCCTGTCGTTCAGGCTCAATCCTGCGTTCTGGCCCCCGGGCGCCGCGCCGTCCATTCCCGCCGATGTCGTCGTGGCCATCGTTGTCAAGGGCGTGCTCATCCAGTTCCTCGTGGTTGCATTCTGCGACACGCTCGCCGCGCTGCCGAGCGTGCGCAGGGTGCTGGGCCTGCCGGTGGGCAGGACAGCTCGGTATACGTGGTTCATCCTCGCCGCGGCGACCCTTGCAGGGATCGCCTTGTGCATGATGGACGCGATGGTAGAGGGGTACCTGTTCAGCCAGACATTCACGCTGTCGGCACTCTGGCGGGCGACGACGCAGGACGTGGTGAGGCGCCTGTTCCTCCTCATAACCTGCGTCGCCACAGGCGGCGTCATCGCGCGGTTCGTCGAGCGGCGGCTGGATGTCGAGGAACAGCTCGAAGAGAGCTCGCAGCGGTATGCGACGCTGTTCAGAAGCATCGCGCAGGGCATCCTCTGCGTCGCTCCCGACGGGCGCATCACCTCCGCAAACCCCGCCGCCGAGCAACTCCTGGGCATGCCGCTGCACGACCTGGTGCACAGATCGCTCCACGACGCCTGCTGGGACACCGTGCGCGAGGACGGCACGCCGCTGCCGGCAGCCGAGCACCCTGCCTCCGTCGCGGCGCGTACGCGAACGCTCGTAAGCGAATTCCTGGTCGGCATGACACACCAGGCGGACGGCGCGCGCCGATGGCTGCTGGTGGACGCGGTGCCGCAGGCAGCCTCTCATTCGGCCGGCGCGCCGCACGTGTATGCGGTGCTGACTGACATCACCAGGCACCGCCGCCATGAACACGAGCGCCGCACGCTCCAGGAACAGCTCTTCCAGTCGCAGAAGCTGGAGGCAACAGGCCTCCTTGCCGGCAGCATCGCCCACGACCTGAACAACCTCCTCTCGATCATGCTCGGCTATGCCGACATGCTGATCAAACTGCCCGGGGCCGCGGGCAGCGACGTGTTCGAGTGCGCAAGCGCAATCGCCGATGCAAGCAGGAAGGCCGCGCACATGACGCGCCAGCTCCTCGCCTTCGCCCGCCGCCAGGTGTTCGAGCTCCGCGTCGTCTGCCTCAACGACGTCGTCACCGGCTTCCGCCCCATGTTCGACGGCCTCACGGGGGAGAACATCAGGCTCGTCCTCCGCCTCGCCGAAGATGCCGGGCTCGTCAAGGCCGATGTCTCGCAGATGGAACAGGTGCTGCTCAATCTTGCCGCCAATGCGCGCGATGCAATGCCTGCCGGAGGCGACCTCATCATCGAAACGGCAAACGCGGTGATCGACGCGGACTACGCAGGGACACACCCCGGCGTCGCGCCGGGCGAATACGTCCGCCTGTCCGTCACGGACACCGGGCGCGGCATCGACGAGGAGACGCTGAAACGCGTGTTCGACCCCTTCTTCACGACCAAGAACCGCGGCGAAGGCACGGGCCTCGGCCTCTCCACCGTGTACGGCATCGTCACTCAGCACGGCGGCAGCATCTCCGTCTCGAGCGAGCCGGGCCGCGGCACGTCGTTCACCATCCTCTTCCCCCGCGTCCACGAACAGAAGACCGCGTCAGACGCGGGAACGGCGGCGGATGCATCGCCTTTCACGGGCCTCACCGTCCTTGTCGTCGAGGACGAACCTGCCGTGCGCAAGCTCTGCTGCTCGATGCTCTCCGCAATGGGATGCACCGTCGTCCAGGCCCAGAACGGCGAGGAAGCGCTCGCCCTCGCGCGCAGCACGTCCGGCCTGCGCCTCCTGCTCACGGACGTCGTCATGCCGGGCATGAATGGGAGCGAGCTGTATGACCGCCTCGTGCGCGAGTACCCCGCGCTCAAGGTCGTCTTCATGTCAGGCTATTCGCGCGAAGTGATTGGCAGACACGGCGTCACCGAGGCCCGCTCCCGATACCTCCAGAAGCCGTTCACGGCCGGTGAGCTCCAGACACGCATCAGGGAAGCGCTCGGGCCCTGACGCGCTACAACGCGGACACCTCCCCCGGGCGCTATGGCCGCACGAGCGGATGCACATCCTCGACGCCGATTCCCACAACGTCTATCAGGCGGCCAAGGAGCGGCAACTTGCGTTGATGCTCCGCGCAATGGGCATCGCTGCCGAAGGTGAAGCGGCACCCCGCGCGCTTCGCGAGCGACAACATCCGCGCGGGCGTCTCGATGCTCCACGTTCTTGGCCCGTCATCCGGAGGGAGGAACGCGCACGTCACCTCGATGGCCACCCTGTTCGCCGCTGCCGCGCCGAACGCATCGGCGAACGCGGCGTCGCTGATGGCCGCGACGATTGCGTCGTACTGCGCCATGTGGCCGCATGGCAGGAACGGGTGCGCGATCGAGGTCGCCACGCCGCTCGCGACGCCTGAGGTGAAGAACGAGAGAAGATGCCGTGCAAGATCGCCCGGGGTGTCCCCTGCCGGCTGCTCCACGAAATCCCTCATGTGGAAATGGCTGCAGGAAAGGAGCGTGTAATCAAGCGTGGCGGCAAAATCGCGCGTGATGCCGAACTGCCCCGGCGCGCGCATGTCCGCTTCGCATCCGACGAGCACGCGCACGGGCGTCCGGATGGCCGAGAGGTCCTCGCGCAGGCGCGTGATCTGCGTCGCATCCTGCTTCCTGTACCAGCCGCTCGGCTCGATGGCCGGGTTCATCCACACATGGTCGGAGAACCCAATCGTCCTGACACCCATCTCCCGTGCAAGCGCAAGTATTGCAGCGGGCCGGTGATGCTCCTTGTCCGCGCAACAGTCGGAGAGGTAGGTATGGACGTGGACGTCGTGGTCAACACATGCAGCCATCAGTTGCCTGCCTCGATGGCCGCCTGGGCAGCCGCGAGACGCGCGATCGGCACGCGGTACGGCGAACAGCTCACGTAGTTCATGCCCACGTTGTAGCAGAACTTGACGCTGTCCGGCTCGCCGCCATGCTCGCCGCAGATGCCGATCTTGAGATTCGGGCGCGTCGTGCGTCCGCGCTCGACGCCGAGCTTTATCAGCTCGCCGACGCCGCGCTGGTCGATCGTCTGGAACGGGTCTGCCGGAAGGATTTTCTCCGCGAGGTACTCGCCCATGAACCCGCCGATGTCGTCGCGCGAGAAGCCGAAGGTCATCTGCGTCAGGTCGTTCGTGCCGAACGAGAAGAACTCGGCCGTCCGCGCCATCATGTCGGCCGTGAGGGCCGCGCGGGGGATCTCGATCATCGTGCCGTAGAGGCACGGAATCTTCTTCAGGCCCGATGCGGCGCACACCTCGTTGTACACGCGGTCGTAGATCTTCTTCTGCGCATCGAGCTCGTGGACGCAGCACGTCACGGGGATCATGATCTCGGGATGGGCCTTCTTGCCTTCCTTGATCAGCTCGGCCGCCGCTTCGAGAACGGCGCGGAACTGCATCTCGCTGACTTCCGGATAGGTAACGCCAAGGCGCACGCCGCGATGCCCCATCATCGGGTTCGTCTCGTGAAGCATCTCGCCGCGCTTCTGCACGTCCTCGACACTGATGCCAAGCTCGGCGGCAAGGGCGGCCTGCTTGTCCGGGCTCTGCGGCACGAATTCGTGCAGCGGCGGGTCGAGCAGACGGAACGTCACCGGCATGCCCTCCATCGCTGCCATCGTCGCCTTCACGTCGCGCTTCACATACGGCGCCAGCTCGGCCAGCGCGGCCTTGCGCTCCTCGACCGTGTTCGAGAGGATCATCTTGCGCAGTTTTGACAGCGGCTCGTCCGCGCCTTTGCCGTAGAACATGTGCTCGGTGCGGAACAGGCCGATGCCCTCGGCGCCGAACGCGCGCGCCACGCGCGCATCATCGGGCGTGTCAGCGTTCGTACGCACGCCCATGGTGCGGTACTTGTCGACGAACTTCATGAAGTGCTGGAAGCGCGGGTTCTCCGTCGCATCCACCGTGTTCAGCGCGCCGGCGTAGACATGGCCCTTCGAGCCGTTGAGGCTCATCGTGTCGCCCTCGCCAAACCGCTTGCCGTCGATCATCAGCGTCTTCGCATGCACATCGATGTGCAGCGCCGCGCAGCCGACGATGCAGCACTTGCCCCAGCCGCGCGCAACGAGCGCCGCATGGGACGTCATGCCGCCGCGGCCGGTCAGGATGCCCTGTGCGGCGCGCATGCCCTCGACGTCCTCGGGATTCGTCTCCTCGCGCACAAGGATCACCGTCTTGCCCTTCTTCGCCCACTCGACCGCGTCGGCGGCCGTGAAGACGATCTGGCCGACCGCGCCGCCAGGGCCCGCGGGCAGGCCCTTCGCGATCACCGGGCTCTTCGCCTCGGCCGCGGGATCGAGAATCGGGTGCAGCATCTCGTCAAGCTGCGCCGGCGCGACGCGCATCACCGCGTCCTTCGACGTGATCAGCCGCTCCTGCACCATGTCCATCGCCATGTTCA
>JAAYZF010000126.1 GCA_012514975.1 bacterium
CCGCACGACCGGCCATCGACTCCGTCACACCCCTCATGAGGCCCGCCTCATGCGACCCCGTCAACAGCCACGGCCCGCGTTTGCGCCCCGCGGTCAGGTCGATGCGCGTCCGTATGTAGTTCAGCACCTCCGGCGCATTCTGGATTTCATCAAGAATGACCGGCGGCGTGAGCGCGGCAACGAAGGCCGCCGGATCAGCGCGGAACCTCAGGATGAGGTCGGGGTCCTCCAGCAGCACATAGGCAGCGCCGGGGAACAGCCGTCGCAGCACGGTTGTCTTCCCCGATCGGCGGGGCCCTGTCAGGATCACGGCCGGGAACGACCGGGCAGCCGCCAGCAACTGCTTTTCGATGAGCCGCTTGATATAGCGCATGTGAGTATTTTAAAGTATCACTTTATAATTGTCAAGCCTGCGCCGTTCGCTACACCTCGCGGTAATCCGCGCCGAGCACGTCGGCCAGGGCGCGCAGCACGGGCCGCGCGTCGCCGAAGCAGACGGCGTTGTGATGGGGCCCGCCCGCGAGCGCATACCGCGTCAGCCAGTCGCGCACATCGCCCGCCGCGGGCGCGATCTTGAACTGCGGCACCGGGAGCGACGGCCGCGGGACGAACTCGGGAATGTTCACCGCGCCGGCGATGATCCGCCAGCGGCTCGACGGGCCGATGGTGAACGCGCAGAGCGTCGCGCGCCCGGGCTGCACTTCGGGCACGAGCGCCAGTTGGCGCTTGCGCGTCCGCGTGATCGGCTTGGGCCGCGCGACCAGCGCGATCTGCCTGTCAGGCCGCGCGATCGCCGTGTTCGCCTCGCCCATGTGGCTCATGAACAGCCCGTTGCCCGCAAAGTCAATCGTGAATATCTCGCTGAACGACGCCGGCGGCGCAACACGGTTCAGCAGCCACGTGCCGATGGCGCCGATGATGTCGGCTTCGCCCGCGAAGCCGATGCCTTCGCCCATCAGCCTGCTCGCCGCGACGAACGGGACCGTCTCCGTGCGCTCGTCGTCGCCGAACGCCATGAACTGGTACGTCACCGCGCCAAGCTTGTTCATCCGCACAAGCTGCCGCAGGGAGAGCTCGGCCCGCGCGGTCGCCTCGAGGTCCTCGTCCGTCACATCAGCCCGCACGGCATATTCCGCGCGGTACCCGGCGACGAGGTTCCGCACTGCCGCCGCGGGCGCTGCCGCCGCGCGCTTGATATACTGCTCGACGACGAGGTGCACCCACTGGCACCCGAGCGAGCCTGCAAGGAGCGTGCTGTCGAACGCGCAATCCCCCATGCCGGGGAAGGCGTGGCCGAGCAGCCCGACGCGCAGGCCGCGCAGCGCGGTCGCCGCCGCGACCGCGGTGAACAACTGGGCCAGCGCGGCCACGCCGTCGGCATCCTCGATGTGCGACGTGACATACGAGAAGCGCACATTGTTCCGCAGGAGCACGTTGCACAGGTCCTGCGTCCCGTGCACGCCATGGTTGGCGATCATCTCCGCGCCGCCGAACGCGTCATCCACCGCGCGCAATTCCTGCGTGTTCCATACGATGAGCGGCAGGCGCGTGCGCGCAAGGGCGTTCACGGCAATCTGGCTCGGCGCATACGTGAGGCACATGACGAGCAGCGCGTCAACGCCGTCCGCCTCGAATTTCCTGACGGCTGCTTCGACGCCTGCCGCCGTGTTCACCGCGCGGCCGAACGATATGTCGGCAAGCGGCTTGAGTGCGGGGATGACGGCGCGGCGCACCCATTGCTCGCGCCCCGTTCTCACGCCCGGCGAAAGCGTTTCATAGAGTTCGAGTGTCAGGCCCAGCAAACCGATCCGCGGTCGTCTCGCAGTCATGATGCCTCCGCTGATAGTGCTCTTGTTGTGTGGGTGATCCCGCCGGTTGTTACACCTTCTCCACCGTGCCCTTCGCGTGTGAAACGAGCGCGGCAGTGAACAGATCGTGCGTCGCGCGCGTCTCGTCAACCGTCGCGCACTCGAACGGCACGTCGCCGGCGCTCCCGCGCGCCACACGGTCGCAGAACGACGCCAGCATCTGCAGCATCGCATCGCCAAAACCAAACTCGAATATCCCGCCCGTCACCGTGCGGTACACCGACGCATGGCCGAGCGCCTCCTGCCGCCATGCCTGCGGCTGCCCCGGCTCGAACACCATCGTTTCGAGCATCCTCGGGTTGCGCGTGCTGAACCGGGCGGAACACCGCGTGCCCATCACCGAAAGATACCATGTGTTCGTCTCGCCCGGCGCAATGCGCTGCATCCTCGCGACGAGCGGGAACGTGTGCCCCCCGCCGGCCGCCTCGCACAACAGCGTCGCATTGTCCCATGTCGCGCACGCCGCGCGGCCGCCCGCGCCGTCGGGCCGCTCGGCAATGATGTTCGACAGGACGGCGCGCACGTTCACCGGCCGCCAGCCGCACCGCAGGGGCATGTGGAACACGTGCATCCCGAGGTCGCCCATGCAGCCATATTCGCCGTTCTCCTCGATCCTCCGTTTCCAGTTGACGGGCTTTGCGGGATCGAGGTCCGAGCTGTGAAGAAAGCCGCAGGCGACTTCGATGATCCTGCCGAACTCCCCTGCCGCGGCCATGCGGGCAATGCGCTGCACCGCGGGGAAGAACGGGAATTCGGACGAACAGCGCACGATCACCTCTGGCCGCCTCGCCGCCGCGGCGATGATGGCCGCATTGGCCGCGCGGTCGATCCCGAACGGTTTCTCGCCGAGCAGGTGCTTGCCCGCGTTGATCGCCGCGCAGTAGATGTCCTGGTGAAGATGATGCGGCACGGCGCAGTACACCGCGTCCACCGACGGGTTGGCCACGAGCTCGCGGTAATCGGCCACCGCGTGCGTCACTGTCGGGAAATGCTCCTTGAACCACTGGAATTTCGAGACGCTCCTGCTGCACACCGCCACAAGCTCGGGCCGCGCGTCAACATCGAGCACATGGCACCACCGCGCCATCGCGCCCGCAACCTCGCGCCCCATGAGCCCGCAGCCAATGATGCCAAACCTGATGGTCTTCACGAGCGCCTCCCGCGCGTTCCACTCAGCACATCCGCCATCGCATCGATGAACACGTCGACGAGTTCATACCCGGCGATCAACGGCAGCTTCGTCAGCGCCGCCGGCGGGCAGTCGGATTTGTACGTCTGGACTGAGATGTCGAATCCCTTGCGGACGAGCGCGGCGGCGAACGCTTTTGCCGTGTCGAGATCATGGAAGCACAGGCCGCACAGATGCCTGATGCCCGCGACCGAATGGATGGCCCCGGGATGCGCCCTGGCGAGTGCGCGCAGGCGTTTTTCATAGTATTCGCCCACGGCGCGCGTGACGTCCCGGTTCTCCCGCGCCCAGCGCATGGTGATGAGATACGCGAGCGATGCAAGCTCCTCCTGCCCGTTCGTCACCAGCGCGCCGAACTGCGGCAGGCAGTCCATCTCCGCCGTGAACAGGATGCGCGATGCCGGATACTCGCCGCCCGGGAACCCCTTGCCCAGCGCCACCATGCTCGGCCGCAGGCCGTACTCGCGGTACAGCAACAGCTCCGGGCTCCACATGCATGACTGGATTTCATCGACGAATGTCGGCACGTCGTGCGCACGGCACAGTTGGTACGCGCGGCGGATGAACGTTTTCGAGACCACACGCGCCGCGTAGTTCATCATGATCAGCTCATGGCATAAGCCGGCAATCTTGTACGTGCCCTTGTCGTAGTTCCTGAATGCGGCCTCAAGGTCCCCAATGCAGTTCGGGCGGAGCGCCACGACGCGCAGGACGTTGTGCCGTTCGAGTTCCTCGCGCATGCCGGGCCACATGCCGCGCAGCATCTGCGTGATCATGGTCGTGCCGTGGTAGTTCGCATGCAGCCCGCCGTCGTCGTCTCCGAGCACGAGGAACACGGGCGTGCGGTCCGCATACTTCGGCCTCGGGAACCCGGGCTGCACACGGTAGAACCGCGCGAGCATCATCTTCACCGCCGCCTCGGCCGCGAGGCTGCCCGTCTCGAGGTTCAGCACGCGGTTGAGCACCCCGCCTCCCGTGGCAGCCAGCGCACGCCTGACAGCCGCGCGGTCAGCCGGGTCGATCCCGTTCGCCGCGCAGACAAGCTCCTCCTCGAGCAGGCGGGTGACATGCCCGCGCGTGTTGTTGTGCGTGGCGTTGGGCATGCCGAGCAGCTTTGCGTACTCGACAAGGCGATACCCCGGGAACGCATGACCGACCGATGTGTGATAGTGCTCGCTCTTGGTCGCGCAGTGAAGACGGCCATCCTCGGCCACGCGGTAATAGCCGAGGCACGACAGCGGCGCCATGGCCGTGTGCGTTGCCGCGTTGAACGTGCCGCTCGACGCACCGGTGCGCGACATGCCGAAGCGGCGGGAAAAGGGCGTGCCGATCTCGGGCAGCAGCCGCACAAGCACACGGTTGAACGCTGCCGGAAAGAACTCGACGGGGGTGTCGGCAATGCGGCGCGCATCGCGGGCGGGCCGGCCAGTCAGCCGCGCGCATGCGGCGGTGACGGCAGCCGCATACCCGTTGCCGACAAGCCCGGACAGGGAGGATTTGACGGATTTGAATGCAGTTTTCATGTTCATTCCGCCGGACGGTTCTAGTACCTGCTTTCACAGAAAAGCGATAGTATGACGAGCGCGGCATGGCAGATGGCACGGCGCTGGCGCGCAGGCGATGCGCGGGCATCGCTGAGCGACGGCAACACCGCCAGATGCCGTGCCCCG
>JAAYZF010000127.1 GCA_012514975.1 bacterium
CCATGGTACAATGGTTTATAAGGCACAACCATGGAAACCGCCAGTCCATCCATGACAAGCGATCCCGAGGCGGCGCTCGATTACCGCCTCCTATGGCCGCGCGTGTTCTCGCCCCGGGAATTTGCCGAGCGCTTTCGCACGGCACACGGGCATGCCGCTTCGGACATGACGAGGGACAGATGCATGGTGTTCAGCCCAGCGCCGTCGCCCCGCCTCGGGTACGAGCCGGCGCGTGTCGGCTCGTCGCAGTGGCTTGCCGGCGACATGGTCGAGCGGCGTGACAGCCGGTGGCCCACGATCGAGTTTGTCACCGAGGGCACAGGCACGCTCATCGTCAATGGGACTCGTTACGCACTCAAGCCCAACGATGCCTTCATCCTTCATCCAGGCGAGCATCACCTCTACCGCGCCGGCGCGTGCCCTGTATTCCGGAAGCGCTACGTGGTGTACTGGGAGAACAGGCGGGATGTCGAGGACCTGTTCAGGAACCTTGGCCTCGCGCGGGTCTCGCACGTCCACCTCGTGAACGATGCGGTGAAGCAGGCAAACCGCATATTCGACGAGCTCGAAACGCTCGCGGAGCGGAAACCCATGGGATACCGCAGGCGTTCCTCGCTCATCGCGTATGAGCTTGCCCTGCTCGTGGCTGACGCCATCGAAAGCTTCGATGAGCAGCCCGTCATACATCCCGCCCTGATGCGCGCGCTCTGCTTCTCTCGCGACACGCTCGGACAGCCCGTTACTGTCGCGGACATGGCCCGCGCCGCCGCCGTCACGCCGCAACACCTCATCCGTCTGTTCAAGGACGCGCTCTCGAAGCGGCCGCACGAATGGCTCGAACAATACAGGCTCTCCCAAGCCGCCAGTCTGCTCCACGGGACGGACATGCGGCTCGAGGACATTGCCGATCACGTCGGCTACAAGGATCCGTATTACTTCAGCATCGCGTTCAAGCGCGTGACCGGCTACAGCCCCACCAAGTACCGCGCCGCGACCATTCGCGCCGCGCGCCAGGCAGCGTCCGCCCAAAAGGAGAAGGCCCCGAGGAAAACCGGCGGGAAAACCCCGGCGCCGCCTTCCCTCAGGGCCGTGTAACGCACCGGATGGCTGGATCATTGCCGCCCCGGCACGGTTCAAGCCCACTGCAGCTTTTCTCACATCAGGGCAATTCGCAGTTCCACCTTCAGGCAGGCCGTGGGCACCGCGTGAACGACCCCGCTGAAGCGGGTACTCCGAACATGTTCACTCCCGCGCAATTACTTCACCACGCGCGTCCGGCGCAGTGCCGCCAGTGCAACGCATGCAATGCCCAGCACCGCGGGCTCGGGGATGAGTGAGATTTCGATGCTGTTGGCCGTCACGCCAACATACGAATTCGTCAGCCCGGAACCGCTCAGATCGACGAACAACGACCCTGCGCTGCCGCTCAGCGACGAGAACGTGAAGACCGGCTTCGCGCCCGTCGTGCCCAGCGAGCCCACGCGGACAACTTTGACGGTGACGCTGTTCGGCTCGGCCGGGAGGGTGAGCGTGCCGGCGACATTGACGACGTCAGCCGTGTTGTTGTCCACCGGGTCGACTTCCCAGAGGTACGTGCAGCCCGCGTTCATCGCGAGATTGCCGGCGTTGAACACGCCGATGCTGCCGCCCGGATCGATCGTACCGTTGACGGCCACCGTTCCCGACGCCGTCCCGCTGCCGCCAAGCGTGCCGCCAGCGTTGACGGTGACTGTCGCGCCGGTAAGCGCCGCCTGGACGAGCAGCGTGCCCGCATCGACCGTCGTATCGCCCGAGTAGAACCCGTTGGCGGTGAGCTCGAGCACGCCGTCGCCCTGCTTGGTGAGCGATGCGGCGCCGTTTTCGCCCAGATTAATGTTGACGAGCATCTCGCTCGTGCCGTCGGGCAGCGATGCCGAGTCATCAATGTTGAACACCCGGCTGCCCATGAGGCGTATCCGCGTGCCGGCAACGCCATCCATGAGCGCCTGGCTCGTCGCGGTCGATTCGTAGCGCACGTCAGTGTTGAGATCGTGCGGATTGCCGCCGCCGGCGTTTGTATCGATGAGCGTGCCGCCATTGAAGACGATGCCATAGCCGCTCCCGTTGAATGACACGCTCTGATAGGCAAATTCGAGCGTGCCGCCGAGGAGCGTGATGATACCGGAATAGCTCTGCGCGAAGTTGCTGTGGTAGAGCCGGGCGTTTTCACGGATGGTGACGTTGGCCGTGGTGGCGATCTGGTTTGCCAGGCTGTGCTGAACATACGCGGAACCTGAAAGCACGAGGTCGCCGGGCACGGCAACGCCGCTGGGCGCGGCCATGATGAGGCGGCCATGGACGTACGTCGTGCCCGTGTACGTATTGCCGGCCGGCGCGAGGTATTTCACCTGGAAATTGCCGCCGATGATCACGTCAATGTCGCCGGCAATCGTGGACGAGATGTCCAGGTCTGCCGCGGCGCCGCTTGTGCCCACCACGATGTACAGCTCGTTCGTACCCGAGGTGATGGCGCCGCCGGTGATTGTGCGGGAACCGGTGGGCCCCTGATAGTTATAGCTGATGCCGCCTGAGTTGATTGTCAGCGTGGCGTCGCTTGCCACGGTGAGCGTCTTGTTCGAGCAGAAGATGCCGAGCGAGTTGATGGCGATCGTCGGCAGCTCGTTCACGGGATTGAACGAGTACGGAAGGGTGTAGTCGCTGCCCGCCACCCACGTCGCAAGATCGTCCGGCGCGGGTGTCATCGCCACGGTGTCGATGCTGAGGTCGGAGCTCTTGATCTGGCAGAAGCCTCCGCGCTCGTTCGCCAGCCAGGGGATCAGCGTGTCCGTTGCGTACGGCGGGTTGCTCACTATGATCAGCGCGCGCACTTGTGGCGCGGCCGCATTGACTTGCGAGCCCAGCGTTCCCTTGCCTGTCGGCCCGCGGTCTATGCCTTCAGCGAGGTGGAGCACCGGGAACAAGGCGCCGCTGCCGGAATAGGTGTCAAGGTCAAGCGACATATGCCCGTCGAGCAGGAGTTTGCCGATGGTCTCGGTGGACGGCGTAGTTGCGTGGCGCTGGCCGTTGTACTCGAACTTGCCGGTGCGCGTGCTGCCGCGAATGACGCACGAGTCGCCCAGCCGGTCGAGCAGCCCCGCGCTGTTGGGGCCGTACGTGAACGCTTCGATGCCGAGAAGATGGAACGTGCCCACATTGGGCATCGCGCCGTTGTTGCCCAGGGTGAAGTACGTACTGCCCGCGCCATTGAAGACGACCGTGCCGGTGAGATCTTCGCACACGTTCCAGACCTGGTTGTTGCCGCCGATGAACATGAACCCGTTTGTGCCGGCGAGGCGGATATTGGAGGTGTACCTGGCGCCGCGCGTGAGCTGCGTCGTCCCGCCAAGTTTCGGCTGCGTGCCATCGGCGGCCGGCTCGAGCCTGATCGTCCGCGGCTCGTCGGCCACGAAGAAGAAATACTGGTTGAAGTTGCCCGCGGCAGTCACCTCGTCGCGAATCTGGTGGACCACCATGTCCGTGGCAACCGTCACGTATGCGCTTTGCGCAATGTTCGGCAGCCGCATGGCGAACCATGCGACGCGATCGCTGCCGTTCTGCCACGCCGAATACGTGTTCGGCACGTTCGTCGCGTTCGCCCAGTTCTTGATGGTGGCGTTCCATATGCCGCCCAGCGCGGGCCCGCTGCCGATCGGGACGTCCGTGTTGTCCGCAATGTCCACTTCGCCGCCGCCCCAGTACTGCGTGATGAGCGCGGCGTTGGATGCCGCCGGACAGAGCAGTGCGACAGATAGAAATACGGCCGCTATGCAGTGCATATTGATGCTCATTGTTCTCCTCCTTTTCTGTTAGCGCCTGGAGAAACCAGGCGGTAACGAAGGTGTGATTGACACGTGAAGCTGGTTGGCAACCTCGTGTCCATTATATGAGGAGGCAGATGAAAAGTGAATGGAAATAATGAACATGGGAGTACGCATAGCACCCCGAAACTGTATATTTTATAACATCGGGGGGGGACCACAGCGCCACACCGGGCGTCGGAACTGACAGTCAGGCAAAACGCAACAGGGCCCGGATGCCTCCGGGCCCTGTCGCACACAACTTGTCCTCCGGCTGCCTGCTACCCGCGGCGGCGGAACGCGGCAAGCGCGGCGAAGCCAAGCAAGCCAAACGCTGCCGGCTCGGGAACGAAATCGAGCACGACATCGTCAATCACGATCGAGTCGTCATCGCCAGGCGCGTACGAGCCGGAGGTCGAGCCGACGCGCAGGCCGGTGATGCTCTTCAGGCCGTTGACGGACGTGTTGACGACGGTGTATTGTGACGTCATCCACTGTGTGCCGATCGTTCCTATGGAGTCGATCGGGCCGGTCATGAAGGATTTCGCATACACGGTCCATCCATCGGTGTCGTTGCCGTCAACGGTGATCATGTTGGTGACGACATACACCAGCGGAAACGCCGGCCTGTTCCCGATGGTACGGGCGCTGGTGCCTCCAATGCCTGAGCCGGCAGCAGCATAGAGCCACGCAAGCGACTGGCCGAAGCGGTACTGGCCGGGGGTGTTGAACCCGGAGGCGCTAAAGCCGAACAACTTGCCCAGAGTCGTGGTAAAGGCGCTCTTGTTGCCACCCGTGGCGATCTCGATAAACGTTCTGCCGCCGAAATCCGAGTTGGTCGTGGGATAGTTTGACAGATCGAGCTTGAAGGTCATCACGACAAGGCCCGTGCCAGGATCCGGAAAGACGGTTCCACCCGCGATGTTCTTTGTCACCCAGCTCGCCACATTGTTGATGGCGCCTGAGTAGACGAGCTCATCCGTTCCTCCGAGCTGGTTGCTCGGGTTGTTCTCCGTGTCGAAATTCCAGGGGATCGTGCCGCTGAAATCGCTGCTGAAGATTATCTCTCCCTGGGCCGATGCCACCGCAAAGGCGACGACAGTTACGATGATGCAGACTGCGTTTCTCATGCTGCCTCCTGTTGGTATCAATGTGAAGCGGGTACTCCAAACATGTTCAGTCGCGCCCGTTATTTCCCCGTGCGCATGCGGCGCAATCCTGCCAGGACAACGCATGCAAGGCCGAACACCGCGGGCTCGGGGATGAGTGAGATTTCGATGCTGTTGGCCGTCACGCCAACATACGAATTCGTCAGCCCGGAACCGCTGAGATCGACGAACAGCGACCCTGCGCTGCCGCTCAGCGACGAGAACGTGAAGACCGGCTTCGCGCCCGTCGTGCCCAGCGAGCCCACGCGGACAACTTTGACGGTGACGCTGTTCGGCTCGGACGGGAGCGTGAGCGTGCCGGCGACATGGACCACGTCAGCCGTGTTGTTGTCCACCGGGTCGACTTCCCAGAGGTACGTGCCGCCCGCGTTCATCGCGAGATTGCCGGCGTTGAACACGCCGATGCTGCCGCCCGGATCGATCGTGCCGTTGACGGCCACGGTCCCCGACGCCGTCCCGCTGCCGCCGAGCGTGCCGCCGGCGTTGACGGTGACCGTTGCGCCGGTGAGCGCCGCCTGGACGAGCAGCGTGCCCGCATCGACGGTCGTATCGCCCGAGTAGAACGCGTTGGCGGCGAATTCGAGCACGCCGTCGCCCTGCTTGGTGAGCGACGCGGCGCCGTTCTGGCCCAGGTTTATGTTAAAGAACATCTCGCTCGTGCCGTCGGGCAGCGATGCCGAATCGTCAATGTTGAACACCCGGCTGCCCATGAGACGCATCCGCGTGCCGGCGACGCCGTCAACAAGCGCCTGGCTCGTCGCGGTCGATTCATAGCGCACGTCGGTGTTGATGTCGTTGTTGTTGTTGCCGCCGCCGTTTGAATCGCTCATCTTGCCGCCGTTGAACACGAGGCCATAGCCGCTTCCGCTGAACGCGACGCCCTGGTAGCCCACATCAAATGTGCCGCCGAGGAGCGTGAACGTGCCGGAATAGTTCTGCGAGAAGTTGCTGTGGTAGAGCGAGCCGCCTTCACGGATGGTGACGTTTGCGCCGGCGGCGATGACGTTGTTCGCGTTGACCTGGGCGTAGCCTCCGCCGGAGACCACCAGGTCGCCTGGAACGGCCACACCGCTGCTCGTGGCCAGTTGGAGACGGCCATGGAGGTACGTCGTGCCCGTATACGTGTTGCCGGGCGAGTTGAAGCGCACCTGGAGATTGCCGCCGACGATCACATCCATGTCACCGGCAAGCTGGGACGAGATGTTCAGGTCTGACGCCGAGCCGCTCACGCCCGTGTTGATGTAGAGCTCGTTCGTTCCTGAAGTGATGGTGCCGCCGCTGATCGAGCGCCCGCCCTGCGGGCCGGCGACGTTGTAGCTGATGCCGCCTGATTTGATTGTCAGCGTCGAGCCCGCGGCAACGGTGAGCGTCTTGTTCGAGCAGAAGATGCCGAGCGAGTTGATAGCGATCGTCGGCAGCTCGTTTGCGGGGCCGAACGAATATGGCAGGTAGTAGTCGGTGTCGGCGACCCAGGTGGTGAGATCGTCGGGCGCCGGCGTCATCGTCACGGTGTCGATGCTGAGGTCGGAGCTTTTGATCTGGCAGAAGCCACCGCGTTCGTTGGGCAGCCAGGGGATCAGCGTATCCGTTGCGAACGGCGGGTTGCTCACAATGATCAGCGCGCGCACTTGCGGCGCGGCCGCGTTGATCTGCACGCCCAGCGTGCCCTTCCCCGTCGGCCCGCGGTCGATGCCCTCGGCAAGATGCAGCTCGGGGAGCAAGGCGCCGCTGCCGGAGTACGTGTCGAGCACGAGCGTCATGTGCCCGTCGAGCAGGAGTTTGCCGATGGTCTCGGTGGACGGCGTGGTGTCGCTGCGCTGGCCGTTGTACAGGAATCTGCCCGTGCGCGTGGCGCCGCGGATGACGCACGAATCGCCCAGCCGGTCGATCTGTCCCGCGCTGCCCGGATTGAACGTGAGCTGCTCAAGGACCCACAGCGCGATCTCACTGACGTTGGGCATCGAGCCGCCGGAGGCAAGCGAGAAGTAGATGGTCGATCCATTGAAAAGCACCGTGCCGGACAGATCGTCACAGGCGCTGAGAATCTGGCTGTTGCCGCCGATGAACGCGAAGCCGTTGGTGCCGGCAATCCGGATGTTGGAAGTGAATCTGGTGCCGCGCAGAAGCTGGCCAAGCCCGCCGAGCGTCGGCTGCCCGCCGTCGGGCGTGGGTTCAAGCCTGATCGTCCGCGGCTCGGTGCCAACGAAGTTGTAGTACTGGTTGAACGTGCTCGCAGGCCCGGTCACCTGGTCAAGCAACTGATGAACGACCACGTCGGTCGTCATGGTGACATTGGCGCTCTGGCCGTTGGGGAAGTAGCCGCGGAAAAGGGCGATCGTTTCGCCCCCTTGCGTCAATGCCGCATACGTGTTGGGCGTGTTGGTCGCGCTGGCCCAGTTCTTCGTTGCCGCGCTCCATATGCCGCACATGCTCGCCGGCGTGGTGAAGGGGACGTCCGTGTTGTCCGCGATATCCGCCTCGCCGCCGCCCCAGTACTGCGTGACGAGCGCGGCGTGTGATGCCGGCGGACAGAGCAACGCGGCGGCCAGAAGCATTGCTGCGATACTGTGAGTCCTGATGTCCATTGTTCTCCTCCTGTTCTGTTAATGCCCGGAGAAACCAAGCAACCATGGTACCGTGATGGTTCAGCAGCCATCCATGTCACATCATCGGGGCCATTCGGCCCCGCTCCCGCCGTTATACCGTTGCCGCCGCAGGCGGTCCCGACGTTTCCTGCCGTCTCCCGGCGCTAGGCCGGGGCGCTGAATCGGCTGCCTCAGCCGATTCAGTTGCGCTTCCGGCACATCGCCGCCATGCACAGCGCCACCAGCGCCAGCGCGGCAGGCTCGGGCACCACGCTCACCGTCAGCGAGGGTGAGGTGGCCGCGCCGCGGCGCGTGTAGATCAATGCGTTGCCGTTGCCCGTTTCGGGGATGAGCGCGAGGCCGAAGTTCGTCCCTGGAGTGTCGAGCCATTTCTGGATCAGCGCCTGGGAGATCACCCACGTCGTCGTGCCGAAGCCCTCGAGCGGCAGCGTCTGCGAACCGAAGCTTTCGCCGAAGTAGTTCGTATGGCTTGTGTCGCCGACATAGGACGCCCATGTCTCGCTTGCTTCGTTGAACGGCTTGAGCAGCTCGTAGCAGATCAGGTTGATCGGCCCGAAGTTCGGGTCAACGAACCCGTTGCGCACCATGAAGCTGGCATTGCTTTCCGTATCGAGCCCGCTGAAGATGCTGAGATCGAACCATGACATGATGATGCCGCAGATGCCGTTCGACGCGGGCATTGGCCAGAAGAAGGTATCAACGCTCCCGTTGAAATTGCTCGAGGGCTGCGAGCGCAGGATCATGGCGTTCTGCAAGGCGAGCTTGTTGAACGTGCCCGCTTTCACTTCCGTGTCGAACGACGTGGGCACGGAGTACGCGCTCTTGCCGCCGTCAAGCGCGATGTGGCGGACGCGCCAATAGTACCGGCCGGAGAACTGGAGCACATTGCTCACCACGGTGATCTGGGTGAAGCCGCTCGTGCTCGTCGCGTCCCAGAGCGGCGCGGCGAATGACGGCTCGCTCGCGATCTGCCACTGCGCGGCGCCCTGGGGCGACGCGCCGGAGTACGCGGACGATTCGAGCGTCGGGGTCAACTGCTGGTTGATCGCCCCGTCGGCGGGCGAGACGTTCGACGGCTGCGCGGGCGGCACGGCGTTCGTCGTGCTCAGGTCGAACGTCAGGCTCGGCGGCAGTGGCGCCGACTGCGTGAACAGGATCGAGTTGCCCGACGACTGCGGGATCAGCGCGACGCCGAAATTGAGGTTGGTGTCGTTGACCCATGCCTGGACGAGCGATTTCGGCACGGTCCAGTGGTAGGTCGTACCCGTCGCGTCGATGAGCTTTGCATCGAGCTCGATGCCGAACTTAGTGGCCCACGTGCCCCAGTCCGCGCCGACGAACGTGTTCCACGTCACGCCGTCAGGCTCCCATCCGGCAAGCACGGCGTGCAATCTGAACGTCGGCGGGTGGTTCACATCGGTCCATCCGACATCCACCGCCAGGTCGCCGTCGCTGTCCACGCTCAGCCCGGTGTACCGGGAGAAGACGCGCATGTCGAACCAGTACATGCACACGCCCGCCGGAGCGATGTTCGTCGTCGTGTTGATGGGATTGAAGCTCATGACGGCGTCGCCGTTGAAATTCGAGTTCGCGAACGCAAACGTCTGGCCGGCAGGCGCGTCAGTGCGTCCGGGTGCGATCATCACGCTCTTGTTCACGATGCGCGACTGCGGCTGGATGAGATTGAGCGCCGTGTCGAAATACGTCGGGGCCGACCATTCGCTATACTTGGGCGTGTCGACGCTGTTGTCCATGTAGCGGACGCGCCAGTAGTGGCGCATACCATACTGGAGGCTCGCCGCCGGCACAGGTGCATTGGTCAGCATGGTGGACGAATCGCCGCTGTCCCATGCCATGTCCTTCAAGGCAAACGTGATTGAACGCGCGACCTGCCACTGGCTGTTCGAGTGCGCGTGCCCGTTCGGGTCGCTGAACGGCGATGCCGTCAGCTCGACGCCTGTGGGCGGCAGCGCCATGGCCGCGTCCGCCGGCGAAAGGTTGGTCGGCGTGTTCGGCGGCTGGTTTGTGCTTAATGTATTAAAGATCAACGTCGGATGGTCGGCAACGTTCCAGAAGACGGGAGTTCGCACGCAGATATTGCCATTCCCTGCCAGTGCGATGCCGTTGTTCGCCGCGGGATTGTCGAGCATGGCCTGGATGACGCTGTTGGAGACGGTGAACTGCCACAGGGCTGCTGCGTTCACGACCTTCGATTCCATCAACGGGCCCACGGTTGCCTGCCACGCCGTGCCGGTTGTCGGCCCGACGAAATTGGCCCACGTCACGGTCGATTCATCCCAGTTGCTGATCACTTCCCTGGTACCGAAATTCCACGCGTAACCGGACTGCACCCAGTATGCCCGCACCTGCAACTGCGCGTCGCCGTCAACAACCAGCCCCGTGTAGCTTGACAGGTCGAATTTACACAGCATCATGCCGCCAAGATTCCCTGCCGCAGCGTTGAAATTGCACCACGAGAAGTTCGTGCTGTCATTCACCAGCGGCTGGGACGAGCGGATCGCCGCGGCGGCGCTCGCCGGCACGGATACCGCCGACGCCCGCTGCGCTGAGAACGCGCAGAGCACGGCAAGAACGAACACACACAGATGGTTCCGCATCTCCATTGGGTCCCTCACTACGTTGGTTAGTTGGTTGACCGGTTGCCACGTCATGCTACCAGTATAGCGGGAAACAAGCGGGAAATGAATGGGAATCATTAACATATAATTCCCGTTTTGCCGCGCACAACCGCCTGCAATTGCATTTTTTCTAACATCAGGGGGAAAATGCCTCACGCGCAGACGCACACGCCGCCTGAAATTCCCGGCACGGCGCACACACAACGGCCCGGGCGGGCCGTAAACGGCACTCAAAACAAAACAGGGCCCGGATACTTCCGGGCCCTGTCGAATACAACTCGTCTCGCGGCTGCCAGTTACCGGCGGCGACGGAGGAACGCCAGCACACCGAGGCCAAGCAGGCCGATGATCGCCGGCTCGGGGACAAGCGTGAGGTCGACATCGTCCAGCACGACCGAATCGTTGTTGCCCGGTGCAAGCGAACCGCGAGTGCAGCCCACACGCAGACCTGTGATGCTCTTCAGGCCGTTGATCGACGCGCTGACGTACGTGTAGGTCGACGACATGCTGTCAGTGCCGATCACGCCGAGATTGTTGATCGGTCCGGTGACATCCGTCTTCGCATGGATCGTCCAACCGTCCGTGTCATTGCCGCTGATGTAGATCGTAGCGAGCATGTCATAGACAAGGGGGAACGCGGGCCTGTTGCCGATGTTACGCGAGCCGGTATTTGCGTTGCCGGCGCCGGAATTCCAGTAAATCCACGCAATTGACTGGCCGAAGCGGTACTCGCCCGGCGTGTTGAAACCGGCGGCATTGAACGTATACAGCTTGCCTCCGGTAAACGAACTTTTATTGCCCGCCGTGGCGATCTCGATGAGCGCGGGGCCTGCGAAATCCGAGTTGGTGGTCGGATAGTTCGAGAGGTCGATCTTCATTTTGAGCGTCAGCACGCCGGTCTCAAGTGGAAACACGGTCGCGCCATCAATGCTCTTCGTCACCCATGCCTTGACATTGTTGACAGTGCCGGAGTAGATCATCTCGCCGGCGCCCCACACCAGGTTGCTCGGGTCGTCCAGGGTGTCGAAATTCCACGGCGATGTGCCGCTAAAGTCGCTGGAGAAGACCGCCGCATGGGCGGGAAGGACAGCAGCAAACAGGCCCATCAACATCATGCACACTATGTTTCTCATGTCGCCTCCTCTGCGGTTGGTAAAACACGGATTCGCATGCCCGGAACTCTGGCACAACACTGCCGGCCATGCGGCTTGGATCATGTCCTATGGCCAATATGACATTATAGGAAATCCCAGCGGAAATGTCAACCTGGGCGCACGCGCGTTCCGTGCTTCGTCATGATCTTGTTCGCCGCGCGGTCTCCTATGGCGGCGATGAGGGCTTTGACCGGAAGGGCCTCGGAGATGCCCGAGAGGTAGACGCGGAGGAAATACCGGCGGTCGGCGTCGGCCGCAAATGGGAACAGCGCCGCGTGCAGCCTCGCCAGGTCGCGCACCCGGCGCGACCACGGGATGCGCGTGTAGAAGCGGGCCGCGTCGATGTCGGTGAAGAAGACGCCGAACCTTCCTGGCGCATAGCCGGTGACAAGCGCGTTGGAGGCCTTGAGATCGCCGTGCTCGGCCGCGCAATCGTGAAGATGGGCAAGCTCGGCCGCGACCGTGCGGATGAGCGCGCGACGCTCGTTCTGCCGCGCGGCGCCCGGGAGGCGGCGCAGCGCTGCTTCGCTCGTGATCGCGCCGTCAAGATACTCGCTGACAAGAATCCCGCCGCGGGGCGTCCAGACGACCATGACGGGCCGGGGCGTCGGCACATGCAGGTGGATCAGCCGCCATGCACGCCGCCATGCGCGGTAGGCCTTCGAGCGTTTGAACGCGCGGAGAATCTTATCGTGCAGTGTGTTCCTGAACATATACTGCTTGATGAAGAGCGTGCCCTGCGGATGGCGCCAGACGCCCACGGCGACCGAGCGCGTGTTCTTGAGGAGCGTCACATCGCCGGAGAGGAACCAGTTTTCGTCGGCAAGGAGCGTGAGCAGGTCGCCTAGGAGCTGCCGGGAGAGTGTACGCACGACCCAGCCGTTGATGAAGCCGTGGGGCACTGCATGGCGGCCGATCCACGCGGCGAGCCCCGCGAAGTCACGGTTGTCCTGTTCGCACCGGCCGGCCCGCCTGCGCGCCTGCCCGATCGCGTACGCACGGCTGCGTGCACGAATGTCGTCGAAGAGGCTCTTCCATTCGCCGCCCGTCAGTTCGTCCTGTGTCCCGGTCAATTGCGCGTATGCGTCGAGATAGGCCTTGAGAAACGCGAGACGGACGCCGAGCCGCACTTTCTTCCCCAGGCAATGCTGCAATTGCACGAGGTCGCCCACAAGACGATGCCGCCCGGGTCTTCCCAGATGGGCGCGCTGAAGGTCAGTCACAAACCATGCGCACGCCTCGCGCACGTACAGCAGGTTGCCCGAGTGCAGATCGCCATGCCACACGCCCGCCGCATGCATCGCCGCAACCGTGCGCGCGAGCGACCGTGCCGCGGCACGCGCCTCGCCCGCCCCGCATACCGGGCGCATCTGGTCGAACGTGACGGCATCATTGATGAACTCCGTCACGAGCCAGACGCGCACTGACGGGCCGGATCGCTCACACCCGAGCGCGACCGGCGCGGGCACGGGGCAGCCCGCATTCTTCAGCATCGCCAGCAGATGCCATTCCGTCTGTGGCGCGGAGCGCTTGAGCCGCCATTTGAGCCGTTCGGCCAGCGTGCACAGCTCGATGCGCTTCACAAGGGCTGTCTGCCCGGCAGCGCAGGGAAGGGCATGCGTCGTACGATGATACGCGGAGGACTTGAGCGTGCGCCCGTGCGCGGCGAGCACGCCATCCGGCGCCTCCCAGAACTCGTCGGGAAGGGCCAGCCGGTGCGCGTCATCTGTCCGCAGCCAGGTGATCATGGGGTACCGTTCATTCGCGCCACAAGCCGGCGCAGGCTTCCCAGACTTCATCAACCGTGATGAGCGACATGCACGGATGCTCCTGCGGGCACACCTGGTGCCTGCACGGGTTTGTCGGCGTCGGGTGGAAGATGTTGATGCGCGGGGCGCGCGTCGCGGGCGGCGACCAGCGATAAATGTCAGCGGGACCGTACAAGGCGACGACGGGCGTGGCAACAGCCGAGGCGAGGAACGCGGGGCCCGAGTCCGAGCCGAGGAACAGCCGCGCGCGTTCGAGCAACACCGCCGTCTGCGCAAGCGTCAACTCCCCCGCCGCGTTCACGCACGCCGTACCGGCTGCGGCGGCCAGCGCTTCGATTTCCGGCTTCTCAGGGATGCCGCCGATAAAGATGACGGGCGCGCGCCATGCCTGTCTCATGCGCGAGACGATCTCGATGTACCTGTCGCGCGCCCAGTTCTTCGCTGCGCGTTTGGACACGGGCGCGATGGCGACGAAGGGCTGTCCATCGGCGATTCCGTGCGTGCGAAGGAATGCGTGTGCGCGCTCGATGTCATCCGGCTGGTACCATGAGTATTCGAGCTCCCTGCCGGCATCGGCGGGAAGGGCGACGCCAAGGTCGTCGAGCACGTCCTCGACGAGACGAAGGCAGTGCTCGACTTCGCTGCGCGTGACGTCGAACATGGGCGCGATATCCAGCAGCCATGGCAGCTTCTCGCGCTTCCACTCGCCATAGTTGCAGATGCGCGCATAGCCGGCGATTTTCCATGCGCCGCCGAGCCACGCCCACGGCACGCGCCCGCGGTCCTGGGGTGAGATGATGAAATAATCGAGTTTCCGCCCGCGGAATTCGCGCAGCAGGCGCAGCTTTTCGCCCAGGCTCCGGTCGCGCACGACAAGCGTCTCGTCAATGTACGGGCAGTTGCGCATGATCTCGAGCCCGCCGGCGTGCTTGCCGAGATACGTTATCCGCGCGTGCGGCAGGGCGAGACGCAGGGCGCGCACGGCGGGGATGAACACCAGCGTGTCGCCGATGTTCTGCAACCGTGTAACTAATATATTAAGGTGTCCGTCCATTCGGTATCTCACGTCATCAGGCCCCATACCCGTGTCCGCCGCGTGTGGCCACGACTGGAGTCGCGGCCTACCGCGCGAGCGTGCTCACCCGCGTCCGCCGCGATCGCGTGCGGGCCGACACGGAGGATACCCGTGTTCGCCGGCGTGCGGGGTACGACGTGACTCCAGTCACGTCGACGCCTGGAATGCGCGCGTCCGGCTGGCACGTTGACGCCGCGTGTGGCCACGACTGGAGTCGCGGCCTACCACGCAAGCATGCTCACCCGCGTCCGCCGCGATCGCGTGCGCGCCGACACGGAGGATGCCCGTGTTCGCCGGCGTGCGGGGTA
>JAAYZF010000128.1 GCA_012514975.1 bacterium
GCCGATGAAATACTCATCGCTGTTCGCAGCAAGCGGCTCCATGTTCTTGAGAAGCGCATCGATCCGGCCGTAGGGATGGCGGTAGCCGAGGATGGTCTTTTCGTCCGCGTCCTGCAGGGGCGAACGGCGAATCTGGTTGAACGGCCCTTCCTTGACCCATTCGACGCCCCAGTCGTCCGTGTGTGTGTCGCCATCGGATTCGTGGACGATGCCTTCCATCGCATGGTTGTTGCCGACCCATGCCTGGCGGATGTCGTCGCCCATGCACGCCGCGACCATGCGCGGAGGCACCTCGAGCGCCGCGGCAAGGCGTTTTGTCGTGCCGGGATGATACCACATCCAGACCGGCACGCGGTCCACGGGTTCACGCTTCAGTGCAGCGTGTACGCGGGTTCTAGAGTTCATCTTCTCACATCGTGGCGCGAACGACCGCGGAGGGGACGCACGGGACCGCCGACTCCTGCCCGCAAACTCCTGCGAGCCAATGTAGACGCCGATTCCGACGTGTGGGATCGGCGGTCGTTAACGGCCGCGGACCCAGGCGAACGGCATGGTCCGCGTCTACGCCTTCTGGCGCGCGGTTTGTCCGCGTGATTACATCCGCACAACCAACGCGGCCTCCGGTGCCACCTCGACGCCGTCCATACGCACTGCGCGCCCATCCGCGGTGAATGCGATCGCGCGGCCGCCGCACGTCACCCTGCGCGCCTTCATGCCGGCCGGCACGCGGAACTCCTTCACCTTCAGCGCGCCGTGCAGCACGCGCAGCTCGCATGACCGCGCCGTGGTTTTGACGATGCCCCATGCGCCTTCGAGCGACCAGAAGCAGGTGAATGCCTTCCCTTTCGCCGAGATCGGGTTGAAGCCGATCATCCCGCGCGTCATGTCAAACTCGAACCCGCTGAACGCGTTGAGCAGCGCGTAGCTCGCCATCGAGCGGGCGTAATTGCTTCCGCACTCGAATTCGTTCCACGGGTTGCGCCGCTCGCCGTCATAGCGCATGCGGACGGCCGTGACCGCCTTCATTCCCTCGCTCACCAAGCCGCGCATGATCATGTGCGATGCGGCGGCGTACTCGAAGCCGTGCATCGTCTCCTGCGTATAGGGCGCGGGGATGACTGGTTTGCGCGCGCCCTTGGGCCAGTCGCAGATCACCATGCCGCCTTCATCGTTCAGGCAGAAGATGCGGCACGGGTTGTAGAAGTCGCGCATGCGCTGTTTGAAGTTGATCGCGAAGAGCGAGCGCAGCGCCTTGTTCGTCTGCTTCGGGTCGAATATCTCGCCGAGCCCGTACAGGTCCGCATGCCATTGCGCAAGCACCGGGTCAATGCCCGACCCTTCGGCGATCTGGTACTTGATCTCGCCGTGCTCCTCGTCCCAGTAGGCATCTGACGCGCTGCCGCCGCCGAGCGACTGGCCGCCTTCATCGAACTGTTCGAGGATGCTCTTATCGTTGAGATTGACGCGCTGGCAGTAGTAGCGGCCGTTGAACAGGTTCTTGTACGTCCACGTTTTTCCTTTGAGGAACAGCGCGCGGAATTCGCGCGCAGCGCCATCATCGCCCACCGCCCCGGCCATCTCCGCGCCGGCCTTCAGCGCGCCAAGATACATGCCGGTCAGCCACGCATTCGGGCCGAACAATTCCATGTCGAGCGTGTGATGCTGGCGGCCGTGCAGCACGCCGGTCTTCTCAGGATCCCACTTGTCGTCATTCGTCGGCGCCCAGGCAAACTCGATTGATTTCTTCACGGACGGCCAGAGGGCGCCGAGCCACGCCGAGTCGCCGCAGATCTTCCAGTCGCGGTACGTCTTCAGCACATCGCCGAACTGGCCGTCCGCGCACGGGCGGAAACCTGAGCGATCCGTGCCCAATGGGAGGCTGAGGCGGAAGGGCATGCCGCCGTCTGGCCGCAGGTTGTACTTGTAGTCGGCGGCGCGCATCGAGCGTTCGAGATTCGGGAAGAGAAAGGGCAACGCCTGCGCATAGTTCCACACGTGCGTGCACGAGCCGGGGCAGCAGCCCGCTTTGCCATGGCAGCCCTCGAACCCGTAGAACGTCCCGTCCTCGAGGCGCAGCACGGTCGGTGATTTCAGGATCGAGATGTTGGCGGAAATGGCATCGATGGCGGCGGCTGGCAGCGTGGATGAGAACAGCGCGTCCTTGAAACGTTTCGTTTCCGCGAACAGGCGCGGCCAGTGTTTCAGCGCATAGCGCGCGCTCGCGGCGGCATCGGGCCAGATGGTGGCATAGTAGTTTTTCCACGTCGGCGGGACGCCGGCTTTGAGCGCATTTTCCCGCGCGTTTGCGTGCCAGTAATTCTCGCAGGTGGGGAAATGCCACGAGATGACGAAGCGGATGCGCCCGGTCGTGCGCGCGGGAATCGCCAGGCGCGCGGCGAGCACGGCATGATTGCCGTTGCCGGCCTTCTCCGGCTCGTATGTGCGGTTGTTGAGCGGGCCGAACGAGGTGAAATCGCGCCAGTAGACTTCGAGCGAATCGAACCACCGGCCGCGGAACCAGAACTGCTGGGCGCTCACCCCGGGATTGTCCGTCGCGACCGCCAGCTCGCCGCGGGTGACATCATCGGCGCCGAGCCCTGCCGTGCCCACCCGCATCGCCGTCACGCCGTCCTCGTGTGAAAGCGAATGGACGTTCGGCGCGGGCAGCGGGTTGCCGAGCACGGCGGCGATGGTGCACGTGACGGCCGCGCGCCTCGTGTTCGCCACCTCGAACTCGAAGAACGCGGCGGGAATGGACGAATCCTTGTCATTAAGCGGGATGAATGGATTGAACGCCGTCATGCGCACGGCGCACGGGAACGCCGGGTCCTTGAATGCAATGCGTGCGAACGGGAACTCGCCGCGGAACGTCCCGCCGGGGAAATGCGGCATGCCGCCCAGCGTGTCGCGCCCCGGGCCGAAGCCGAAGCCGCTGTAATCGCTTCGGGCGGGCGAGCCGGTGTACGGCGGCTGAAGGTCGCTGTTGAGAATGCGCGCGCCGATGACACGCTTCGCGTCCTCGAGCTTTATGGCGAAATGAGAGCAGTGATTCGCGCTCCCCTTGTCCGGCTTGTTGAATATCTCCCAGTCGACAAGCCTGCCATTGCCGGCAAGGCCGATGGAGCCCGAGCCGATGCCGCCGAGCGGGAACGAAATCTGCGAGGTGTTCCTGCCCGAGTAGACGAACGGGTTCTTCCTGTCTTTTGAATTCATGGAAAGTCACTCCGAAAGTTTCTGCGCGGCAAGCCAGCCGATGTACACGCCAGCGATGCTGCCGGCGCCGCTGGCGATGAATGCGGCAAGAAGGCCGAAGCGTTCGCCGAGCCACCATCCCAGCGAGCCGCCTGCCGTCATGCCAACAATGATCAGCAGCTTGGTCATGACATAGATTATAGTAGGAAGCGCGTGAAAGGGCAATCCGCGCCGCGGGCACGCGCCGGCATGACCGCGCGGTAGGCCTCGACGTCACGGCTGCACTTTGCTATACTTCTCCATCTTGACACCATTAACACTCTCACGAGCGATGGCCATGAGAATGCACAACGCCTTGATCCACGAAGCGTGTCTCGCCTTTTTCCTCGCCGGCTCGCTTTGCGCCGGCGCTGCGCCCGTGTTCCTCGATCTGCGCGCCGTGGCGAACACGGCGATCGAAGATGACGGCATCGCCGACAACGGCGCGGGCGGCTGGTCGGACGAAGGCGCGAACGACATGTTCATCTACCCGCCCGTGCAGACAGGCATCGTGACGCGCGGCGGCTATCGCTTCAACATCGCTCCGGCAGCGGGGTGCAGCAACAGCGTCATCATGCTTCGCGGCCAGGAGCGCGGGACGAACAAGCCAGGGCGCGTGACCGTCAGCGTTCCGAAGATCGCGGGCAGCTACCTCTACGTGCTTCAGAATTCCGTCGGCAGCGTCGCCGGCATGCCGAAGAACTACACGGCTGCAACATATACCATCACCTATGCGGACGGCACGACGAACTGCATCGCGCTGCGTGACGGCATCGAGTTGCGGCCGTGGTGGACGCGCGAGTGGTGGGACAACAGCGGGCGGGCGTCCTGGCCGGTGTTCATGGGGGGCAACGCGTACAGCGGGCGCTGGAAGTCCTATGTCGGCGTCTGGGCGTTCCAATGGCGCAACCCGCGGCCCGCCGAGCCGATCAAAGCCATCACCTTCTCCTCGGCGGGAAAGGCCGCCCCGGTCATCTGGGCCGTCACCATCGCCGACGAGGATTTCCACGGGCCGGAATCGCGGCGCAGAGAAACACTTGCCCGCCCGGCCGCAGCGCCGCTTGGATACTTCGACGGCAAACTTGCGGCGGAACGCGAAGCGCTCTTCGCAGCCGGCGCCCGCGAGAATCACTTCAAGGGCGTACGCAGCGTCGAACTCATCCGCAACGACATCATCGCCGTCACCGTCGACGCCGCGCTCGGGCGCATCGGCGCGGGCCCGGGCGAGGAGATCATCGCGCGGTACCAGACACCCGCCACGTTCACCATCAAGAGCGACACGGACCCCGCGTTCTCGTCTCCCGTTCATCCGGCGCGGGTGGGCCGGCTGAGCTGCGAGCACTGGAACGGTGACGTGGGCGCCTTCCCGCAGAACGTCCTCTACTGGCACACGTTCTATCTCGTGCTGCCCGCGCCGCTGAAGTCGGGCAATGCGTACTCGATCACCGTCAACGGCATCGAGCCGCCGTTCACCGCATCGAGCGTGCTTTCGTATGACGAGCGCACCACGACCACACCCGTCATCAAGATCAACCAGACAGCCTATGCGCCCGGCGCGCGGCAGAGATTCGCGTACCTTGGATGGTGGGCGGGCGACATGGGAACGGTGGACTATGCGATGCTCACGAACTACCAGGTGGTCAGCGAAGCGGACGGGAAGGTCGTGCTCGAAGGAAAGGTCGCCCGACGCGCGCGCAACGACGCGCTGAGCGGTGAAGATGTGTGCGAGATGGACCTCTCAGCCGTGCGCGCGC
>JAAYZF010000129.1 GCA_012514975.1 bacterium
CTTCGGGCCGCAGACGCTGCCGCTCGAGTTCTTCGGCACGACGACGTGGGAGATCAGCCAGGCGCTGATCCAGAAGTGGCTTGACAGCCCGGAGACGAACTTCGGCCTGGCGATCATGCCCGAGACGTCCAACGGCAATGCGTTCATCCATACGCGGCGCAACGCGGCAACGTCGCCGTCGCTCCTGGTGAGCGTGGTGCCCGAGCCGGCTGCGCTGGCGCTGGCGGCGCTCGGTGCGCTCGCGATGTGACGCAGGCGCAACTAGGTTCAGTAAGCTGAGGCAGCAACGTGAACACAAGAGAGCCGGTCGATCGACCGGCTCTTTCTTTTAGGGTAGGAGGGACATCCCTGTCCCGACCCCTGTTGCCCGCCAACAGATTCACCTGTCCCGATCAAATCCGTTGCACGCCAACGGATTTGCAGACCTGAATCGCCGCATCAGCGGCGGCATCGGGACTTCATCGGGACAGGGATGTCCCACGTGCCTTTCGGGACAGGGATGTCCCTCCTTGACTATCATCGCACGCTATGGTATCATGTTTACTTGATCAGATGAATGCGCGCCTTATAACCCGCCGTTGAACTGCCGACAGCCATGCACATGCACCGATCCCTGTCCACCCGTTCGCATTCTTCCTCGGGCGCCGCGGCCATGCTCGCTTCCATCGCGGTCACGGCAGCGCTCGCCCCCGCCGCTGCTTCCGGTACCGGCTACCCCGAGGTGCAGACCGGGCTTGGCGGCATCGCCTACTACACGGCGCCGGTCTTCGCCAATGTGCTCTGCATGCGCGACCAGTGGTTCATAACCTCTGCGAGCGGCATGGCGGCCCTGCCCCATCCGGCGCCGTACTTCAGCCGGGACGGCTATCCGCTCTACATGGCCACGAACCTGCCCTATGTCACGCGCACACAGCAGAACTCGGATACACGCGACAGGACGAACCTGTGCGTGGGGCGCGTCGTCCTGACCTGGCTTGGCGACGCCGATGTCCGCGTGGACAATGCGTCCATCGTCTCGGGAAGCGTCTCGGGCGTGGTTCTCGACGGACGCCGCGAGTATTATTTCGGCGGCAGCGGCCTCGGGTTCGACGTGAAAATCCACGCGATCAACTCGAACAACCCGCCGCGTGCCATCCGCCTGTGGCTGCCCGACCCGGCAGACCCGATGAACAAAAGCCTCGAACCCGCGCCCGGCCAGCCCGAACCACTGTTCCATCCGCTCTACACCGGCATGCTCAAACCGTTCAAGCTGCTCCGCTTCATGGACTGGCTGAGGACGAACGGCAGCACGCAGCGGAATTGGGAGGACCATCGCCCCGCAACCCACTGTTTCCAGAACGGGCCCGTGGAATCCGCCTCGGGCGTCTCTGCCGGCGCGTCGTACGAAATGTGCGCAGCCTTGTGCAACGAGGTGGGAGCCGACATGTGGCTCTGCGTGCCGCACATGGCGACGGACGAATACGTGACGAATCTTGCGCGGTTGATCCTCCACGGGAGCGACGGGTGGAACCCCTACATGTCGAACACGCCCGCGCCGCTCTATCCCCCGCTGAGCACGAACCTGCGCCTCTTCGTCGAGTACTCGAACGAGATGTGGAAC
>JAAYZF010000130.1 GCA_012514975.1 bacterium
GCAGGGCGATGCCGGTGTAGACGAAGTGATTTTTCCCCTGGAGGGCGCGGAGCATGCGGTGCGCGTCAGCCATATCAGCCGGTTTGCCGAACAGGGCGCGTCCGCAGTAGACGAGTGTATCGGCGCCGAGCACGATGCCGGTGCGGAGTCGCGAGCCCGCGGCTGCAGCTTTCTGCCTGGCATGCTGCATGACGAGCGCGCTGGGCGCGCTGTGCGCATTGTTATGCTCGGCGTAGTCGCTCTTGACGGCGCGGAAAGGCACGCGGAGCATCTCGAGCATCTCGCGCCGGCGCGGCGACGCAGAGGCGAGGACGAGATCAAGTCGCTTGTTGTCCACGCGGGAGGCCTGTGAAGAGTGAAGCGCCGTCATCAGTCGCGGTCGGTGCCGTCGAGCCATTGCCATGCGAGGCGGGCGGCGCCGAGGATGCCCGCGTTATCGCCCAGCTTGGAGACGCGGATGGTGATGAGCGGTGTGAGCTCGGGCGGCTGGTAATACCGGTCAAGTTCGTTGTGGAAGGGATCGAGGAAGACCTTCCCCGCCTTCATCAATCCGCCGCCGATGACAAAAACGTCGGGGTCGAATATCTGCATGAGGTTCCATACGACAAGCGCGAGGCAGCGCGCGGCGTCATCAAGGAGCCTGCGGCAGAGGTGGTCGCCCTTGGCGCCTTCCTCGATGATGTCCTTGGCCGAGATGTCTTTGCGGCCGGCGAGGGCGCTGGGGACGCCAATGCGGAGGTAGTGGTGGACGCGGCGGACCATGGCGCCGGGGGCGGTGTAGACCTCGACGCAGCCGTAGTTGCCGCACGTGCAGGGCTCGCCATTGGGCACGACGATCACGTGGCCGAACTCGGCGGCGCGGCCGAGCGCGCCGCGCATGACGCGGCCATTGATGACGATGCCGCCGCCGAGGCCCGTGCCGAGCGCGATCGAGAGCTGGCAGCGCGACCCTTTGCCCGCGCCGATCCAGTTCTCGCCGAGGGCGATGAGGTTGACGTCGTTGTCAATCGCCGCGGGCACGCCCGTCCATTCGGTCACCAGCGGCCCGACAGGCGTGCCCGTCCATCCTGGAATATGGGCCTGCATGTAGCGGATAATGCCGTCGCGATGGTTGATCGAGCCGGGCGAGCCGATGCCGACGGCGGCGATGGGGTGTGCGGTGCGCAGCTCGTCGATGACGGCCTTGAGCGTTTCGAGCAGCGCGCCGCGCCCCTCGGCCGCATGCGACGGCCGGTGCGTCATGCCGGTGATGTTCCCCTCGCGGTCAACGAGCCCGCCGCGGACGTTTGTGCCGCCGATGTCGATTGCGGCGACCATGTGCTTCCTGGACCGTGTCATATCAAATCCCGTTTATGTTCCTGTGCGAGAAGGACGAGCGCGGTGCGCGCCGCGTTCATCTCGGCCTCCTTCTTCGATGCCCCGTCACCCGCGGCAAGCACCCGGCCGGCAAGGCGGACTTCGACGCTGAACTGCTTGGTATGCTCCGGCCCCGAGACGGCGACGACGACATACTGGGGCTGGTCGCCGAAGCGGTCGTACGCTTCCTGCTGGAGCGCGTTCTTGTAGTTGATCTGCGCCTTGTCCTCGTCAACCGTGCGCAGCTTGACGGCGAAGGCGGCGAGGACGAACGTGTTCGCCGCCGCGAACCCGCCGTCAAGATAGATCGCGCCGACAAGCGCCTCGAACGCGTCGGCCAGCAGCGCCGCGCGCCCGCGCCCGCCACTCGCATCCTCGCCGCAGCCGAGCAGAAGATAATACCCGATATCCATCTCCTGCGCAAGTTCGGACAGATTCGACTCGCTGACAAGCCACGAGCGCATCAGCGACAGCTCGCCCTCGCGCCGCTCAGGAAAGAAACGGAACAGATGCTCGGCAAGAATGACGCCAAGCACCGCGTCGCCGAGGAACTCGAGCCGCTCGTTGTGGCGCATGCCGCTGCGCGGATTCTCGTTCATGTAGGACGAGTGGGTAAGCGCCTTGAACAGCAGACGCTTGCTGCGGAATGCATACCCGATCCTTCTCTCGAGCAACGCCATCCGCTCGAGGCACGATTCGCACGGCTCGGCAAGGTACGCGTACGCGTCCTCCGCGCCGGCTTCATCGGCCGGGAGTGCGGGAACGTCGCGCTGGATGTCGTCTGGCTCGTCCATGGATGTCATTGATGGCCAAGGCCGCCCGGCGTCATCACGCGGCGCCGCCGGCGAAGAAGGCGAGCATCTGGCGCAGCTTCGCCGCGCGCTCCTGCGCCTCGGCGAGCTTCGCCTGCTCCTTCTCGACCACGGTGGCCGGAGCGCTCGAGGTGAACTTCCCGTTCGCGAGTTTGCGTTGCTGCGCGGCGATGTAGCCCTCGACTTCGCCAAGCTGCTTCGTCATGCGCTGCGCCTCGGCCTTCAGGTCGAACGCCCCGTCGAGGAACATGAAGATTGTGGCCGTCTTCGTCATCTGGCCCGGCAGCGGATGGGCGGCGGTGAACGCCGGGTCGACCGTGATCTCGGACGCCTGGAGCAGGCGGCTCATGGTGTCGCTCTCGCCGGCGAGGAACCGCGCAAGCTCGTCCGCCGCGGGTTTGACGGCGAAGCGGACCTTCGCGCCCGGCGGCACGTTGTATTCGCTGCGCAGCATGCGGCCGAGGGAGATGAGCTCGTACTTCGCGTGCACCAGCTCGAGCAGCGCGGGCGCGCAGAATCCGCGCTGCACCTCCGGCCATGCGGCGCGGATCAGCAGCGATGGCGCGGCGAGCCCGAGCGTCTCGTGGAGCAGCCGCCACAGTTCCTCGGACTCGAAGGGCATGACGGGGTGGAGCAGCCGCAGGGCGGTCTGGAGCACGCAGGCGAGAACGGTCTGCACGCGCCGTTTCGCCCCCGCGTCGCCGCCGTAGAGCGCCGGCTTCGCCGCTTCGACGTACCAGTCGCAGAACTCGTTCCACATGAACTCGTAGAGCCCGCGCGCATACTCGTGGAAGCGAAATTCCTCGAGCGCGTTGGTCGCGGCGATCGTCTGCGCGGCGAGCCGCTCAAGAATCCAGGCGTCATCGGCGCCAAGGCCGTGCATGGCGGACTGGGGATCGCGGAGCTGGCCCGCGAGCTCGCGCGGCGAGAGCACTGGCACGCCCGGTTCGAGGTTCATGAGGACGAACCGGCTGGCATTCCATATCTTGTTGGCGAAATTCCTGCCGAACTCGAATTTCTCGCTGGTGAGAAGGGCAAGGCCCGTCTCCCGCTGCACCGCCTCGCCCGCCCAGCGCGTTGCCATCGGTTTCTTGCAATGCGGGCACGGGAGCGTCTTCGCCGTCATGTTGTTCGCCGTCTGCGGCGTGTTCGCGCCGCAGTGCGGGCACTTGTACTGGACGGGCATGCGGACGTCCTGCGTTTCGGTGGCCATTGCGGCGAGCGAGAAGCGCAGTGCGTCGGCGCCGTACTGGTCGATGATGTCCTGCGGGTCGACGCCATTGCCTTTTGACTTCGACATTGTCTGGCCCTGGCCGTCGAGGATTTTCACATGGATGGGCACGTGCGTGAAGGGGACGTTGCCCGTGTTGTACAGTCCCGTCATCACCATGCGGGCGACCCAGAGGGTGATGATGTCGCGCGAGGTGATGAGCACGCTGGTCGGGTACCAGCGTTTCAGCTCGGGCGTCTGCTCGGGCCAGCCGAGGGTCGAGTGCGGCCAGAGGGCGGAGCTGAACCACGTATCGAGCACGTCCGGGTCCTGCTCGATCGTGATGCCCGGCACGGCGTCCGCGCGGAGGTCCTCGGTCTGCGAGCAGACGAGCCATTGCCCGTATTCGCCATCCCAGCGCCACGAGACGTCCTTGCGCCCGGCGAACGCCGATTTGAGCGCCGCCTCGTCGCAGCCGCGTGCATACCAGATCGGGATGCGATGGCCCCACCAGAGCTGGCGGCTGATCGGCCAGTCGCGCTTCTCGGAGAGCCAGTCAAGGTACATCTTCGCATAGCGCGGGGGATGGAACTCGACGCGGCCCTGCGTCACCGCGTCCATCGCCAGTTGCGCCAGCTCGCCCATGGTGACGAACCACTGGTCGGAGAGATAGGGTTCGATCGGCGTCTTCGAGCGGTCTGAATGGCCGACCTGTGTTTCATACGGCTCGATTTTCGCGACAAGGCCGAGCTGTTCGAGCGCCTCGACGACCGCCTTGCGCGCCTTGGCGCGTTCCATGCCGGCGAAGGCGCCGCCGTTCTCGTTGATCGTGCCGTCGGGATTGAGTATGTTGATCATCGGGAGGTTGTGGCGCAGCGCGCACGCATAGTCGTTCGGGTCGTGCGCCGGCGTGACTTTGACGCAGCCGGTGCCGAAGGTCATGTCGACGAGTTCGCCGTCGGCGATGATGGGAATCTCGCGGTTGGCCAGCGGGAGGAGGGCGGTCTTGCCGACGAGATGCGTGTAGCGCGGATCGTCGGGATGGACGGCGACGGCGGTGTCGCCGAGCATTGTTTCTGGGCGGGTGGTGGCGATGAGGAGGCGCTCGGCGGAGTCTTTGACCGGATACCAGTAATACCAGAGGTGGCCGCGGACGGTCTCGTGGTAGATTTCGTCGTCCGAGACGGCGGTCTGGAGGTGGGCGTCCCAGTTGACGAGCCGTTTGCCGCGGTAGATCAGCCCGTCGGCGAACATTTTGAAGAAGGTGTGGCGCACGGCGCGCGCGCACTGGTCGTCGAGGGTGAAGCGCGTGCGCCGCCAGTCGCACGAGCAGCCCATGAGCTTGAGCTGTTCGACGATGCGGTCTCCGAACCTTTGTTTCCAGTCCCAGATGCGCTGGACGAGGCCTTCGCGTCCGATGTCGTGGCGTGTCTTGCCTTCCTCCTCGATGAGTTTCTTCTCGACGACGGCCTGGGTGGCGATGCCGGCGTGGTCGATGCCGGGCATCCAGAGGGTGTTCTCGCCGAGCATGCGGTGATAGCGGATCAGGATGTCCTGTAGGGTGTTGTTGATGGCATGGCCGAGGTGGAGCGCGCCGGTGACGTTGGGCGGCGGGATGACGATGCAGAAGGGGTTGCCGGTTGCGTCGGGGCTTGCATTGAACGCGCCGGCTGCTTCCCACGCGGCGTAGGTGGTTTTCTCGATTGCGGCCGGGTCGTATTGTTTCGCGATGTCCATGGGGCTCTTGTGGAAGGAGGATGGCGGTTACGCTGTGGTCGCATCTGGCAGGATCGATGCAACAAGCTTGTTGATCGTATTCTCCTTGAAGGCGAGAAGCTCGTCAAGCGTCACCGGCTTGACAAGGAAATCGGGAACAGCGGTGATCGACAACTGCTCGATGGAGTAGGCGAGCGACTCCGCGGCCATTCCCCCATCCTTGCGCTGCGCCCTGGGAAGGAACGACAGAGTGTCATAGCCGGCACGATCAAGAAACAGCAGATCGATGAAATCCTTCATGGCGCTGCGCCCAAGCATGGCACACAGCTTGTTGGCCATGATATCCTCTATTGAGTCGACACGTGTGTCTCCGCACGAGGCAACCGGCGCCAGGCGAGCCGGCACGTCTCTCGCGCTGTGGATGGTGAGCGGTCCGGAAGACATTTCGGCCTCGAAGTGCTTGAAGTAATGCGTCGTGCGGATGCCGCGCACGGCTATGCCCAGCGCGTCGGCTGTGTCTGACAGGACGACATCGAGGTGCTCGAACGCGTCTGCATCCTGCGTGAACAGGTCGAGATCGATCGAGGTACGGTGCCCGAGGTAGAAGCCCGCAAGCGCCGTGCCACCTGTCAGGTAGAACTCCGACGTCAGCCGGAAGAACGCGTTAAGAAACGCGTCCTGGTCCCGCGTGAGAATCTGTGGTTGTCTTGAGCAGATCATTACTGACCCACCGGTTATACAGGAATTCCCACATGCCCCTGTGCCAGCCAAGCCGTGCAAACAGCGCATCGCGATGGCGCAGAAGGTCCGCGGGCGATATGAACTGCCAGACGTCCTCGACACGTGCGTCGCGCATCACCTTTGCCATCAGGTCAATGCGGCGCGCCGCCGGGGCGGTCGCAAGCAGGCGTCGAATCTCTCCTGCCGTGAGGCGCTCGTCCCACATGAAGTAGGGCACATCCGCATCGCTGAACGTATGTGTACTCATGGCCCTATTCCTTGCGCGAACGTCTGGCTGTGGTCTTCTTCGTCCGCGCGTCCTTCATCAGCTTGTACTCGATCGAGTCGATGACGGCTTCGTACGAGGCCTCGATGATGTTCGTCGAGACGCCCACGGTGCCCCACGTGTTCATTCCGTCGGCCGACTCGACGAGCACGCGCACCTTTGACGCGGTGCCTTTCAGGCCCTTGGCGGAGAGGACGCGCACTTTGTAGTCGATCAGCTCGACCTGTTCGAGCTGCGGGAAGAACGGGCGGAGCGCCTTGCGCAACGCCGTATCGAGCGCGTTGACCGGGCCGTCGCCCTCGGCTGCCGTGTGCTCCTCGACGCCGAGCACGCGCACTTTCACCGTCGCCTCGGAGACGATGGCGCCGTCGCGCACCTCATCGATGACGCGGAAGCCGAGCACCTCGAACGACGGCGCGAATTTCCCGAGCGTCCGCTTGATCAACAGCTCGAAACTCGCGTCAGCGGCCTCGTATTCGTAGCCCGCATGGTCGCGCTTCTTCACTTCCTCGATCACGGCGGCCACCTTGTCGGGCTGGCTGTCAAGGTCGATGCCGAACTCGCGCGCCTTGTAGAGCACATTCGACTGCCCGCTCTGCTCCGAGATGAGCACGCGGCGCCGGTTGCCCACCTGCCCGGGCTCGATGTGCTCGTACGTCCGCGCGTTGCGCTGCACGGCGCTGACATGGATGCCGCCCTTGTGGGCAAACGCGCTCATGCCCGTGTACGGCTGGCGATGGTTGTACGGCAGGTTGGCCAGCTCGTTCACGTACTTGCTCACCTCGGTAAGCTGGTCAAGGTGGACGGCGCAGGCGCGCTGCATCTTGAGCACGAGGCCCGGCAGGATCGACGTCAGGTCCGCATTGCCGCACCGCTCGCCGCACCCGTTGATCGTGCCCTGGACGTGCGTGGCGCCCGCGGCGACGCCCATGAGCGCGTTCGCCGCGCCGCACCCGGCATCGTTGTGGGGATGGATGCCGACCACCGCGCCCGGGAAGCGCGTGCAGACGGCCCTGGTGATCTCGAACGCTTCCATCGGCGTGCTCCCGCCGTTCGTGTCGCACAGCACGAGCGCGCTCGCGCCCGCGTCGCGCGCGGCATCGAGCACGGCAAGGGCATACCCGGGATCGTCCTTGTACCCGTCGAAGAAATGCTCGGCGTCGAAGATGACTTCCCGCGCGTGGCTCTTGAGGAACGCGACCGAGTCGCGCACCATCTCGAGATTCGTCTCGGGGCTGACGCGGAGCGCATCGCGCACGTGGAGCAGCCAGCTCTTGCCGAAGATGGTGGTGACCGGCGCCTTCGAGGCGACGAGGGCCAGCAGGTTCGGGTCGTCGCCGGCGGCGTTCTTCGCGCGGCGCGTCGAGCCGAAGGCGGCGATGCGCGCATGCACAAGCTTCTCGGCGCGGATGCGCTCGAAGAAATCGATGTCCTTCTGGTTCGAGTACGGCCAGCCGCCCTCGATGTAGTCGACGCCGAACGCGTCGAGCCGCTTGGCGATGAGCACCTTGTCCATGCTCGAGAAATTGACGCCCTCGCCCTGCGACCCGTCGCGCAGGGTGGTGTCGTAGATGTATACCCGTTTGTCAGTCCGGTTCTTCATGGTGTCATTTCCAATTGCCGATTGCCGATTGCCGATTGAGTGTGGCGGCAACACGGCTACTATCCTTTTGCAGTAATCCTGGACGCTGCCATTATTCGCGTCAATTCCTCCGCTTCCTTGAGCAAATCACTGACCTTCCGCTTCTCGAGCAGCGATGCCTCGATGATCATCTCCAGCCAATACGCGCTCTCGTCCGCCTCCTCCTCAACAATACCTATCTTTGCGACAAACTCCGCTCTGCTTCTCGCGCGGCATGCAGCCCTGTAGTTCGCCCCGACCGCTGTGCCGCATCGTACAAGCTGCCCCCCGATCGCCCGCCCTGCAGACGTATCGGGCAATGCATCAACCAGTCTGATTATCCTGAGCCCAAACCACTTCGTTCGCGTCAGAAGCTCGTCTTTTCTCATGCGTGCCTTCGCACTATGGCCATGCGGCCTGTTAGTCATCCCCAAGTCGGCAATCGGCAATTGGCAATCGGCAATTCCATCATTCCGTCGTCCTCTTCATCCACTCGATCAGCCCGAGCCCCGTCATCGTGTTCCACGGGCTGTTGCGCGCGGCGGGCTCGCTGAACGCGGCCATGCTGCCGTCGGGCGCGATGCCGCTGCCGCAGACTGCGAACGGCACCTTCTCGCGCACGTGCGTCTTCACATCGAGCGGTGTCGGATGGTCTGGCAGCACGACGAGCGCATGGCGCGGGTACTCTCGCGCGGCGCGCCACACGGGGCCGACGATCTCGCGGTCGAAGTTCTCGATCGCGCGGATTTTCTCGTCGAGCTCGCCGTTGTGCCCTGCTTCGTCAGGCGCCTCGACGTGGACGACGACGAAGTCGTGATCCGCGAGCATCCGGACTGCCGCGCCGGCCTTTCCCGCGTAGTTCGTGTCATAGTAGCCTGTCGCGCCAGGCACCTCAGGCACGTCGAGCCCGGCAAGGCGGGCGATGCCGCGTATGAGGTCGACGGCGGTGATAGCGGCGCCTGTTTCGATGCCGAAGCGTTGGGCGAACGTGGGCAGGGCGGGGCTCGTGCCATGGCCCCAGAGCCAGACGGCGTTGGCCTCGCCATTGCCCGCCGCGCGCTGCGCGCATGCGGCCGGGTCGCTCTGCAGGAACGCATTGACGTCCGCCATCAACTGACGGACGAAGGCGCTGCCCGGGCCGGCAGGCAGGTGCGGCGCCCACGGCTGCTCGCTGATGTCATGCGGCGGCGTGGCCTTCAGGCCCGTGCCATCGGCGCCCAGGAGGCGTTCCGGCACGACAAGCAGGTGCCGGTAGCTCACGCCCGGGTGGAACCGCACGCCCTCGCGGCCGAACTTGGCGTCGATCATCGCGATGTACTTCGCGGCGTCCGCGGTCCTGATGTTCCCGCCGCTGTAGCTGGCCATGCGGCCATCGCGCAGCGTGACGAGGTTGCAGCGGAAGCAGACGTCGCCGGGTTCGAGCGCGATGCCAAGCGCGGCAGCCTCGAGCGGTCCGCGGCCCGTGTAGTACTTCTTCGGATCGTAGCCAAGGACGGACATGATGGCGATGTCGCTGCCCGGCTTGAGCCCCTCGGCCACAGTCTCGATCAGGCCGCCGCGGCCCGCGCGGGCAATGGCGTCCATGTTCGGACATGCGGCCGCTTCGAGCGGCGTCCTGCCGCCGAGCGCGGGGACGGGATGGTCGGCCATGCCGTCACCGATGAGCATGATGATCCTTGCGCGCTGCGCCATGGGTGTCCGTGTGGTTACCGGCAACGTAGTATTATACTCAAAGCCGCCCGATTTTGCATGCCCCGCGCATTTCCCGCTGCTGGCGACGCGGGAAATGCGGGAGGCGCTGCCCTGCAAAGAAAACGGCGGCCGGGTCACCGGTCGCCGTGTTTCATTGCCTGTTCAGTGTGTGCTCAGGCGGAGGCCGATGACAGAAGGATGCGCGATCCTACAATCACGAGATGCAGGATGGCGATCACGGCAATCTGTACCGGCGTTCCGTTCATGGCAGACAATCCAATCAACACAAAAGTATACGATTAAGGTGTGGTCTTGTCAAGGAGGCGTGCCGTTAATGCTCACAATTGAGCATCCGATTGACTGGATGTGATTGATTATGCTACCCTCTTGGTCCGTAATAGCCTCCATGGAGCACGCAATGAACATGTATGCACTTCCAAGGGCGGCACAGACCGCGCGCCGCTGTGTTTTCTTCGCACTCGTGACCGCCGCCACGCTCGGCCCGGCGCCGGCCGCGCGGGCGGAGGACGCGGCGGTAACGAACGATGCGCAGCCGGCCTCCGTGACGAACGCCGAGGCTGCCGTGGGCGCGCAGGCGGACGAGAAGGTTGTCAAGGGCGTATCGTTCATGGAGAGGCTGCAGCAGGGCGGATACACGATGTTCTTCCTGCTCTTCGCATCGGTCGTGGCCGTCACGTTCTCGATCGAGCGCGCGGTGCACTTGCGGCGCAAGGCGGTCTATCCGGACGGGCTGGCCGAGCAGGCAGACGAGCTGTGGAGCCGGCGGCGCTACGACGACATCTACGCGCTGTGCGACCGGTACCCGAGCACGCTGGCGACGATTATCAGGGCATTCGTGCGGCATCGCAACTGCCCGTCGTCGGAGCTGTCGGTGCTGGCGGGCGACATCGCGGGGCGGGACATGCGGGCGCATTTGCAGAAGGCGTATCCGATCGCGGTGGCGGCGACGGTTTCGCCGTTGCTCGGGCTGTTCGGCATGGTGATCGGGATGATCGAGGCATTCGAGATCGTCGCCATTGCCGGGTCTCTTGGCGATGCATCGCTGCTGGCAGGGAGCATATCGAAGGCGCTGGTGACGACGGCGGCGGGGCTGGTGATCGCCATTCCGGCGCTGTCGGCGTATCATTTTTTCAAGAGCAGGACGAACTCGCTTGCCATGGGGCTGGAGGGTGTGGTGAACGAGCTGTTGAGCACGTGGTTCATGGACAAGGCTGATGACACAGCGGAGCGCGCGCGGCAATGAAAGTGGACCTGCGGGATGACGAAGGGCTCGAGGTGCAGATGGCGCCGTTGATCGACTGCGTCTTCCTGCTGCTGATCTTCTTTCTCGTGGCCACCACGCTGAAGAAGATCAACGAGGAGCTCCCGCTCGTGCTGCCCGAGTCGAAGGCGGCGATCCAGGTGCAGGAGCCCGACCAGTTCATCGTCATCGCGATCGATGAGAACCAGAACATCTATGTCGACGGCACGCCCGTGTCGATCGGGCTGCTGCAGAACGATCTGCGGGCCAGGAGCCAGGCGACGCCGGAGATGAAAGTGCGGCTTGATGTCGATCACGCCGTGCCGTTCCAGCGCGTCATGCAACTCCTCGACATCCTCCAATTCGAAGGGCTTAAGAATGTCGGCATCAACACCCATCAGGAACGCTTCGAGCCGCTGCGGTAGCAGGCTGACGCGCGCGAAGCAGGGCCCGTTCTGGGGAATCTCGATCGCGGTGCACTGCATCGTGCTGGGCGCATTGGTCATCGCGTTCCCCGTGCGCGAAATCGTGTTCAGGCGCGATGCGCCCCGCGAGCCCGAGATCATCACCCGCGGCGACGCGCTCCAGGAGATCATCGATGCCATCCGCGACCGCACGGCCGAGCGGCTGCGCGGGCGCGTCGCCCTGCTCGAACAGGGGCAGGACCGCATGGCACAGAATTTCCAGATCATCAACACCCACTTTCTCCCGTTCGCCGACCAGCAGCGCGCCACGGCACGCGCGCGGCTCGACGAGTGCATCCGGCAGGCGCTCGACAGGCAGAAGGCGCTCGCCGATGCGCTGCGCGCCGCGCAGGCCTCGCACAACCCCCTTCCCGCGGTGGAAGCCGCGCGCGCCGACATGCCAAGGATTCTTACGGCGCAGGACGAAATCCGCCGCGGCATCATTCTTCTCGACCTGCAGAAGGATGCCCTTGCCACGCAGCAGAATGCCGCGCAGGAAGCGCAGATCAGCGCAAACCAGTTCATCCGCTGGCTCGACGATGCCGTGCTCACCATCCAGCAACGCGCCGAGCCGCTGCGATCTCTCAGGAAGGAACTCGAAGACCTCGAACTCTCGCTTCCCGGGCTCGAGGACGCCGAACGCTCCGCGTTCGCCGCGGCCACGAACGCGGAAGCGCGTGTGCGCCTCTGCGACCAGCAGCGCAGGGACACCGAGCGCCTCATCCGCGCCGCACAGGACGACGCGCGCAGACTCAAGGCGCAGCAGGACAAGCTCGAGCGATCACTCAGGGAGGCGAACCAGCAGGCGAAACAGCGGAAGAAAGGCGCGGCGCCCGACACCGCGAAGATCGAGGCGCTCACGCGAGGCATCGACGACGCCGTCGCCGGACAGAAACAGGCCAAAGCCCGCCTTGACAGCCTCAAGCAGCAGGAGAGCGGTCTGAAAACGCAGCGCGGCACGCTGGAGAACACCGCCGCGGAACTGAAGAGAACCGCAGCCAAAGCCCGCGACGAAAGCAGAAATGCGCTCCGCACCGCCGAGGACATGCGCAAGAGGGCCGAGCGCGACGAAGCCGACCTGGCACGTACGGTAACGAACCGCGCCAGCCTCCTCGTCACGTCGTGCAACATCCAGTCCGGCGCATACGCAGCACAGCAACGCGTCGTCGAGCGCATACGCGAGCTGCTTGCCGGGGGCACGAACGCCGGCACACAAGCCGGCACCGCACGCCAATGAAGCCACTCCGCCACATCCTGCTGCTTTCCGCGGCGCTGCTCGCGCCCGGCGCGCCCGCTGTGCTCGCGGCTGCCGAAGCGGCGGACGCCAGCGCCGCCGCGCCCGCGAACGATCAGCATCTGGGCAGCGACATCGTCGGCATCTACGATACCGCCGTGGCGAATCTCGAACAGATATGCGACGATTACCGCCGCATCAAGGCCATCCAGCAGGCGAAGCAGCTCGATATCCCGTATGATGAAGCATACAGGAACATCTCGTCCGTGATGCCGGTGCTCGATCCGGTCGACGCGCCGCTCCTGCGCCGCGCCATTCGCCACCCGGACGACATTGCGACGCACAAGCATGCGGTCGAGAAAGTCGAGACCCAGATCGAGATGATGATCGATCTTGCCGCGAAGCTGCTCGAGGAGATCGAGGTGATCCAGGTCAGGCTGCTTGACGGCGGCGAGATGGCGAAGAGGCCGGAGGCCACGCTCGAGGAGATCGTGCAGAAGCCCGAGTACGACCCCGATGAAGTCATCGAGATCGCGCAGGTGCGGGAGGGCAGCCCGGCCTTCGCCCAGCTCGAGGAGCTCGCCAAAGACGACGAGAAACAGCAGTTCAAAGACCTGACGCCCCTGATGCACGAGCTGATGCCGGACATCAAGGACCTGACGAAGGAGACGCAGGAGGGCGAGGAACGGCCGCGCGACCTGTTCCGCAGCTCGGACAATCCGGCCGCACTCATGCGCATCACGGACCCGGAGGCGCCGCACACGTTCGGCCGCAAGATCGGCGACGGCGGCGCGCCGGTCGAGTGGCTCTTCGTCAACTCGTGGTACACCATCGGCCCGTTCCCGAATCCCATGCGCATCAACATCCATACCAAGTTCCCGCCCGAGACGGTGGTTGATCTTGCCGCAACCTACGTCGGCAAGGACGGCCGGCTCCTGAGATGGGAATGGGAACAGAGCGGCGTGCCAATGGTGCAGCCATCCGCGCCCGACCAGTACGGCGTCTACTACGCCTACACGGAAATCTCGTGCGACCGGCCGATGGATCTGTGGGTGGCGGTCGGCAGCGACGACAAGGCGAATGTCTGGCTCAACGGCATGCCCATCTGGGTGAGCAGCGACCGGTTGAAGGGCTGGCGCGTGAACGAGGGATTCCGCAAGGTGACCTTCCGCCGCGGCATCAACAAGGTGCTGTATCGCGTGGAGAACGGCTGGCTGAACATCGGGTTCTCGATGGCCATCCGCGTCGCGCCGTGACGGAGAGCGGGAGATTCGTTCGCAGCCGCAGGGGCGTGTCCCTGCAACACTGGACAACACACATCATGACCGGATCACTTCCCCGCGCGCAATGGCTTCGCTGGGCCGGACAAGGGCCGCAGCCGGCCGTTGCCGCGTATGCCGTGCGGTTCGCGGTCGCGGAGGCGCTTTCCGCGCGACTGCACGTCGCCGCTGATGAATGGTGCGAATTGTACCTTGACGGCACGCCGCTCGGAAGGATGCCTGACCGCGGCGACGCGGTCCGCTGGTTCTATACCACCGTCGATCTTACCCTGTCGGAAGGAACTCACGTCCTCGCGGCACGCGTGTGGGCGCTGGGCGCTCACGCGCCCGCGCCGGTGATGAGCATCCGGCCGGGCCTGTGGGTGGCCACGGACGCGGACTCTCCGCTCGGTCCGCAGGTGCGGACGGGCGAAGCCGTGTGGCGCTGCAAGGCGCTCGATGGGTTCGCATTCGGCGACAAGCCGTCATGGTCGATGGGCGCAGTAAGCCCTATGACGTTCGACGGCGCAGTGTATGATTGGAGCTGGGCCAGCGGGCCGGCCGACGGCTGGAACCTGGCGCGGGCGGAAGATGACGCGCGCCTTCTCCAGCCGACGTCGCTGCCGCCGATGTATCGCGCCGACCGTGCCGCGGGCACGGCGATCCACGCGGACGATGCCGGGCTTGACGATGCACGCTCTTCGCCGCTCGGCAAGGCGGCAACCCGCTGCGACGGGCAGCGCGAATGGCAGCGCCTTTCAGACGGCCACGCGCTTCATGTCCCGGCGAACGCGCGACGGCGCGCGGTGTTCGACCTGGGCGAGTATGTCTGCGCGTTTTCCCGCATGGTCGCGCGCGGCGGTGATGGGGCCGTCGTCCGCATGGCGTGGGCGGAGGCGTTGCGCACCAAGCCGTTCTCCGGCCAGACGCACGAAGGCGACTGGGGCAACAAGACCCACCGCGACCGCGTGGACGGCATGTACTTCCACGGCATCGGCGACACATGGCGCATGGCCGGCGGCGGCACGCCCCGCGCGTTCGAGTCGTACTGGTGGCGCCCGGGCAGGTTCATCGAGGTCGTGGTCGAAACCGCCGCAGCCCCCCTGGTCATCGAGCGGCTGTCGCTCCGCGAAACACGCTATCCGCTCGAGCTCGACGGCATGGTGACATGTGATGACGAGGAGATCAACGAATCGTTGCGCCTTGGTGTGCGCGCGCTGCAGATGTGCGCCCACGACACGTACATGGACTGCCCGTACTACGAGCAGCAGCAGTGGGTCGGTGACATGCGGCCGCAGATCCTGTGCGGCTACGTGATGACACTCGATGACCGGCTGCCGCGGCAGGCAATGCGTCTCGCATGCGACTCCGCGGACGAAGGGGGGCTGACCAGGGCATGCTATCCGAACCGGGGACGTTGCGTCATTCCTTCATTCTGCCTGTGGCTCGTGACGACGCTGCACGATTACGCGCGCTGGCGGGGCGATCGCGCGTATGTGGCGGAGCAGATGCCCGCGATGCGCGCACTCATGCAGCGCCTTTGCAGAGACCGCGCGGATGATGGGCTGATGCGCTGGCCGGGGAATGAATGGAACTACTACGACTGGGTTGACGGATGGGAACGCGGCATACCGCCCCACCGCGCCGACGGCGTCAATGGATTGTACAACTGGCAGATCGTCTACACACTCGACCGCCTGGCCGAGTTGGAGGCGTGGCTCGGCGCCACGGGCGAAGCCGATGCCGCACGAGCCCTTGCGGACGATCTGTCCAAACGGTGTCTCGGATTGTTCTGGGACGATGCGCGCGGCGCCATGGCCGACGATCCCGCGCGCACGCGGTTCTCCCAGCATACGCAGAGCATTGCCGTGTTGACGGGCCGCCTGCCAGGCGCCATGACGCAGCGCATCGGCGACACGCTTGCCGAGGACAGCGGCTTGACGCGCTGCAACCTGTTCTTCACGCATTACCTGTTCGAAGCCTTTGCACAGCTCGGAAGAATCGATCTCCTGCACGCATACCTCATGCCGTGGCGCGGCATGGTGCGCGGCGGTGTGCGCACGACGTTCGAGTGCTGGCCGCAGGACAGGGAGAAAGGCCTTCGTGCGCTCCCGCCGATCGACGCAGCCTTCACTCGGTCGGACTGCCATGCGTGGTCCGCGCACCCGCTCTATCACCTCGTGGCAAGCGTCGCGGGCATTCAACCGGCCGGCTTCGGCTTCGAGCGCGTGCGGATAATGCCCCGGCTCGGTCCGTTCCGCCGCATCCGTGTTGAAGTGCCCCATCCCAAGGGGACGATGGCCGCGGAGTTCGAGCAGGATGGCCGCGGGAATCTTTCCGGCAATGTGAGACTGCCGGAAGGCCTCGAGGCTGAGTACCCCGCCGGCACGCCCTGGAGATGAACGGAGAACGCAATGAGCGACCAGCAGAAACACGGTAACGGCGCCAAACCGCCCAGCGGCCATGGGATACGCACGCTGCTGCTCGTTCCCGAACTGCTTGCGGACGCACGTTCACGCGCACAGCGGCATGCGCTCGCACCGCCCGAGGCGGACGGGCTGCGTGCGCTGGTTGCGGAAGCGGATGCGTCCCTGCCCGTGCAGCCGCCGTCCGTCATGGACAAGAAGCACACGCCGCCGACAGGCGACAAGCACGATTACTTCTCTCTCGGCATCTACCTCTGGCCCAATCCCGGCACGCCCGACAAGCTGCCGTACGTCTCGCGCGATGGGGAGATCAACCCCGAGGTGGCAGACTATGACCGGCCGGGCATGCTGCGGATGCACCGTGCGGTTGAGGCGCTGGCGCTTGCGTGGGCGTTCACGGGTGACGAGCGCTATGCGGCGAAGGCGGCTGCGTTCCTCCGCGTATGGTTCACGGACCCGGCCACGCGGATGAACCCGAACATGCTGTTCGCGCAGTACATTCCGGGCAGCGGCGGGTTCCGCACGGCATTCCCGCCGCGCTGGGTGGAGGGCAGGGACGGCAAGGGCGTCTACGTGTCGTTCGGCGGCGTCATCGAAGGCAGCTCGCTTCCCCTGCTGTTCGATGTCGTTGAGATGCTGAAGTCATCAACGGCGTGGACGGCACATGATGATGAGCTGCTGCGCGGATGGGCGCGTGAATTCATGCAGTGGCTGCTGACACACCAGCACGGCAAGGACGAGGCGGGCTGCCCGAACAACCACGCGGTCTGGTACTGTGTCCAGATCGCCAGTTACGCTCTTCTGTGCGGCGATCTCGAGGTGGCGCGCGACATCCTGGAGAACCGCGTGCCCTCGCTTATGAGCCGGCAGATCGAGCCCGACGGTTCCATGCCGCACGAGGTCAGCCGCGCCGTCGGCCTTCACTACGTCCTGTTCACGCTCAACGCCTTTGCCAATCTTGCCCTGATGGGCGAACGCATCGGCGTCGATCTCTGGCGGTGCCGGACAGCGGATGGCCGGTCGCTCAAGGCGGCCATTGACTGGGCCGTGCCCTACCTCGCCGGAGAGCCCTGGCCGTACCGTCCGTTCGTCAAGCCCTTCGATTTCGCAACGGGCATTCCACTTCTTGCCGCGGCGGCGCACCGGTTGCGCGAACAACGCTATGCCGATGCGCGGGCAAGAGTGCCGCGCGCGGAAGGCACGGGCGTAATGGCACTGCTGTACCCTTCCATGGTCCTCTGAAGAAGTGACGCTGCAGACGGGCGACTGGCGCCATGCCGCGCCTCGGCGAGTGGTGTGTGCCAGGGGGGAAAAGCCCGGCCTGGATGGCTGGGTTGGAATGTGCCCGCCATGCATGCCTGACAGGCAGCAGATGCACAGGCTGGTCACGCCTCGGGCGTGTTCTTCAACTGCTCGATCAGCGCCCGCGCGTCATCGGCGTCGTGTGCAGCCACAAGAAGCTCGCCAAAACCCTCCCGGGCAACATAGACGCCGTCGTACGCCTTGTCGTAGAACGAACGGATGGCGCAGGAAATCCCCGCGGACTCAAGGTACGTCTGCCATTCGATTGCCTGCTGTTCGGACGCGGCGAGCGCAACGCTGACAAGATTCCCGTCATCCGCGGCACCGGAGCCCGGCTGCGCGCGGGCGGTCTCCTCGACGGCAGGCGCTGCCGGCTCAGCGGCGCAGTTGTCTTGAGCGGACGGTTCTGCGGAGGCCGGGGCGCCAGCGGCAGAGGCGCTCGCGGCGCTCGTTGCCGGCTCCACGGGAGGTGGCGGCGCGGAAGATGATGACGAGGCAGGTGTGGGCGGTCCGGCGTGTTCCTCCTTGTCCTGCTGCGTGATGCCGGCGGCGAACCAAAGGCTTGCCTCGAAAAGGAGGTAGAGCGGGACGCCCATGAGGAACATGGTGAAGATGTCGGGCGGGGAGAACACGGCCGCGATGATCGCGATGATGACTATCATGACCCGGCGGTTGCGTGCCAGGGTGTCGCGCGGCACGATGCCGGTTTTCATGAGGAAGATGAGAACGAGAGGCGTCTGGAACACGAGGCCCGACGCGATGAGCCAGAACGAGGCGAACCCGATGTAGTTCTTCAGCGTGATCTGGTCGACGAGGAAGTCGCTTCTGAACTGCATGAAGAACCGGAGCGACAGCGGGATCATGACGAAATAGGCGAAGAGCAGCCCGGCGACGAACAGGCCCACTGACGCGCCCCAGAGGCGGTTGACCCAGTGCTTTTCGTGGTCATAGAGGGCAGGCGAGACGAATCTCCAGATCTGGTGCGCCACGTAGGGCAGCACGACGATGAAGCCCGCGACGAGCGAGAGTTTGAGCTGGATGAGAAACGGCTCGGTGGGGCTGAGAAACGTCAGGTGCTCGACCGATGCGCGCACAGGATGGACGAGCAGGCGGAGCCAGAGCTCCTGGAAGGGTAGGGCCGCGACCGCGCCGAGCGCGATGGCAACAATCGAATGGAGCAGGCACGTCCGGAGATCGTCGAGATGCTCGACGATCGTCTTGGGCGGATCGTTCAGCCGGCGCGGCTCATCACTTGGTGTCGGATTTGCCATCGGGCTTCTGCTCATGATCATCCGACGTCACGTCCGACTCGATCTCCTTCAGGGATTTCTTGAATTCCCTGATGGACTTGCCGACTGACCTGGCGAGGTCGGGCAGACGTTTCGAGCCGAACAGCAGCAGGATGATGATGAATATCGCGCCGATTTCCCACCAACTGAGACTTCCCATGACGCACCTCGTAGTGGCAAGGCTGTTTGCGTGGTATGGGCGGGTACGGCGTTCCGTCCCGCCGGAAAAGATTGGTGCGCGAGGGGAGACTTGAACTCCCATGGGTTTTGCCCACTAGCACCTCAAGCTAGCGTGTCTACCAATTCCACCACCCGCGCAACTGGACTTCGGGCCTATGTGTACCGCAGTTACGATTATAGCCTATCGCGCGCGGCTTGTCAACGGTATGGCGGCGTGTGAGGCCTTGAGCGCGGGCGGCGGCCGTGCGCCGTCACCGCATGCCCCGCGTCCAGTTCCGCCGCAACGCCGGCAGCAGGGCAAGAAGAAGCGCGACCCACACGGGTTCCGGCACAAGGATGACGTCGTTGCCCACCGGTTGCGTGCCTGTAGCGGCGCGATTGACGGGCACGCACTGGCTCATCCCGTCAGCGTGGATCATCACGTGGTCGCACCCCCCGGGCACGCGCACGGAGAAGAAGCCTGAACGGCTGAGGGCGCCCAGCACAAGGCTGTCCGTTCCCGCGGCGCGGGCCGCGCGGGCCGCGACAGGCGCCTCGATGACGCCGTCCGCCGGCGCCGTGCCGCTGACGGCCGAGACAACCGAGCCGCAGAGGTACACCTCGCCGCCGTCGATGAACACGTCGGCCATGCCGCCATCCGCCGTGTTGGTCAGCACCGTTGTCGTCGAACGATACCCATCGGCCTCGGCGACGAGCACATGGGTCGGTGCGCCTGGCGCATCGGTCTCGGGCGGCGGGAGGGCGGTGAAGGCGAAGATGCCGTTGGCATCGGCGATCGCCTGCCGGGCGCCGAACCAGACGCGCGCGCCTGCGACGGGCACGTGCGCGCCGCGCGAGCGAACGGTGCCGGAGAGGGCCACCGTGGCATTGGTCTGGCGGAGCGTATGGACGTCGGTCAGGACAGTGTGATTGATCTGTGCGGGTGTCCTGCGGACGCAACGGGACGTCCAGCCGTCTTTCATGAACACGAGGTAGTGGCTGCCTTCTTCAGCCTCATCGACCGGCCATGCCTTGGGTATGCGGCCGAACGAGTATCCGCCCGCCTCGTTGCATTCCGCCGCGATGCGCGCGCCGCGAATCAGCAGGATGACGGAGGCGCCGGGGACGCCGCTTGACATCTTCGCCGCGTCAACCAGCCAGCCGCCGTAGGCGTACGTGGTCACCGGAAAGAGGAACGGGTAATGCACGCCCGACGTGGTGCTCGCTGATGTCGAGAAGTAGTAGTTCGACAGCTCGTGCTCCTGGAGGTTCACGGTGCGCTGGAGCTGCACGGAGCAGAGCGCGCCCGTGGGCCGGTCGAGGTGCAGCCAGCCGTCGCCATCCGAGCGTGTCGCCAGCGTGTCGTCGGGCGCGCCAAAGGCGTTGGTGTTGCCTGGATAGCCGGCGGTGGCATACGCGCCCCAGACGGGCAGAGGCGCCTGGAAGCCTTCGGCCATGGCGGCGCCGCGGATGCCGGGAACAGTGATCGCCACCGTGGCCGGCGCGCTGCGGTGCCGGCCGTTGTTGGCAATGACGGAGAAGCGATAGACTCCGGGCACGGCAAGCGGCCCGAGCGCGAGCTCGCTGTTCGTGGCGGCTGCGGGCGCGGGAATGACCGACAGCGGGTTTTCAGGGCTTTCATGCCATTCGACAGCAAGCGGCCCGGGACCGGCGTCAGGATCTGACGGCAACGCGCGAAGGCTGACATCGTGCATGGGCATGCGATGTGCATCAAACGACTGGCCGGGCGCCCATGCGCTCCATGCGCCGTTGGTCCGCCAGGCGGCCAGCACGGCCGGCGGCTGGTTCGAGACAATCAACCCGGCGACAGCCTGCGCGCTGAGCGGCGCGTTGAACGTGCCTTCAGCCCCTGTCCACGTGTCGGAGACAATGCAGACGATGTAGCTGTCATGCGTCTCGGCGAAGACGAACGTTGCCGTCGGCGACGCGCTTGCCGGGGTAAACGGCCCGTCGGGCGGGTTGAACTGCCAGGAGAAGACGAACTGCTCCTGCGGATTTGGGTCGGACGCAGTTGCCCAGACCGTCACCGTGCCGCCGGGCGTGACGAGGTACGGGCCGTTCGCGTTCACACGCGGCGGCGAGTTCCACACCTGGAAACGGCGCCATGTGTCGATGCTGGTGCGCCCATGCTCATCCTTTGAGACGAGGGACAAGTCGATGTCGGCAGGTTCCTTGAAGGTCGTGTGTGCGGAAGGGCCCGTACCGAGGGCCTGGGACTCCGGAGGCGCCGAGTCGTTGTAGTTCGTCACCCAGTACAGCGTGCCGCCCCACCCGGCGCTGAGCCGCGCGTCCAGGTGGTACGGCAGGCCGGCGAATGCGCGCGGCGCGCCGCTTATGACGGGATGGAGCGTGGCGACACCCTCGACAACGGCGGCCACGACGAACGATGTCTCTGACACTCCGCCGCCGGCAACGATCACCATGCCTGTGTACGTGCCAAGCGCCGCCAGCACATCGCGCCGGATGGTCACGGGCACGGTGTTCGGCGCCGTGCCGAGCACGATGCCGTTTGTCGCTTCGAGCACGAACCATGGCGCGGCCGCGCCGAACGCCGCCGACGCGTTCCACGCAATGCCGGTCGGGGACGGCGTGGTGACCGTGCACGCGCTGGTGAGATTGCTGACGCCGGCGTCGATGAGCGGCGGGAGGAGACTGAGCTTGCCCGCCGCGGCCGTGCGGGAGACGGCCCAGACTGCCATCGGCAGCAGGGCGGCACGCAGGATGTGTATGCGGATTCGTTTCATGTCAACGCCATTCCCCAAGGAGAACGAAGCCGGCCCAGAACGCCGGATGGGTGAACCGCCTGTCGGACCTGAGGGCGCGTTTCGCCTGGTTGAGCGCCGCAAGCGTGTTGGTCGCGCCAAGTCCGGCGTAATACTCGCGGACGAGAGTGGTGGTGCTGGCATCCTCGAGGTTCCACAGCGCGGCCGTCACGCGCGTCGTGCCGGCATGGAAGAAGGCGCGCGCAAGTGCCGAGATGCCGTGCGCGTACTCGCGCTGGTCAACATAGCCGGTGAAGCAGGCTGAGAGGGTGACCATGTCGGCATTCATGCGCAGGCCCATGATCTCGCGCGCGGCGAGGAAGCCGTCATCGCTGTCGTCGCCGTAGAGCGAGAGCACGAGGCAGGGCTCCGGGATGCCGCGCACGTCGCCGGGCAGCAGCGCGTGCGTGGCGAAATGGACATAGCGGTTGCTGAGCAGCGCGCCGGTGGCGCTCAACGACTTCAGTGCGCTTTCGCGCGCGTCAGCGCCGACGAAGACGCTGACCGGCGTTCTGCGCGTCCGCAGCAGGCCGGCGATGCCCTCCACTTCCCTCCGCGACGACGGCAGCGGCACGATCAGCGTCAGTTCCTTGTCAGGGATGAACATGGCCGCGGGATCCGCGCCGCGCATGCGCAGGCCCGAGCGCATCGCGAGAGGCGCGAGCGCGCCTTCGCCGCCGGCGCCTGTGCCGGCGTACTGGCGCGGCGTCACCACGGGGTCGCCGAACAGGACCGCGCCCGTGCCCGAGTGCGCAGCAGTGATGCGCGCCTCATCGTTTTCCCGTATCTGGCGCAGCACACGGGCCGATGGCACGTACGCAACGGGCACTGAGTCGCCCAGGTAGTCGAGCGCGGCGAACGTGGCGCCTGTGCGCGAGCGGAGGAGCGCGTCAAAGGGGATGGTGGCCAGGCAATCGTGCGGGATGACGTAGACAGCCGTGCACTTCGAGAGATCGCGGCCGGCAAGAAGCGGCGCCACGACATCGGCATACAATCCGGCGGCGCACTGGACGTACGCGTTCATTGGCGCCGTGGTTGCGCCAGGTGTCAGCACGTCGCGGAACGCGGCCACGCGCCGGCGCAGCGCAGCCCGGCCAGGTGCGAGGGCATGGAAGCGTGCTTCGTCCTTCGTGATCGCGCAGGCGTAGAGGCCGTTCTGCCCAACCCAATAGCAGAGCGCAAGCTCGCCGGGCGCCAGCACTGTGCTCTGAAACGCGGCGAGGTCGAGCCGGGCAGGCTGGCAGAGCGATGCATAGCGCGGATAGCGCACCGCGAACTCGGCACGGAGTGCCCGCAACTGCGCGCGGAGCGGCGCAAGGGCGAGTTCCGCCTGCGTGGCATCGAGTGCGGCGCCCGGCGCATCACCGCGCAGGGCGGTCGCGTCCTTCCTCGCCTCGAGCAGGTGTGTCTCGCCGTCGAGGCTGGCGAGTCTCCCGGCATCAGCGCGGGAGAGGCCTGCGCGCTGGGCAGCATCGAGGTCCACCAGCTCATCGAGCATCTCCCGCGCGCGCGCAGTTTCCATCGCGGCAAAGGCGAGCGCGGCGTCCGCGGACGGCGCGGCGCGGCGCGGCCGCCGCGCGGCAACGGCGGCCAGCGTGTCCGCACACAACGTCTCCATGTCCGCGTTCATCCGCTCGCGCAACGCCGCCGGGCCGGCCGCGGCGAATGCGCCGTCAAGCACGCGCAACGCGCGGACGTACAGGGCGACCGCATGGCCGGTGTTGCCCTTGCGCGCCGCGCATGCAGCCACGCGCGCAAGTGCGTCCGCCGTGTCCGGGTGGAGTGGCCCGAGCGCCGCTCCGCGGATGTGGAGCGCTTCTTTGTACGCCTGTTCCGCAAGGTGTTTGCTTCCCTGCAGCAGGAAGGCATCACCCAGGCACTGAATGGTCGCCGCGACATCGGGATGGCGCGGGCCAAGGACACGTTCCTGCAAGGCGCGCGCCCGGAGGGCAAGGGCGCTGCCGGCCGCGCCGTTGCTCAGCGCGCACTGCACAGCCGCCATGCGGCAGAGCACGCGCGCCACGGCGGGGTGGTTCGTACCGAGCGACGCCTCGAGGATGGCCAGTGCCGCTTCATGCTCCCGCGCCGCGTCCGCGTAACGCCCCTGATCCTCGTACAGCCGGGCGAGGCTGCCGCGCGATTCGCCGACGGCGCGATGGGCGGGCCCGAACACGTGTGTCCGGATGGCCAGCGCCCGCAGGTACAATGTTTCCGCCTCGGCGTACTTCCCCTGCCGGCGGCAGAATGCGGCGAAATCGTTGAGCGTCGAGGCAACGGCGGGGTGATTGCTGCCGTGCGCCTGCTCGCACGCCTGAACTGCGACGGCATACTGGTCTTCAGCGTCGGCATAGCGGCCCAGGGCCGCGTATACGCCGGCGAGATTGCGCGACACGGTGGCCACGCGCGGATGCCGCGGCCCGAGCGTGTTCGTGTAGACATCAAGCGCCTCAAGGTACAAGCGGAGCGCCTCATCATACCTGCCGCCGTCGTGGCACAGGACCGCCATGTCGTTGATCGTCGCCGCGGTGTCCAGGTCGCGGCCGCCGAGGTGCTCGCGGCGCAGCGACAGCGCGCGGCCGTACTCCGTGCGCGCTGGCGCATAGTGCCCCGTGTCGGCGAGAAGGAAGGCCAGATTGTTCCGCAGGACGGCTTCGTCAAGGACGTTCGACCCGGCGGCGGCCGCGGAGATCCCTTCCAGAAACAGCCCTTCCGCAATGGCGTGGTTGCCCAGGATGCGTTCGATCTCGGCAAGATTGTTGATGGACTGGGCGACAAGCGCGCTCTCCGGCGGCAGTGCTGCGCGACGGATATCGAGCGCGGCCCGATGGTGTCTCCGCGCGCGAGGGTATGCGCCCAAGTGGCGGCAGACTTCGCCAAGGTTGTTGAGGCACGTCGCCACGCGCAAGTCGTCCGCCAAACCCTCCGCGCGGTAGATCGCGGTGGCACGCTCGAGCAACGGCTCGGCCTCGGCATAGCGCCCCTGGTTGACGCGCAGCGAGGCAAGGTTGTTCAGCGCCTGCGCAACGCCCGGGTCCTCCGCGCCAGTCGCTTGCTCGCGCACACGGAGCACGCGCAGCAGCAGCGGCTCGGCCTCGGCATAGCGGTGCGTGAGCACGTACAGCGAACCGAGGATGTTGAGGCAGACCGCAGTGTTCGTGCCGTCGCCGCCGTAGAGCGCGGTGGCCGCTTCGACTGCGCGCTGTGCAGGCTCGATCGCCTCCTGGTAGCGCCCGGCGGCGAAGCAGGCGTTGACTTCGGTGTAGAGCTCGTCCAGCGCATCGGTCTCCGCCCCCGCCGCGCACAACGCGAGCATGCAGAGCGGCAGCGCGCGCTTCAGCCCTGCATGGAAGCCGCGCCGGCAGAGAAAAAGTACCCGGATGCGCGTCATGATACCGTGAACGGTCGCGCGTGTTGCGCTGGACAGGTTCAGCGCCGGCAGCGCCGCAGACGCCTTAAGCCCGGCAGGCCAAGCGCCAGGCCGCCAAGCCAGCCGGCCGGCTCGGGAATCGGCAGGATGATGTCACGCTTCGTGTGGTCATTCACATCGACCGTCACCGTGACCGGCTCGAAATCAGGCGAGGAAACAACGTAGGAGCGTGTGCCTTTGGCAACCATCACATCGTAGTAGCCTGCGCCCGAGGCGGCGGTACCCGGCACCGGCATCCGGCCGGCCGCCCACGCGCCGCGCACAGACGCCTGTACGCTGTCGACCATTACCGATGCATTCGTGACCGGGATGCCGTTGATGTCGTAGATCTGCCCGTAGACACTCACTTCGCCGCCGTGGATCACGAGATCAAGATTCGTGGTGCCGGACAACAGGTTGATATCGCCCACCATCGTACGCGTGAACCCGTCCCTGGCCAGCACGACAAGATACTCCCCGTCCGGCACGGCCAGCGGGCCGAACGTGCCGTCGCCTGCCGTCACCGCCGACCACCCATTGCCAAAGTCCACCGTCACGTCTGCCACGGGCAGCCCGGACAACTGGCCGCGGACAGTGCCATGCACCTCCGCGTTCCCCGCCGACGGCTGGACAGCGATCACTTCGCTGTTCATGTTCATGTTCAGCCGCATGGCACGCACGACGCTGCGCCAGCCGGCCTTCTGCACACGGACAAGATACTCGTCTCCATCAAGCGGCCAGCTCTCCGGCACCATGCCGTAGCCGAACGCGCCGATGGCATCCGCCTGGACGGGCATGCCGTTGCCGATAAGCAGCTCCGTCTGCGCATAGGGCAGGCCGACGTACGCGGCAGGCGTGCCCGTAACGATCTGGCCGGCATAGATGTAGCAGGTTGGCAGCAGGTAGACGTTCTTCGAGTATCGCCCGCCGGGGTCAATATCGATTGTCACATTCTGCCGGTCAAAACGCCGTTTCAACTCGGCAACCTGCGGCCCGGCGCCGGCATCAACCAGGAATGCTCCACTGCGGTCCGTGCGGCCCATGTGCGCGTTGCCGGTAAATGTGTTGGTCACCGTCACCTCGACGCCCCACAGGGGCACTCTGCCTGCAAAGCCCTCGCAGATGACTTGGCCATGCCATCCTGGCACGCGCACGACAAGCGTTGCAAGCGCACTCAGGTACTCCCCGTCGAAAACGGCCAGATGGAACCTGTAAGTGCCAGGCTTGTTCAGCGGGTCTGTGGTGACAACCGGATCGTGGAGCCTGCCGGCGGGTATCGCGGGTTTCTGCGGATTGGCAACATCCTCCCGCCAGTCGAAATAGAGCACCGGATTCGGCTTCATGTCGGGATCGCTCGATGCGCTGCCGTCGAGCGTCACTGTGCAGCCCAGCCCCGGGAGATTTGTGCTGGCCGCTCCGGAGCCTGCAAGCACCGCGCGCGCCGCGGGTGGTGCGTTGGCCGGATCTATCAGTACGGTCGCCGTGTCCGAGCCGGCCGCGCCATGCTGGTCGCGCACCTCGCACGCGGCAACGTAGCTGCCGGCAGCGGCATAGGTGTGTGCGATGACGAAGAGGTTCGACCACGGCGTATCCCAGACCGCGTCTCCGTCGAAGTTCCAGCGGCATTCATGCGTGTCATGGATGCCCGGGTCGGATACAAGCGCCGCCAGGAACGTGTTGGTGCCTGCGCGGCCGCTGTACGGCCCGCCAAGCTCGACCGTGGGCGCCACGTTGTACACCGTGAGCAGCGTGCTGTCGGAGGCGGTGTGCGGCGGGCTGTTGCTGTCGCGGACAGTCAGCGTAACGTCGCAGACGCCTGCGTCGTATGTATCTGTATAGGTAAAGGCCGCGTTGCTGCTGTCGTAGGGCGTGGCGAAGCCGGCGCCCACTTCCCACCGGTACTGCAGGCCCTGCCCGAAGGAGCCGACCGCGGTAAACGCCGCAGGCGTTCCCTGGTCGACCACATACGGGCCATTTGCCTCCGCGCAGGCCAGGTTGCCCGCGGTCGCCTCGACCGTCGCCGTGATGACGATCTTTCCGCCTGTAGACGGCGTGATTGTCACAAAGCCCTCGTACGTGCCGGGAACGAGGGAAGAGCGGTTGGCAAGGAGGAGCACGCCCACGTTGTCCATGGCGACAGTGCCGCCCGGCGGCCACACGGAGAGCCACGATCCGCCCTGGCTGACGGCGGTGGTGAAGCCGTATGAGCCGGCGCCCGCGTTGCCGCAATAGGCAAACCGCGTCGAGTGGTTCGTCGAGAAATCAAGATGCGTCGGCCAGACCGTCGGGACGGGAAGGGGGTCGGCGCCACTGTAGGCATCCAGGGCAACTTCCTCGGGCGTCAGCACCCGGTCCCAGATCTTCACCTCGTCTACTTGTCCTTGGAGATAGCCCCAGCCCCACGAATTGAAACCGCCGATTGTGACCTGTTCGTCGTTCGTGATGATCGTTGCCGTCGGCCAGTTGGTCTCCGCGCAGGCAAGCCCGTTGGTGTAGACAATTAACGATAGAGGCGTCATGCAAACGGCGATATGGGTCCATGCGGTACGCCCTATGCGTGGTGCGTCTATCGAGTACTCAGAACTGCCGCTGCCGTTCGCTACCGCCACATAGATGCCGTTATCCGGAATCAGGTGAACGTACCATCCGGAAAAGCGGTTCAACCACTTGCCGAGCACCCGGTTCATGCCACTCGGAGCGTCGGAAGTCGGTGTCTTGAGCCAGAGGCTCACCGTTGCATTTGAGCTGCTGAACGCTTCATGGTGCGGCACTGATATGTAGTCGTCCAGCCCGTCGAAGCTGAAGCATCCGCCTTTTACGCCCGCCGGGCTCCACGTGGCGCCGAAGTTCGTGCCGGCATGCCCGTGGCCGGTCGCATCATGCACGGTTGACGACGGGGTGTCAAAAGGCCAATGTGCAATGAGCCCCTGCGACAGGTCCCCCTCCGCGCTCGCCGCGGCAAGAAGCCACACGCCAAGGCCTGTGACCGCACATGCCGTACCCCGCCCGCATCTGAGTATCCCCATGGCAACCTCGTGTGTTGCGTACAAAACGGAACGGACGGCACGCGCTAATCAACGGTGCCGGCCGGCCTCCCTCGCGCAAACGTCATCGCTCACATATGCTGATCCAACTCGTCAGTTAACTGCGTCACCGGGTGACGCATTCGTTGCGCCTGCCGGTTCGTTCGTTTCCGTGCAAGGGGCATGCACACCGCGGAATACAAGCGGCGCAGTCTCGTCGCCCCTGTTGCTGCCCGGCCGCGCGTCCATGCCATGCCAGCATGCGAAATACAGCGCGGCCATGCAAAGGCATGCGGCTGCTGCCACGGCCGCAATGCCCCATGGCCGCCTGATCGAGTGTATCACGCCCTGCGTTGCCAGAACCACCTGCTGGAACAGGGGAACCCGGGGAATCCCCAGCGAATCCGCCGGCGCAGCCTCAAGCGCCCGCACCAGCTCCGCCACGTCAGGACGGGCGCTGCACAGGGCCGCAAGGCGCTCTTCCTCGTCAGGCGTGCTGACGCCCTCGACATGCCGGCTGACGAGCAGATAATCGACTCCCTCGATGTGCGAGGCCGTTGCCCGTTCCCTGGCTGATGCAAAGAGCCTGTCAAGCCTGCTCTGTACCGTTTTGTCGTCCATGATCAACCTTCCTTGGCTGCTATATCCTCTCTCATAAGTATATACGCACGCCAAGGGGATTTGGTGCACGAAACCGGCAGGTCAGTCTGTCAGACACCGCCGCAACTTCGCATGAACAGCCCTTAATTCACGGTTTATCTGGAGGCGGCTGCGCCGCAGAATCGCGCCGATTTCGCCCTGGGTGAGCCGGTCATAGTGATATAGCTTCACGAGCAGCTTCTCATGGGAATCAAGACGGTCCAGCGCCGCCGCAAGTGCCCGCTCGTCCTCCGCAAGGCACACTTGCTCCGCCACCGACACCGTGAAGCCCTCGTCGGCGGCGATGCCGTGCGTCAGGGTGTCAGCAGGGCTGCCGAGAAGTGCGGGCCGGGCTGCGCGCCGACGCATCCGGTCGATGAGCATGTGGCGGAAGACCACGGAAAGAAAGGTCGTGAGACACACGCTGCCATCATACCGGCTGAGCACGCCGGCATCGCCGGGCGCGGCGCCCATGAGCCTGACGACGAAATCCGAGAACACGTCGTCCAGTTCCTCAGGGCAGTTGTGCTGCTGTGCAAGAATGGCGCACATGGGGCGGACGCGGCGGAGCAGCGCCGTCCATGCCCGGTTGTCGCGGCGCACGCACGCCTTCGAGAGACGCAAGTCCTCGGGATGGCGAACGGGGTGCGTCGCATGTTCACCGCTGCTCACACTCATCCATGACGTCCTGCAACATACAGCGCTTTACACGGCGGCCGTAAGCACAGCCGCCGCATGCGTGTCCCCTGTCCGTCATCGAATGTGTCTGTCGAGTGGCGCTCGTCTGACGCGTTCCCATGATAGCACTTTCGGCCGTGCACGTCAAGATGCCGCGATGAATCTGTCTGGGCGGGCGTGATCGGGCACGCATTTGCGTTTCCGGGGTGCTTTTGGTATACTGAGTGCCGATGCGATGACGCACCCCTCACGGGCGCCGGTTGCGCATGGGACGCAACCTGAATGAACCGAGGCGTCATCAAGCACACAGTTGATAAGGAATCTGACGCATGTATGTTGCGTGCGGCGCTCCGTGCGCCGCGCGTCTAACCGCCATCAGGAATGCCTGTCATGGAACAAGCAGCTATTGCAGCCCAATTGCGCAAGGAAACCGGGACGAGCGCGTGCCGCCGCCTGCGCCGCAGCGACCGCATCCCCGCCGTGCTCTACGGACGCGGGAATGTCAAGAACCTGTCCGTCCAGTCGCGCGACTTCGTCACCTTCATGCATCACCTTCGCTCCGAGCACGCCGTGGTGCAGCTCGCCGTGGAGAACGAAGGCGCCAGCCTTAACGTCCTCATCAAGGACATCCAGCGCAGCAAGGTCACTCACGACATCATTCATGTCGATTTCCTCGAAGTCGACCTCGAACAGGTCGTCACCATCAGCGTGCCGCTCGAATTCCAGGGCGAGCCGGACGGCGTGAAGAATTTCGGCGGCGTGCTCGAACCGCTGCTCCGCGACGTCGAAGTCCAGTGCAAGGCGAAGGAAATCCCCGACCTCGTTACGGTCGACGTGTCGGCCCTGCGCATTCACGACGTCATCCATATCAGCGAGCTGCCGCAGATGCAGGGCGTCGTCTACACGGGCGACCCGGGCACGCCGGTGGTGACCGTTGCGCCGCCGACAGTCATCGCCGAGCCGACGCCGGCAGCAGAAGGCGCCGCGCCGGCCGAGCCGGTCGAACCGGAAGTCATTGGCCGCGCGAAGAAGGAAGAAGAGGAGGAAGAGGAAGGCGCCGCCAAGGAAGAGAAGAAGGAGAAGAAGTGATCCGTTGGGTGGTTGGCCTGGGCAACCCGGGACGCGCCTATGCCGGCACGCGGCATAACATGGGGTTCCGCGTTCTCGATGAGCTTGCCCGGCGCGCTGCCACCCGATGGCACAAAGGGCTCTTTCGCAACTACTGGTGGTGCGAGATCAACGACCCGCGACCCGCATTCTGCTGCAAGCCGGCAACGTACATGAACCGCAGCGGCGAAGCAGTCAGGGCCGTGATGGCCAAACGCGGGTACGGGCCGGATGACGTGCTCGTGGTGTGCGACGACGTCAGCCTTCCGCTGGGCGCCCTGCGCCTGCGCCCCGGCGGCAGCGCAGGCGGGCACAACGGCCTCAAATCGATCATCGCCGCCACTGGCACCGACCGCTTCGCGCGTCTGCGCCTCGGCGTCGGCCAGCCCGAGGGAGGGCTGGTGGCATACGTCCTCAGCGCGTTCAGGCCGGACGAGCAGCCGCTGGCGGAGAAACTTGTGGCCGCGGGCGCGGATGCCGTGCGTCTCGCCCTCTCGGAAACATGGGAAACAGCAGTCAGAAACATAAACAGGAGGATACAGCTGTGAAGACCTACGAAGGATTGTTCATCATCGAGCCGGATGCGGCAAGCGAACGCTTTGACCAGGTCAAGACCGCCCTGGCGCAGGATATCGAACGGTACAAGGGCAGCGTGACCAAGGCCGAGGAGCTCGGGCAGAGCACCTTGAGCTACCCGATCAAACACTGCACCGAAGGCTTCTACTACCTGCTCGAGTTCACGGTCGACCCGGCTGCGCTGACGGACATCCGCAACCGCTACCGGCTGAACAGCGACGTGCTGCGCTGCCTGATCACGGCGCGCGGCTAATCCCAACGTGCGAGGCCTCATGAACCCCCTGGCATCTCTCGTGCCGTGTGCAGGGCTGGCGCTCGCGCTGCTCCCGCTCGCCGGGTGTTCGTCCTACACCTACCAGGCGCAGGAATGGCGCGTCACAGCCGTCGGCGACGACGCCCAGGTCAGCGTTCGCTACACCGGCATCGGCGCCGCCACCACCAACCCGGTCGAACGCGCAGAAGCGCTTGACAAGGTGGAACAGCTGGCCGCGGATGTCCATCCGTCCAGCCCGCTCACGCCGTCTCTCAGGAACGTCACCCGCAAAGTGTACGTCGAGGGCAATTCGCTGATCATCGAGGAGACCGGCACGCGGAGCAATCCGCTCTCGTGGCTCCAGCAGCTCAACATGGCGAACGACCTCTCGGTGCGCAGCGAGCACATCGTGCTCAAGGACATCGGCGAAGACCGCATCGTCCTTGCCAGCAATGGCCGCGTGCTGGATGAGGATACCTACACCCGCCTCTTCCGGAACACCAGGATGCCCGTCAACCTCGGCACCGATACACGCTGGATGCGCGAAGGCGAAACGCGCCCGGACGAGATCGCCCAGGATGAAACGCTCCAGGTGATCGTCTGGCCGCGCGAAGCGCGGATGTTCTACTGGAAACTCAGCTCGCCGTCGTACAAGGACTACCGCCCCTGGTATTCATTGGCGCCGGATTACCTCGCGCACAGACAGGTGCATGCCGCGGTTGACACACCGCCGGCCGAGGACGAAGGCGAACCGCCGGCCGGAACTGCCGCCGGGGCGCCCGCGCCCGCCACCGCACAATAATCAACCGTTTAATCACTGACCATCAGCTTTCCATGGCTACACAATCACGACCACGCCGCCTCGAACGCAGTTGCGCCTTCTGCGAAGACAAATCGCTGAAGATAGACTACAAGAACACCGAACAGCTCAAAGCCTACGTCTCCGATTACGGCCGGATCACTCCGCGCTACCTCAACGGGAACTGCGCGCGCCACCAGCGCATGATCTCAAAGGCCATCAAGCTCGCCCGTTTCATGGCGCTGCTTCCGTACGTCGGTTCACTGTCGGGCGACGAGCAATAAGGAGCCATCCATGGACGTCATTCTTCGTCACGACATACCCAAGTTGGGCAAGGCCGGCCAGGCGGTCAAAGTCGCCCCCGGCTATGCCAGAAACTACCTCCTGCCAAAGGGGCTTGCCGAGGCAGCCAGCAAGGAGAATCTCGCGCGCATCGAAGCCGAGCTCCGCCGCCGCGTCGTCGCGGAGGCAAAGGAGCGCGAGGAATGCCAGGTCCTCGCCACCCGCCTCGCCGAAATCTCCGTCACGATCCCGCGCAAAGCCGGTGAGGACGACAAGCTCTACGGCTCCGTCACGAACGCCGACATCGCCAAGGCGCTCGAAGCGGAAGGCGTGGTGATCGACCGGCGGAAGATCGTCGTCGAGCCCGCCATCAAGCAGCTCGGCGTCTTCTCGGTCAGCGTTGCACTGCACGCGGAGATCACTGCCACCGTCCGTGTCTGGGTGGTGCGCGAGTAGCCCCTGCTGTCCGCGGCGGTCATGTGCGCTGAAGCGACAAATGCCCCCTCGCCGGCCTCGCCGGCCGACCGCGTCCCGCCGAGCAATCTTGCGGCGGAGCGCAGCGTGCTCGGCTCGGTCCTCATCGACGACAAGTCGCTGTCCGTCGTCATGGACCAGCTCCGCGAGGATGCGTTCTACACGCCCGCCCACCGCCTCATCTTCCGCGCCGTCCGCCAGCTCTTTGACAACAGGCAGGCCGTCGACCTCGTCACGCTCACCAATGCCCTCCAGTCCCAGGGCACGCTCGAACAGTCAGGCGGCGCGGCGTACCTGACGGAGCTGTCCGACGCAGTCCCCACCACCGCCAACATCGACCACTACGTCAAGATCGTCGTCGACAAGTGGCTCACGCGCGAGCTCATCCGCACAACGCGCGAAGTCTACGAGGACTGCTTCAGCACGGAGGTCGAGACCGAGGACCTGTTCGAGTCCGCCGAGCAACGGATTTTCCGCATCGCCCAGATGCGTTCCCGGCAGGATTTCATGGACCTCAAGGACATGATCCTCCCGGTGTTCGACGAGCTCGAGAAGCTGTCGAAGAAGGGCGGCATCGTCACGGGCGTCGGCACGGGCTTCAACCGCCTCAACGAGCTGACCACCGGGCTCCATGGCTCCGAGCTGATTATCATCGCCGCGCGTCCCTCGATGGGCAAGACGGCCTTTGCGCTCAATGTCGCCGAGCACGTCGCGCTCGAAGAAAACAAGGCCGTTGCCATCTTCTCCCTCGAGATGAGCGCCAAACAGCTCGTCATGCGCCTCCTCGCCTCGCGCGGCCGCGTCGATGGCCAGCACCTCCGCCGCGGCGACCTCAGCAACCCCGACTGGGCCGGGCTGATGCAGGCGGCCAGCATCCTCAAGAAGGCGAACATCTACATCGATGCATCGCCCCAGCTCACCCCGCTCGAAATCCGCGCGCGCTGCCGCCGCCTCAAGAGCGAGAATCCCAACCTCGCCCTCGTCGTCGTCGATTACATCCAGCTCATGGACGCACGCGGCATCGGCCGCGAGATCGACAGCCGTGAAAAGGAGATCGCCTATATCTCCCGCTCGCTCAAACACATGGCCATCGAGCTCGATCTCCCCGTCATCGCCCTCTCGCAGCTCAACCGCGAGGCCGAACGGGGCCGCGGCGACAAACCAGCGCGCCCACAGCTCAGCCAGCTCCGCGAATCAGGCGCAATCGAGCAGGATGCCGACGTCGTCATCCTCCTCTACCGCCCCAGTTACTATTTCAAAGACCCGAAATACGCCGACCGCGCAGATATCATCCTCGCAAAACAACGCAACGGCCCCACCGGCACCGTCGTCCTCCAGTTCCTCGACCGCTTCGCACGGTTCCAGGACCCGCCGCAAGGCTATATGGATCAGTTCGCGGACGAGGACCTCTAGAAATGGAATGATGGAATAATGGAATAATGGAATAATGGAATAATGGAATGATGGAATGATGGAATGATGGAATGAGTGGATGGCTGGGTGGCCGGGTGGTTGATAACGGTCATCCCGCTCCCCCAAGTTTCAAATGTTAAATGTCAAATGTCAGATGTCATATACCCGAACCCTCACTCCCCGACCCATGAAAAACAAGCTCTTCACCTCCGAAGCAGTCTCAATGGGCCACCCGGACAAAGTGGCCGACCAGATCAGCGATGGCGTCCTTGATGCGGTGCTGAAGCAGGACCCGCGCGGGCGCGTCGCCTGCGAGACCCTCTGCACCACCGGTCTCGTCGTCATCGCCGGCGAGATCACCACGTCTGCCGAGCTCAACTTCACTGACATCGCCCGCCAGACAATCGCCGATATCGGCTACACCGACCCGACGCTCGGGTTCAGCGCCGACTCGTGCGGCATCGTCGTGGCCGTCAAGGGCCAGTCGCCCGACATCAGCCAGGGCGTCACCGCCGGCCAGGGCCTTCACAAGGAACAGGGCGCCGGCGACCAGGGCATGATGTTCGGCTACGCATGCAATGAAACGCCCGAGCTGATGCCCATGCCCATCATGCATGCGCGCCGCATTCTCAACGAGCTCGCGCGCCAGCGCTTCACGAAACGCATCCCATGGCTGCGCCCAGACAGCAAATCGCAGGTCACCATCGAGTACGATGCGAAGAACCGCCCGGTCCGCGTCCACACCGTCGTCGTCTCCACCCAGCACGATCCGAGCGTGAAACACGCAAAGATCGCGAAGGACGTCATCGACAAAGTCGTGCGCAAAGTCATCCCCGCCCGCCTGCTCGACAGGAACACCATCTTCCACATCAACCCCACCGGCCGCTTCGTCATCGGCGGGCCGCATGGCGACTCGGGCCTCACGGGCCGCAAGATCATCGTCGACACGTACGGCGGCAGCGGGCGGCACGGCGGCGGCGCGTTCTCCGGCAAAGACCCGAGCAAGGTCGACCGCAGCGCGGCGTACATGATGCGCTACATCGCGAAGAACATCGTCGCCGCAAAAATCGCCGCGCGATGCGAAGTGCAGGTCGCCTATGCGATCGGTGTCGCACGCCCGATCTCGGTCAGTGTCGACACCTTTGGCACGGGCGTCCTTGACGACGTGAGGATCGCCGCGTCGATCGAAAAGGTCTTCGACCTCCGCCCGGCGGCGATCATCAGCGATCTGAAGCTGCTCCGGCCGATCTATGTGAAGACCGCCCGGTACGGCCATTTCGGCATCAACGACCCCGACTACACGTGGGAAAAAACCGACAAGACCGCTGCCCTGCGCAAGGCGCTCGGCCTGAAGTAACCGTACCCAACGCAGTTATCGCACATCAAGCCCCGCTGGACACCTGTCCAGCGGGGCTTCTTCATGCCTAGGTGAGTGGCCGAGGCTGTGCCTTGGTAAGTGAAAGTCCCCGGGCCCTCGGACCGCACGGAAGCCGTGGGCGTGAACCGTGGCGCGGAATGCCATTCCGCGTCTACGTGAGCGGCGGCCGTTCATGGATGCGTACGCTGCTGCTTCATGGCGCGTCCCGTCCACGCCTTCGGCGGGTGCCCCAAATCTGTTGCGCCGCCGTGTGCGCAACGGATTTGCAGCGCAGTTGCGCCTCGCGCTGCGAAACCGTATAATCTCCGCATGGAACTGTCACGCTTCTCGATTGGCACAGGCGACCGGTTCGGCAGGCAGGGCGTTGCGCAATTGCGTGCGCTCGAGCAGGCCGCCGAAGCAGGCATCGCCGTCACTCCCGTGTGGAACAAATCCTTCCGTGAACACTCGATCATCGGCACCTCGCCGCGCGATACCCGTGCAGCGGCTGATGCTGCCGTGCGCGCGGCCGGGTGGAACAAACCATACCGCGTTGATGCCGATCATATTAACTTGAAGAACGTCGACGGTTTCATCGACAGTTGCGATTTCTTCACCATCGATGTCGCCGAGTCGATCGGCGCGCCGGCCAGTGATGCAGCGCGTGCCGCGTTCACAAATGCGTGCCGGCCGCTGCTGGGCACGCACCAGCTCAGCGGCATTGACAAGCCGTTCGTCATCGATGAACCGGCCGTCAAACGGATCGCCGCGCGCTATGCGGCCGCATGCGCTGAAGCTGCGCGGATTTTCCGGCATGTCCACGCGCGCAATCCCGGCGGATTCATCACCGAAGTGTCAATGGACGAATGCGCCGACCCGCAGACACCACTCGAGCTGTTGATGATCCTCGCCGCGCTTGCTGCGCACAAGGTACCTGCGCAGACCATCGCGCCGAAGTTCACCGGCCGGTTCAACAAGGGTGTTGACTATGCCGGCGACGTTGCGCAGTTCGCGCGTGAGTTCTCCGACGATGTTGCCGTGGCCGCGTATGCAGTGAAAGCCTTCGGCCTGCCTGATTCGCTGAAGCTCAGCGTCCACTCGGGCAGCGACAAATTTTCGCTCTATCCGCACATCAAACAGCGCCTCGGGAATACCGGCGCGGGCGTCCATCTGAAGACCGCGGGCACGACGTGGCTCGAAGAGATCACCGGGCTCGCCGAGGCGGGCGGAGACGGGCTTGTGATCGCGAAGGAAGTGTACACGAAGGCCCTCGGGCGCTTTGACGAGCTGTGCAAGCCGTACGCGACGGTGATCGACATTGACCGGGCAAAACTGCCTGCGCCGGCCGTGGTGCAGCGCTGGACGGCCGGGCAGTTTGTGGCGGCGGTGGCGCATGAGCCGGGATGCGTGGGATTCAATGCGAATGTGCGGCAGTTGCTGCACGTGGGATACAAGGTGGCGGCGGAGATGGGCGCGCGGTTCCTCGATGCGCTCGCGGCGAACGAGGCGGTGATCGGCAGGCGCGTCACGGACAATCTCTACCGCAAGCACCTCCTGTCAGTTTTCCCGAAGCGGCAAGACTGAAGAGCCAGAGTGGCTGATCCCGCAGGGCGGGATTGGCAAGTACGGGCCGCATGCAACAGGTAGCTGCAAGCCTTCTCTCCATCTTCCTGTGCGGATGGTGCTGTGCGCAAGCGCCCATTGAACCGCCGCCGGCAGGGTACTACTACCATGGTGTCTATCCCGGCGGGGTGACGGGCGAAGAGGACGACATCACGCCCGCTGGCGTGGCTTCGTATGAGTCGCACGCCGGGAAGCGCGTCGCATGGGTATATTTCTCGCACAACTGGTATCGCGACAGGTCGTTTCCGCTTGCGACGGCATCATGGATCAGCGCATCCGGGAGCGTGCCGTTCGTGCGGCTGATGCTGCGCGACAGCGCGCGGCAGGACAGGCGCAACCATGTGTTCACGCTCAAGCGCCTGCTCAAGGGCGTGTTTGACGAAGACCTGCGCGCCTGGGCGCGGTCAGCGCGTGATTTCTCCGCGCCGCTCATCGCCGAGTTCGGCACGGAGGTCAACGGCCGCTGGTTTCCGTGGAACGGCCGCTGGAATGGCCGCGGCAGGAAAAAGGGGTACGGCGACCCCACCGAGCCCAACGGCCCTGAACGCTTCCGGGACGCATACCGCCACATCGTCGATCTTGCCCGCAGCGAGGGGGCGACGAATGTTCTCTGGGTCTTTCATGTCAACAATGAGGACTGGCCTGCAGTCTCGTGGAACCGGTTCGAGAACTACTATCCCGGCGACGACTACATCGACTGGCTGGGCGTCAGCGTCTACGGCGCGCAGACGCCGCGCGAAGACGCATGGCCGCTGTTCCGCCCGCTGATGGATGCCGTGTACCCGCGTCTGGCGGCTCTCAGCTCGAACAAGCCGGTCGCGCTGCTCGAGTTCGGCGCGTGCAGGAACAACCCGCTGGGCGACCAGGCCGCGTGGGCAGACGCAGCGCTCAGCGACATCCTGGCCAGCCGCTGGCCGCGGCTGCTCGGCTTCTCGTGGTGGAATGAATGGTGGCAGAACGACAACAACCCCGCGCATGACACGACAATGCGCCTCGAGGACAACCCGGCGCTGTCAAACGTGTTCAGAACGCTCGTGGGCGGCTCGACGAACGTCCTGGAGGATCTCATCCGGTAGCGAAACGGCCGCAGCAGCGCGCTACTTTTTCACTCCTGCCGCGCAGAGATAGCCGTGCGAATTCTTGACGACCTCGAACCAGTCGAAGCCGGCCGCTTTGCACAGGCCTTCGATCTGTTCCTTTGAATAGTCGTAGATGGGGCACTTCTTGATGAGGTAATAGCGGATGCGGCGCTGGATGCTCCACGGGAACGTGAAGCGCGGGAATGACGCGACAAAGACGCGCGGCTTGAGCGATGCGGCCTTGTTGAACAGTGGCGCGGGGTCTTTGATGTAGTCGAACAGACCCAGCGCGAGCACCACGTCAAACGTTTCCGTGAACTCGTGTGCAAGCACATCGCCCTGGATGAACGTGCATTGCCCTGCCACACCCATCTGCCTGGCGATATTCCTGGAGAACTCGATCATTGACGGTGCGAAATCGATGCCCGTGACGCGCCGCGCGCCGCGTTTTGCGCATTCGATGCTGTAGCGCGCCGTGCCGCAGCCGATATCGAGCACGGATGCGCCGGTGAGATCGCCGCATTTCTCGAACGTGAAGGCATAGCGCTCGTAGAGCCCTTTGCGGAGCGCCTTGTTGACGCGGTACATGAAGCCGTGTTCATGCGAGTACAGCGCGTCCCATTCCTTGGGCACCTTGTCGAAGTAGGATTGCGCGCCGGGGTTTTCAGGCGTGGTCATCGAATGCCTCGCGGATCGACGTAAAGGGAAAACCGCCGAGCAGGCGGGCGAACTTGCCGCGCATGCTCGAACGGAACATGTTCTGCGTGAGCTCGTCCCTGCGCGACTTGAGCCAGCCGAACGGGGATGAACCGCGGCGATGACGCAGCCGGGCCTCGCCGAATTCGTAGGGATGGCAATAGGCGACGAACGGCATGCCCTCGGCATTCACCGCGCGCACGGCCCAGCGGATCACCGGGTACGGCATCAGGCGGAAATACCCGCCGCCGGAGACGGGCCAGTTGCGCCCCGCATGCCGCACGGTCGACAAGGGCAGCTCGATCAGCGTGCCTGACGGGCACGTCACGCGCACCGCGCCGCGCGGAAAGCCCGGCACGCCATAGCGCGCACCGGCGATCGGGAACACGCTGCTGTCATACTTCATTTCCAGGCTGGCCATGACGTCGAACGCCCAGTACGTCTGCTCGACGAGGCTGAAGACAGGCGCGCGGAATGACACGACGGGCGCGCCGGTGATGTTGCCGAGCACGGCGAGCGCGCGGCTGAGCTCTTCCTTGAGCGCCGCGGGCGTCATCCGCTGAAGAGGGGTGTGGCGCAGGCCATGCGAGCCGATTTCATGGCCGCGGGCAGCGATGTCGCGGACCAGGCCGGGTGTGCGCTCGGCGACATAGCCGACGACGAAGAACGTCGCCCTGGCCCCGTGCTCGTCGAACAGGTCGAGCAGGTAGCGCGTCGCATTCTCGTAGGGCACATGATACCAGTTCTCGACGTCCACGGTGAGGATGTTGCGAAGCGAGCCGCCGCCGGTCGGCAGCGGCTCGAGCGAGAAGGCTGTGGAAGCCGTGTTCATTGCGCGGGGTGGATCACCTCAGATCTCGCGGCCCACTGCCGCCGCAACCGAGCGCAACGAGTCCATCAGCTCGGCGAATGCCGCGGGCGTGAGCGACTGTGAGCCGTCTGACCATGCCTCGTGCGGATCGGGGTGCACTTCAACCATGATGCCGTCGCACCCGGCGGCGACGGCCGCGCGCGCCATGTCGGGCACGAACGACGCATGGCCGGTGCCGTGGCTCGGGTCGACGATGACAGGCAGGCTGGATTCCTGCTTCAGCGCGGGGACGGCGCTCAGGTCGAGCGTGTTGCGTGTCAGCGTCTCGAAGGTGCGGATGCCGCGCTCGCAGAGAATCACGTCAAGATTGCCCTGCGCCATGATGTACTCGGCCGACATGAGCCATTCATGGACGGTGCTGGCGAGCCCGCGCTTCAGCATCACCGGCTTGCGCGTCTGGCCGACGGCTTTGAGCAGGTCGAAGTTCTGCATGTTCCGCGTGCCGATCTGGAGCACGTCGGCATAGTCGGCGACGAGTGGGAGCACGCTTTCCTTCATCACCTCGGTGACGATCGGCAGGCCGGTCTTCTCGCGCGCCGCGGCGAGCATTTTCAGCCCCTCCTCCTCGAGGCCCTGGAAACTGTACGGCGATGTCCGCGGCTTGTACGCGCCGCCGCGCAGGAGGGTTGCACCGGCCTGTTTCACAGCCTCGGCCGTGGCGATGATCTGCTCATGGCTCTCGACCGAGCACGGGCCGGCGATCACCGGCAGCTTCATTCCGCCGAACACGACGCCGGGCGCAACGGTGACGGGCGTCTTCTTCCGCAGCTCGAGCCCGGCCAGCTTGTACGGCTTGAGGATGGGGATGACGCGCTCGACGCCCGGCGACGTCTCGAGCTGCTGCAGCCGGGCCTTGCCGCGTTCATCGCCGATGGCGCCTATGACGGTGCGCTCGACGCCGAAGATGGGATGCGTCTGGTATCCCATCGATTCGATCTCCTTCATCACGTCGTCGATCTCGCGCCGCGAGGCGCCTTTTTGCATGACAATGATCATGAACGCATCGTATTCGGGTTATCACTGCACAGCGCGCAGGTTCAGTACTCCATGGCGCCGACAGCGTTGAGCGCGTTGCGCCGTGGCCTGCCCTCATCGTCCATATGCCACACGTCGTCAATGAACCACCGCTTGCGCAACGACAGGTCCATCCGGAGCGGCCAGTCGATCACCGTCTCGTCCCGCAGGTCGAAGCGGACGCGGACGTCCACATGCGCCCTGTCAGGCGTGACGATCTCCCCGGCGCCGACGGCGAAGGAGGTGCTCTTGACCATCTGGCGGTGGTAGAAGACGAGGTCCTGGCGGTTCGAGTACAACTCCTGGATGGCCGGGCCGGTGTACTGGAGCGCCTGCTCGTACTTCTTGGCTTCGAGCGCATCGAGGCATTCCTGCACGACGCGGGCAGGCGGCGGCGGCTCGCACGCGGCAAGGAGGAAGGCAGCCATCAACGCAGTCGAAGCGACCTTTATCATGCGGATATTGTAGCAGAGCAGGCGGATTGTGTCAAAGGGGTTCCGTTGCCCGGTTCCGTCGCCGGGACCGGGGTTGCGGCGCGGCTACGCGAACGCAACGACGCCGTCGATCGACGCGGTGTCCGTAAGGGCCATGAGCAGCCGGTCGATCCCCAGCGCCATGCCCGCGCAGGGCGGGAGGGAACGCAGTGCGTTCATGAACGCGGCGGGCCAGGGATACGGGTCCTTGCCCTGGCGGATGCGGGCGTCCTGTTCGGCGTGTAGGGTGCGTTCCTGGAGGGCGGGATCGGCGATCTCGGTGCAGCCGTTGGCGATCTCGAGGCCGGCGATGTAAAGCTCGAGCCGTTCGGCGCGGGCGGGGCGTTCCTGCGTTCGTTTCGCCATGGGGCAGAAGCACGAGGGGTAGTCGTGGAGAAACGCGGGCCGCCGGAGCCCAAGGCGCGGCTCGACGCGTTCGACCAGCGCGGCATCAAAGACGAAGGCGTCCGGCTCGTCAGCCAGCTCGATGCCGGCGTGCGTTCTGAACGCGTCGTCAACGGCGATGAACTCCGGCATGCCGCGCAGCATGACGGTGTTGCCGCGGCAGGAAGCCGGCTCGGGCAGGCCGAGCGCATCGGCGGCAGCCTTGAGCAGCCCGTGCGCGTCGGCGGCGAGATCGCGGTAATCGGCGCCCGTGCGGTACCATTCGAGCATGGTGAACTCGGGAAGGTGGCGCGCGCCGCGTTCGCCGAGCCGGAAACATTTCGACACCTGGAATATCCTGTCGAAACCGGCGGCGAGAAGCTGCTTCATGTGCACTTCGGGCGACGGGGCGAGGTAGCGGTCGCCCACGGGCGGCGCGTCGATGAAGCGCTCGGGGATCGGCTCGTCAACGAGGCATGGCGTCTCGACTTCCATGAACCCGCCGGCGGCGAAGAACGAACGAACCGCGCCCAGAAGCCGAGCGCGGCGTTCGAGAATTTCATGCGTTGCGGCCAGGGAGCGCACGGATGCCGCCGTGTTAGCGCTTTACGCGCTCGACGTATTCGCTGGTGCGCGTATCCACCTTGATCCACTCGCCTTCGTTGATGAACAGCGGCACCTGCACTTCGAGCCCGTTCTCGAGCTTCGCGGGCTTGGTCACGTTCGTCGCCGTGTCGCCGCGCACACCGGGGTCGGACTGCACGATCTTGAGCACGACGAACGGCGGGAGCTGCACGTCGATGATCCGCTCGCCAAACAGGAGGACATCGACCTTCATGTTCGGCATGAGGTAGTACTTCTTGTCCCCCATCACCTCGTCTTCGGCAAGGTAGTTCTCGAACGTGTCCGGGTCCATGAAGCAGAAGTGATGGCCGTCGACATAGAGGAATTCCATCGCCTTGGACACCGTGTCAGCGGCATCGAACTTGTCGCCTGAGCGGTACGAGCGGTCGAGGTTCGAGCCGGTGATGAGGTTCTTCATGCGCATGCGGTAGATGGCCTGGCCTTTGCCCGGCTTGGCGAACTCGTAGTCGGTGATCAGGTACGGCTCGCCGTCGATCTGGACTTTCATGCCCTTCTTGAGTTGTCCCACTTCATACATAACAAACACTCGTTGCTTCGCGTTATCTGGCGTTCCCCGTCAATTGCAGGGTATCATTTACAGAAGCATTAGTATATGAAATCACGCGGTTTTATGCAACTTTCTCCCGTGAGAGAAACGCATGGATGCGCTCGCACGCCGCATCGTTCATGAAGTCTGCGTGCTTGAGCCCCTGTTCGAGCACGAGATCGCAGGTGTTGCCATGTTCTTTCATGGCCTGCGCGAACGCGCGCACGCTGTCAACAGGGATGAACTCATCCGCGGTGCCAAGGAAGAGGAGACACGGCGGCATTCCCTGGCGGATGTGGTGATGCGGCGAGAGCTGCACGTCGTCGCACGCGCCTCGCAGCACATAATGGAACCAGTTGTCGCGCAACGGGTCCACGCACGGCGCGATCAGCACCGTCGCCCCGGGCCGCGCGCTGAGACGCGTGTCGGCGGAGGGCTCCTCGATGCCGTCAATGCAGGCAAGACACGCGGCAAGATGGCCGCCGGCGGACCAGCCCGCGGCGGTGACGCGCGCGGGGTCGATGCCCCATTCCTCCGCATGAGCCCTGAGCCAGCGGATGGCGGCGCGTGCATCGTGGAGGCCATCGAGCGGCGTGTCGTTCGAGCGGCCCTTTATGCGGTACTCGAACGACGCAGCGACGAAGCCTCTGGCCGCGAAGAACCGGCAGAATGGGAAGAACTGCTCGGGAGTGCCGTCGTACCACCCGCCGCCAAAGAGGAAACAGATGGCGGGCCGCAGCGCGCCGGACGTTGCGGCAGGCATGAACACGTGCGCGTTGAGAACGCCGCGGGCGGTATCGCGGTATGCGAACACCTGGTGGCCGGCATTGGCCCGCCTGGCCCCGTCAATCTGCCCAAGCAGTTCCGCTCTCTGCGCCGCATCGGTGCACCGCGCGCGGAACAATGCGGCAAGCGGCTCACAGCCGTACGTGCCGAACGTGCGGAGATGCTCGCGCATGATGAGGCAGAGGGCGTAGTCGCGAATCTGCGCGTCGGGAAAGGCGAGTGCGAGCTCCATTTTGCGCATGGTGAAGCAGAAATCAGTGGCGGCATGCGGCTGTACCTCGAGATCATGCTTTGCCTGCATGTCGAGATAGACGGCGAGGAAGGCGCGGTACACATCGCCGGCCAGCAGGCGCGCATCGTCGAACGGCACGCGCGGCGCAGCGTCGTGGAATCCGGCGGGAAAGCGGTACGGGCTCCGCTGCTTCAGCGCGGTCTCGAACGGCTGCCGCCAGTAGCTGATGGCGCGTGTGAATTCATCCATTGGTCGCTCAGCGCACGATGGTGAAGTACGTGTCTTCCGGCAGCGGCACGCTCGCGCCGGCGTCGCCGGCGGCAATCGCGGCCGGCGGGCCCTGCGGATAGCCGTAGAGGTCGAGCGGCTGCGCGTTGACGACGGAACGCGTGCGGAAGGTGATCGTGCCATGCACGCGCGCGATCTCGAACGGTTGGTGGCCCATATTGTCAATGCGGCGCGCGCCGGGCGGCAGCGCGATGGTCTGCGTTTTGCCGCCCTGTGCGACCTGGACCATCGTGCCCGCGGGCAGCACGGGGGCGTTCCAGCCGGACAGATGCGCATCGGTGACTGCCTGGACAAGTATGCGCGGAGCTTTTGCCAGGGGCGTGCCGTCAAGCGAGATCACGAGCACGGCGGCGAGATCGTTGTGGCAGTCAATGGTGACATCCGCCAGCTCGATCTTCTTTGCCGCGGCAAGCAGTCCCACTGCGCCCTGCGCGCACGGTGTATTGATGGTGAGAAGCTGCCTTCCCCAGTCGAGGGCAAGTTCGCCGGTGATGCTGCGCACGGTCTTATTCGAGCGGTTGATGCACGACTCGAGCACGTTGGTATCGATCGTCGTTTCAGCGGGCTCGCCGATCGAGTACTCGATGGCGCCTACCTGGAACGCAAGCGGGTCGGCGCCGCCGGGCAGCGGTGCGCCGGCCGGGTCGACCGTCTTTTTCTCGTCGTCGCCGAAATGGTAGAGCGGGTCGCCGTTCTGTATGTCGAGGATTGGCGGGAATTGCTTGGCGGCATAGGAGGATACAGGACGTTGATACGAGACGACCACCGGCGCTTCGCGCACGCAGCCATTGCGGAACAGCAGGGACGCGCCGGGGAACTGCCCCATGATCTGCGGCCAGTTGTGGTTGAACTTGTTGATGGTGCCGCCGCCCATGTTGTTGCCGTACCCGTTCCATTCGACCTGGAGCCATGTGATCTGGTCGAAATCCTGCAGCGATCCGTATGCCGCGGCGGCAAGCTGGCCTTCGAGCGCGAAGCGGTTGGGCCCGGGAAGCCCCATCTCGGTGCAGATCATCGGCACGGCCCTCATGCGCTTGTAGTTGGTGGGTATCAGGCGCGGATTGGCGAGCACGGACCCGTCGGCGAAGTAATCTCCCGGGCCGATGCGATAGCCGGAGAGGCTTCGGTTGCGCGGGTTGAGGTGGAAGGAAGCCGAGTACTGATGATACCCGATGCAGTCGGTGCCGGGCGGCAGGGTGGCGTAGCGTGCAAGGTCGTTCAGCAGCGCCGCATCGCACGGCGCCCAGTCGCCCCCGAGGATGAGTCCCTTGTAGCCGCACTCCTCCTTGATGAACCGGGCGATTTCACCGTTGTACTCGCGTTCGAGCTGCGTGACGAACTCGATGAGGTCGCCGGCATAGCGGTTCATGGCGGGGCTCATCCATTTGAGCGCCTCGCGCACCATGAACCACGACTCGATGGGGCGGAGCATCGCGGCATCGCCGGCGCCCTCGAAGACATTCGTGCGCTCGACCGCGCTGAGCTGCCATGCGGCGGCGGCATTGTCGAGCGAGCCGTGTTTGCCGCGGACGAACGCGGTGAACTGCGCGCGCAGCTCGCGCCAGCGGACGGCGTCGCAGCAGTTCGAGCTGAGCCCGTGGAAAAACAGGTTCTCTTCGTTCTGCAGCTCGATGATGTTCACCGCCGGGTCGTCGGCAAGAGCGACGCCGGTGTAGGGATTCGTCGTGGTAAGAATCTGGCGGTACCATCCCTTGGCAAGCTCCTGCAAGTCCTTGCACCAGTAGAACGGTTTGCCGCTGCCGACGTACCCGGGCACTTTGGGGTTGTTCACCACGCGCCAGTGGCCCTGAATCCACCACGGGCAGTA